>JAGAJA010000117.1 GCA_017829075.1 Oscillospiraceae bacterium | reverse complement strand
CAGTTTTGCCCGCGAAGCGGGCTTTTGAAATCCGTTTTTTGCCCCAGCTCTGCCGGGGCAAAAAACACTTCTATCCGCACAAGTGTACTGGCAACGGCTTACGCCTTATGCCTTACGCGGGCAGGGCGGATGTTCGGCGAGAAAGTCCCTTTAGGGACTTTTTCGACGGTCTGCAGCCGCCGATTCGGCGGCATCTTCTTATAGACAAAGTCTATAAGAAGATTTGCTATTAGTATTATAGCATAACTCCGAAAAAAAATAAATATAAAAAATTAAAAACTATCGTGAAATATTTCTGAAAAGTGATGATTTTTTTCCGAAATTATGGTATAATGGATTTGTACAGGCAAATTGTATGGATTATTAAAGACAACAAGTATATTACTGCCTAAAATATACCGGAGGTATTGAAAATGAGCATAAAATGGCTGAAATATGCTGCGGCGGCAATGGCGATATGTATGACGCTCACCTCTCTGTCTGCGTGCAGCGGTTCGACAGAATCCGACGGGTCAGAGGAAAGCTCCTCGGAAACATCTTCCGAGAGCGTTGAGGATACAGAGCCTGTTGCAAAGCTTGGCTTCATATACAACGGCAGCGTTGACGAATTCAGCTTCACCGGCGACTGCAACAAGCAGCGCATTGCGGCGCAGCAGTACTCGAATATTGAATCTGAATACATAGAGAACGTCAACGTGGCGGATTTTGAAAAGGCTGTCAAGCTGCTGGTGGAGGACGGCTGTACTCACATCGTATCCGGCAGCCCGGTTTTCAGCCACGCTATCAACCCGGTTTCCCAGAGCTATATGAATATTAATTTCATTGATTACGGTTCAAGCACCCGTTCGGTGAACATCTTCGCATATACGGAGAGCATTTATCAGGGAGCCTATGTTGCTGGCGTTGCTGCGGCTTTCAACTCTGAGAGCGAGAAGATCGGAATAGTTGTTGACCCGGTTATGCTGTATTCAGTGCCGGTGGTGGACGCTGCGGCGCTTGGCACCCAGATAGTTTACTCATCGGCAACGCTGGTCACTGCCACCGCCAGAGAGGACGGAGAGATCCGAAAGGCTGTGGACGCTCTGATAAACAAGGGCTGCGATGTAATCATCAGTTATACTGAGTCCGCTGAAACCGTAGAATACTGCAACAAAAAGGGTGTTAAGGTTATCGGAAACCTTGATTACAGCGAGAATGCCGGGGATTATGAGAACCTGCTGATGTATTTCTATTCTTCCCGGGACAGCTTTTATCTGTCACAGTACAAATCAATGCAGCTTGGCGAATGGCAGCCGGAATCCTACATGGGAACTCTCGGAAACGGAGTTGTCAACGTATCTGACGCGCTTCCCGCCGCAAAGGACGGCACTCAGGATATCATGAACAAGCTCATACCTAAGGTCGCGAGCGGCGCTGCTTACATATTTAACGATCAGCTCAAGGACGTGAATGGAACGATCATGCAGCGGGAGGGAGTCGCAATGGCGACAAGCGATATTCTGTCGCTCAACTGGTATGTGCTGGGGGTAGACCTTTCTCTTGATTCCTTTATCGAGTCGAAGAGCACTCCGGACAGCTCGGAACTGGTGATTAAGAAGTAATATTATTGTATAAGAAATCTGCCTCGGGAACAAACTCCTGAGGCAGATTTGTTTATTCAGAAAGGAACTCTGCGGCACGATCCAGCGCCGCTTCAAGGAATTCCGGCTTTTCCGCCATTCGGTGGCCGCTTTCCTCAAGGCACATTCTCTGAATCGAGGGATTGAGCCGGAGGAATTCCTCGGTATCGGCGCGGGCGACAAGCTCGTCCTTTCCGGAATATATCGTCAGGATATCCGGGCTGTTCCACGCTTCACAGTGCCGAACCTCGTTCATGGCGAGAAGCAGATCGTAGAATGAAAAAGGGATATGCAGTTCACGGCTCATTTTGACATGAAATCCCTCGGTTTGGGCTTTTTCCAGCGTAAAATCCGGCTGAAAGAGCTTCATGCAGCGCAGCATGGAGTCCGCCATGTTCACCGCCGGAACTCTCAGCACAATGCGGCGGAAGCGGTTCTCGCGAAGCTCCAGCCGCCGAAGAACACAGCAGGCTCCGAAACTTGTCGCAAACGCGGATATTTCGCCGCCGAACTGTTCCGCAAGCCAGTCCTCCGCTGTCATGATGTCTGAAACGCAGCGTTCCGGGGTGAGCTTGGTTTCGTTTTCGGTGCGCTCTCCGTGGCAGGGAAGATCCGGGGCTGCGACACGGAAGCCTTTGCTGCACAGCCGCCGTGCAAGTCCCTCTATCGCAAGGCTGTCCTTGCTGCCGCCGAAGCCGTGTACCGCGAGTATTGTGCGCTCTGACGCGCCGTTTGTATAGATTTTTACCGGAATATCTCCGATCCTGATAATATATGATGTCATGGCTGCTCCTTTATATGAAATGAAATGCGGAGGACAGTGCCTCCGCATTACAGGCTGTCGATAAACCATCATCTTCGTCGTCACCCCGCATAACGGCAGGTACTAAGCCTAGCCGCTATGCGGGTTCCTAGAATCTGACGGCTTCTCGCCACCCTGAAAAGAGACTTTTTCTACAAGTTGAAAATGCGGAGGACAGTGCCTCCGCATTTTTTTAATCTGCGTCAGGTCGGCTGAACAGTGCCGTTTGGTAAGCTGCCTGTGCGGGAGCTGTCAGAGCCGTTATCTGCGTTACTGTGCTCCATTGCGTTAAGCCGCCTTTGCTGCTGGGCTGCTGCCTGTTCCTTTTTCCTGCGGATATCTTCCAGATCCTCGTACCACAGCTTTTCAAACTCGCTGATCGGCATGGGCTTTGCGAAATAGTAGCCCTGAACCATTGCGCAGTGGATCTCTGTGAGGAAGTCCACCTGCTCGCGGGTTTCTACGCCCTCGGATATTACATCCATATCGAGGTTTTTGGCGAGGTCTACAACGGTTGAAATAACCGCACGTCCTTTCTGGGTGTTCATGGTGTCGTTGAAGAATTCCTTGTCTATCTTCACCACGTCAACCGGGATATCCTTGAGCATATTCAGAGAGGAATAGCCCGAACCGAAGTCGTCAAGAGAAAGCTTAAATCCTATCTCGTGCAGCTTGTGCATGATCTTGAGCAGCTTTTCGGCATTCTCTGTGAAAACGCTTTCCGTAAGCTCCAGCTCGATGTATTCATAGGGAATGTCGTATTTATCGACAATTTCACGAAGCCGCCAGATATAATCGTCATAATTGAGGTGAAGTCTGGACTGGTTTACAGAAACCACAACCGGTTTCTTTCCCTCGTCCAGCCAGTGGCGCATAGCGCGGCATACCTCCTCAAGAATGAAGAAGTCCAGCTCCACCACGAATCCGTTCTTCTCGGCGATCGGGATAAAATCTCCGGGGGAGATAAAGCCAAATTCCGGGCTGTTCCAGCGTATCAGAGCCTCGGCACCCTCAATGTTGCGGGAGCGCAGACCGTACTTCGGCTGGAGGTAGCACTGGAATTCGCGGCGCTTGAGGGCTGAGGGCATAACGCTCTCGTAGTCCTTTTCACGCAGCGCCTTATCCCGGATCGATCCGTCATAGAATGCGATAGAGGAATAGTGCGTGCCTTTAAGAGTGCTTTTGGCTATCTTGCAGCGGTCAATTGCCGCATTGATGTCAACGTCACCGTGACGGCTTTCGTGCATACACTGGTTCAGGCGGCAGATGCCGGCGCTGAAAACCACCGGGTATTTCACAAAAAGGCTGTTTCGGCGGTCAAACTCGGTGAAAATATCGTTGATCCGGGAGGTAAGCTCGTTGTCGGTGGCGTTCTTTACTGCCATTACGAAATTGTCATCGGACATACGGGCGAAGATCTCATCCCGGTCAAGATGATCGGAAACGGTTTTATGGAGCCGCTCCAGCATTCTGTTGCCCTCGTCATAGCCGAGGCGGTCGTTGACGTACTTGAACTTGTCGATGTCGAAAAGCACCACTGCCCATTTTTCGGGATCGGACTTTTTGAGCAGCTTCTTTGCGTCCTCAAAGAACTTTCGTTTGCTGCGTCCGCCGGTAAGCGGGTCGATGTCTGCAACATGACGGGTTCGGAACGAAGAAAGGCATACCACCACGAAAACTGCTCCCAGAATGATCAGGATTCCGCCGATGATCCACACAAGATAGTTTTCAACGAACTTGTTCGCTTCAGTGGTGCCGCTGCCGCCGGAAATGCTGGTGAAAGCGGAGGTGAGTGCGTTGTTGTTGCTGTAACACAAAAGCGACTTTCCGATAATGCGGAACAGCTCTTCGTTGTCCTTTGCGAAAGCAAAGCACTCAGAATGGAATGAGGATTTTACATCAATGATCTCCAGATCCTCATATCCGTTGTTCAGCATATAGATAAGGTCGTATATGTTGGTGGTAACTGCGTCCGCTTCGCCGCGCTTAACAGCTTCAAAGCACTTCTTCTCGTTTTCGTAGTGCAGTATCTGAGCGCTGGGGTAGCACTCGGATATATACTGGGAAATATCGTCTGCGCCTGCCGGAATGGCTATTCTTGAACGCGAACCGACGGAGCTTCCGGGTTTTCCGGCGGCGGCTATCGGAATTCTGGAATAGGGCGCGGAAACACGCAGACCCTGATAATTCACGGTGCTGTATGCGTTTACTCCTCCGCAGACAGCCTGAACCTTGCCGCTGTTCAATGCGGAAATGCAGTCCGTCAGATTGTCGTAGGCAACGAACCGGAGCTTCAGACCACTGATGCTGCTTACCTGGTCCATTATCTCGGCGGTGGCTCCCGTGAGCTGCTCAGTGCTGCTGTCGTAGCATTCCGCTGAGCTGGACTGGAGGTTAAATGCAACGGTTATTTCCGGATTTTTTTCAAGATAATGCTTTTCCGTTTCGGTGAGGGAGTAGCGCTGGCTGCCGTATTTGCAGACGTGCTTCTCATACAGTCCGTATGCGAAGCTGCTGTCGGTCATAAAAATGCTGCCAACACCCTCGTCAAGCATATCCAGCAGCTCCTGATCGTCAGAGGAAGCAAGGAAAAAGCAGTCGTCGGTAGTTACCTGATATACAATGACCTCGTTTTCCCATGTGCGGAAGCAGTCCTTTACCACCGCGTCTATCTTGCCGGACTCGAAGTCGGTCTTCATCTGGGTTTCGGTATCATAGCCAACAAAATCCGCCTTGCGCAGATCTGCGCCGATGAACGCGCCGTTTATGAAATATTTGCTGTAATCCTCTTTAAGGTAGCCTATCCTGCTTTTTCTCAGCGTTGCGAAGTCGTTGAAGTTGATGGAATCGGTTCCCTTATTGCGCGCGTAAACCGCTGTGTGCTTTATCCAGAGAGATATCTCTGACAGGGAAAGGCTCACCGGTTCGTCCGAGTTTGCAGAGGTCATTGCCTGCCATGCGATAAGCTCTCTATCGCTTACGCAGGGGATAATGTCCACCTCGCCCTTTGCCAGCATTGCCGCAAGCTCCGGCGCAGTTCCTTCAACGAAGGTGAAGTTCTGTCCTGTACGCTTCTTGATCTCACGCAGATAATCCAGAGCAAATCCGGAGTAGTTTCCGCCAACGGAGAATATTCCGTAGTCGGGGTTTACTCCCACGACCACTGCCTCTTCACCGGAGGCGGCATACGCGCCCGGCGGACAGATCGTGAGCGTCAGCATAAGCGCTGCAGCCAGCGATATTATTTTATTGATGATCTTGCTTTTCATAAAGCACCTCCGGATTGTATGAGGGAAAAACTGACCCAGTGGCGTCCCGAATTATATGACGCTCACTGGCAATCTATTCTAAATATTGGAAATTATAGGTTACAATTATTCAAAAATTTAACAAATAAAATTTCGCCTCTTATTTATATTATAGCAAATGGAAATTGTAATTTCAAGAGCATTGTATGATTTTTTATACAATAGCTATTTTTTGTATAAAAAATTGTAAGTTTTGCACAAGAAACTTGACATATCGTTACATTTGTGATATACTTAGCATATAATCTTATGGGTTTTTCGTCAATATGACTGAATATTCGACATGAGATGATATGTCGCACAAATCGACAATAATTCATTATTCAAGGAGAAGCACCTCATGAAATGGTATGAAAATGCAGTATTTTATCACATTTACCCGATCGGTTATTTCGGCTGTCCCCGACAGAATGATTTTCAGTCCGAGCCGACCCACAAAATTCTGAAGCTTATCGACGATATTCCCCATATTAAGGAGCTTGGCTGCAATGCGATATACTTCGGGCCGGTTTTCGAGTCCTCGGCTCACGGATATGATACGGCGGATTACACAAAGATCGACCGCCGTCTTGGCACTAACGAGGATTTCAAGAAGGTATGCGACGCGCTGCACGAGAACGGAATAAAGGTTGTGCTCGACGGCGTATTCAACCATGTGGGGCGTGAATTCGGCGCATTCCGGGACGTGAGAGAGCATAAGCTTGGCAGCTATAAAAAGGACTGGTTCCATGTTCGGGAGGGTAATTCCTGCTACAACGACGGCTTCTATTATGAGGGCTGGGAGGGTCACTATGAGCTGGTTAAGCTCAACCTCTACAATCCGGATGTGAAGAATTACCTCAAGGACGTTATTACAGGCTGGAAAAACGAGTTCGGCATTGACGGACTGCGGCTGGACGTTGCCTACTGCCTTGACCTGAACTTCTTAAAGGAGCTGCACGGGCACTGCAAGTGGCTGAGTGAGGATTTCTTCCTGCTGGGCGAAACGCTGCACGGGGACTACAATAAATGGATGAACCCGGAAATGCTGGACAGCGTGACGAATTACGAGTGCTACAAGGGCTTGTTCTCCAGCTTCAACGACATGAATATGTTCGAGATCGCGCATTCGATCAACCGTCAGTTCGGCAGCGAAAACTGGTGCCTTTACAGAGGAAAGCACCTGTATACATTCGTTGACAACCACGATGTGAACAGAATTGCCACCATGCTGAAAACCAAGGAGCATCTTCCGGAAATCTACACACTTATGTTCATGATGCCGGGCATTCCGTCGGTATACTACGGCAGCGAATTCGGTATCGAGGGTGACAAGAACCACGGTGGCGATGATATGCTTCGTCCGGAATTTGACCTTGAGCAGATGAAGAACTCCGGGATTCGCGACCTTACCGCGCACATCAGGAGCCTTGCGGACATCGTTAAGCAACACCCGGCGGCTTCTGTGGGCGACTACAAGCAGGTGCAGCTCACAAACCGGCAGTATGCGTTCTCCAGAAGCGGGGAGGGCGAAACTCTGCTTACCGTTATCAACGCGGACGAAAAGCCGTTCACCTATAACCTCAACATGGGCGGCAGAAAGACCGACCTGCTGACCGGGGAGGAAATGGAGCTGGGCGGACTTACTCTCCCTGCTTTCACCAGCGCGGTTTTCAGCATATAAGCGTTATGAAAAAGCCTATCGCGGTTACGCTGCTGATCGCCGGGGACATACTTGCTACCCTCGCAATGGGAGCGGCGGCGTTCTTTCTGGCTCTGTGGCTTCAGCAGTTCGGAATTGTGATCTGGCTGGTGGCTGCCGTTGGGATAATCGCCGCAGAGGTGCGGCTTGAGATGCTGTACTCAAAGCGGGGGTGGCTTACTCCGGGGAAATTCTGGCTGTGCGGGGCTGCTCCGGTGCTGGTTTATGCGGCGGCAGTTATTTCCGTGATCTGTATTATTAACGCTAACCGCCCGCCGCTTCCCTGAGCATAGTACACAATTTCGAAAGGAGTTCGTTATGAAAAAGCCTCTGGCATTGGCTCTGCTGATAGTCGGGAATACTCTTGTCACGTTTGTGGCAGGCTTTGGAGCGATGTTTCTGGTAATGACCCTTTTCTGGTTTGGAATTGTGCTGAGTATGCTTATTCTTGCCGGACATATTTACGGTGCGGTCATGCTGGAAAAAAACTACTCCCGTAACTTGAGTGTCTCCGGGATGAGGTTCTGGCTGTGCGCAGCGGTTCCTGCGGCGGCGATATCCGGGGTGGGATTCGGGATTGTGACCTACCTCGACGGCATTGGCTATTTTAGAGGATTTTTTGCGGGGCTTGGGGAATATCTGTCTACGGTTTCCTGTCTGATATATTCCGGATTGTATCTGCTGGTGCTGGGAATAGTTTTGTGCTTTGTTCACCGTCGGAACAAACCGCTTTTTGTTCTGGGAGGGCTGATCGCAGCCGCCACAGGAACGTGCGGTCTGCTTTCAGGAGCGTATTATGCGGCTATATGGGGACTTGTCCACGCAGTTGTTTTTGTTGCCGCGCAGATATATACCAAATGTAAGCTGAGCATTCCTGCTTTTGAATTTTGGGCGCTTACCGCAGCGCCGGCGGCAATAATAACAGGTATATTATTCCTGATACAAACTATTATCGGCGGCGGTTACAGCGTTGTCGCCATAGCGTTTTATTATTCCTTTCCGGCGGCAGTGGTACTGGGAGTGATACTGATGCTAAAATCCCTTATCCGCCGCAGGACGCACAAAGATATCAATAATAAGGAGTGAAAAGTATGAGGGCTTCGTCAGTTGAGGTATGGCTGTGGCTGCTTCTGGTAATGAACCCGCACAATCCGAAAACCGCAAAGCTGCTTGAGAAATACGGCTCGGCGGAGGATTTGTGCCGCGCTATCCGGGACGGCGAATGCCGTCATCTCAGCGAGGCGGAAAAGCAGCGCGCACGGAACACCCGTACCCGCGAAGTCCGTCAGATCATGGAGGAATGCGCCGCGAACTCTATCCGCATAATAACCCTTGATGATCCGGAATACCCCTCTCTCCTGAAAAATATCTATTCGCCGCCTATCGTGCTGTTTGTCCGTGGGACTCTCACCTGTCTTGACGGGGAGGTGCCGCTGGCGGTGGTAGGTCCGCGCAGACCCTCGGAATATGCGGTGCGCGCCGCGAAAATGCTGTGCGGGAGCCTTGCGCAGATCGGCACGGTAATGGTGAGCGGTCTTGCGGTGGGGATCGACACGGTGGCGCATAGCTGCGCCGTGAACTGCGGAGTTCCGACTATCGGCGTGCTTGCCTGCGGGCAGCTTGTGAACTATCCAAGTGAAAGCGAGGGGCTGAAACGGAAGATCGTAGAGGGCGGCGGAGCGGTAATTTCCGAGCTGCTTCCTCATGCGGGGGTTACGGCAACGTATTTCCACGAAAGAAACCGTATAATTTCCGGTCTGGGGCTGGGAACGCTGGTGATAGAAGCCTCTACCCGGAGCGGCTGCCTGCTTACCGCAAACCACGCTATTGAACAGGGTCGTGATCTGTTCTGCGTACCTCCGGGAGATATCACAAAGGAAAGCTGCGCGGGAGTTATTCCGTATCTCAGGGACGGTGCGATACCGGTGTTTGATTACCTTGATATCGTTCATGAATATATGTACCATTATTTCAACAGGATCGATCCGGAGGTTCTCGGCGGCAGGCTTCACCACAAGCCGCAGCAGAAGAAGCAGTACCTGCCTGCGGCTCAGGATAAATCCATGAAAGCCGCAAAGCCGGCAGCAACTCAGCCGGCAGCAACTCCGGAAAACTCCGAAGCGCTGCATAAAGCTTCCGCAGCTTCGGAGCATACGAAAGCTGTCAGCGAAAAGGTTTTTGAAGAACTGAACGAAATTCAGGCAAAGCTGCTCAGGCTTATAGCAGAGCAGCAGCGCACTCCGGACGAGCTGACAGAGCTGACGGGACTGCCCTATGCTCAGGCGGCGGAGGCGCTTACGGAATTGGAAATTCTGGGACACATTTCACTGCTGCCGGAGGGCAGGTATTCGCTTACATAAACTTCGTAACATAAGCGCAGGCTGCTCACTAAGAACAGCCTGCGCGCAGACCGTCGAAAAAGTCCCTAAAGGGACTTTCTCGCCGAACATCCGCACCGCCCGCACTCACTGACAGCAAAGCTGTCAGTTCGCACAGTTGTGCGGATAGAAGTGTTTTTTGCCCCGGCAGAGCTGGGGCAAAAAACGGATTTCAAAAGCCCGCTTCGCGGGCAAAACTGAGTTTTTCGACAAGCTGAGCGCAGGCTGCTCATTATGAACAGCCTGCGCGGTTTTTGCTTGATTTATCAGTTCATGTACTCTCCGCTGTATTCAAGAAGAGTTACACTCTCCACTCCCTCGATCGCGTTGAAGCGGCTGAGGTAGGCGGTGTCGTTGCGTCTTACTTTGACCTCAACGGTAAGCTCTACGCCGCTGCCGGTCTGGGTCTTGTTCTTCAGACGGTATTTAACGCCGTTCAGTACGCCGTTCACATTCATTTCGGCGGTAGCTGCGTAGCGCACTATCAGCAGGTAGCTCTTCTTTTCCTTGCGGAAAATGGTGATTAGTATGTAGATGACCGCGATTATCGCCGTTCCGATGAGGGCCACCCAGTAGAGCTGCGCTCCGGCGGTAATTCCTGCGGCAATTCCCCAGAACAGGAAGCCTATATCCAGCGGGTCTTTGACTGCGGCACGGAAGCGGACGATAGACAATGCGCCCACCATACCGAGGGACAGCACAACGTTCGCACTTATCGTCATGATTATGAACGATGTGACAACTGTCGTCAGGATTATCAGAATGTTGAAATTTTCATTATATATTACGCTGCGGTTGAAGAAGCGGTACACCAGATAGATTACCACGCCGCACACCGCCGCTGTCAGCAGCGTAAACAGAATAGTGGTGACGCTGAGATTTGCGAGGGACGATGAAAAGTCAAAGCTTTCTCCGAGCAGCGAAGCGGCGTCGCTTATTTTTGAGCCGCTTATCAGTAATTCATTAACCATAGGACTTTACCTCCAGCATTCTGTCTGTGCAGATCATATATTTTGATACAGGCTGAACCGGCGCGTTTATTCCGTGTATTGCCGCCTGTATACTTTCAGGAATGTATTTATCGAATTTTACCTCAAGTATAATTTCTTTGTCATATATCCGGCTGTACTGCGCTTCCGGCGAGAACATATCCAGTGTGTTCATGCAGACCGAGAGCTTTTTGTCAAAGGTGATCCGGACATTTCCGAAGGGGTAGATCAGCGCCTCCCGCTGATAGTCCACGATCACACGCGGGCGCAGGCGGGTAATAAGATCGGAGCGGTAAAACTCCCCGAAAACGTCCTCCTCGCTGTCGCTGTCCCGCATAAAGGAACAGTCGCCGCTCAGCAGGGCGCGGTATTGTTCCTCTGTCAGCCGCCGGGAGAGCTTTGAAACGTAGCTTTCGTCCTTGTGCTTTGCTTCAAGCTTTATCACCGAGGGGTCGAGGTTATAGGCGCGGACGCGGAACTTTCGGCGTGTTTCCATGCCGTTTATCTTCTGCCAGTAGCCGGAATTGTAGATATCGTCGAAATACAGACTTGTCACGCGGTATTCGCCCTTTTCGCCGTTGCCGTCCGGGGTCATCAGAGGAATAAGACGGTTCCGCAGGGCAATGTATGTACCCTCGTTTATGAGGTATTTCAGCTCATGCCTCAGCCGTCTGCCGCCGGAAAGTACCGTTCTGTCCGGCTTTTCCCGCTGCTCCCGGTGAAACAGCTTTGTTTCCTCGGAATTAAGCTTTGGCAGCAGCTTTGTTGTTTTCAGAAGCCGCAATTTACGTTACCTCCTGAGTTTTATGGGGCGGCGGATCACTGTTCGTGTTTCCCTCCGCAATATTTTATCTGTTCTAAATAAAAGTATAACAAATATTTCACAGAAAAACAAGTCGTAATTTAGTATATTCCGGCAATAATATTACTAAAGGTATAAAAATGTCAAAAAAATCGTGAAAATTTCAGAAAACCCTTGACAACGGCTTTATAATAGGGTATAATTAATTATTGTTGACGGCTGTGTGCGGAGAAACTATATCTCCGGATAAAAACACTCAGCGATACTACCATATATTAAAGGGGGTATATCAGAATGAAAAGAACTTACCAGCCCAAGAAGCTTCAGAGAAAGCATGAGCACGGCTTTATGAAGAGAATGGCTACCAAGAACGGTCGTAAGGTTCTCGCTCGCCGCCGCGCAAAGGGCAGAAAAAAGCTGACCTACTGATTTGATCGCATTTATGTCTGATTTCAGCAAGAAGTACATTGTGATCAAAAATAACCGCGATTTCAGCTTCCTTTTCAAAAAGGGAGAGAGCATCGTTACCTTCGCCTTTGTCTGCTACGTCAGGGAAAGACGCGGGCGCTGCAACCGGCTTGGCATCGTCACCGGCAAAAAGGTAGGGAACGCGGTTAAACGAAATCGCTCAAGGCGGATCATAAGGGAAGCCTTCCGCCTTTTTGAGCCGGTTTTAAAGGAAAAAACACAAAAGCGTTATGATTTCGTCTTTGTCGCAAGGAGCAAGACCCCGGAGCTTAAATCCACTAAGATCTATTCCCTGATGATGAAGAACATTCTGTCTAAGCTGTCATGAAGTATTTGTTTATTGGCATTATAAAGCTGTACAGACTTACGCTGTCAAAAATTCTGCCGCCGTGCTGCCGCTATTATCCAAGCTGTTCCGAATACGGGCTTACCGCTATTCGGCGTTTTGGTGCGGTGAGGGGCGGTTATTTGACGTTATGGAGAATTATGCGGTGCAATCCGTTCGGCGCGGGCGGGATTGACCCGGTGCCGCAGAAGTTCTGCTTTCACCCGGAGCGGCTCCCGGTTCCGCCGGATTTCGGCATTCCGGACGATGATAGCGCAGATTATCTCAGCAAGGACATCAGGGCTTCGTACATTACAGATAAAGAATAAAAAGCGAAGACAACTGCGGCTGAAAGCGCCGCATTTTAATATACCATTCAAATGCCGCCGGGTTATCCGGTCGGAGGACGCTTCGCAGCGCAACATCTTCTCATTCTCGGCGCTGCACAGAACGAAAGGACGTGGACACAATAGAGTTCCTGTACAGTATCATAGGCTACCCGCTCGGATATCTCCTCTGGGGTATTTATGAGCTTATCTGCAAAAATACCGGCGCAAGCATAGGCATTGCTATTCTGATATTTACATTTCTTGTAAAGCTTGCAATGCTTCCTCTGGCGATAAGACAGCAGAAAAACAGCGCCAAATCCGCGATTTTTGCCCCGAAGGTTAGGGAAATTCAGCAGAAATACAAGAATAATCAGGAAAAGCAGCAGCAGGAGCTGGCAAAGCTTCAGCAGCAGGGTTACAGCCCGATGGGCGGCTGCGGCACGATGCTTATTACTTTCTTGCTTCTTTTCGGCGTGTTGGACGTAGTTTACAAGCCCATGACTCATATCAAGCACATGAGCAACACTACACAGATCATGCAGGAATCCTATTATGTATCCATGACGAAGATATTTGTCGATGAATACAACAACACTGCGGAGCTTTCCGGCGACGCGCTGACAAAGCACGATGATATCGTCCGGGACGCAAAGCAGATCCTTGAATACTACAACGACAACAAGCTTTATCTCAATGATGTTTACAAGCTTGACACGTTCGAGGGCGAGGTTGATGAAAGCGTATGGAGCAGCCTTGACAAGAACAGCAAGAGGCTTGTCACAGCAGTCATCAAGGACAGCATGACACAGAGCTTCAAGGCAGATTCCGGCAACGATCTGTTTACCAAAACCGACCTCTATATGATCACCACCGCCGAGCAGGCAGAGATAGACGCGATCGGCGACGAGAACGAGAAAAACGAATACAGACAATCTCACAGCTTCAGCGCGTCCACAAAGAACGCAGTTGAAACTGTTCAGCGTCAGTTTGGCTCTGTTAAGGCTTCTGCAAGCGGAGATGATGTGACAATAACCTATACTCAGGCGGCAACTCTCCAGAGAGAGCTTTACGCTATCGAGTGCTATGGTCAGGTCATTGAAAAGGATCCGACAGCGTCCGCTTATTACAACATCAGTCAGGCGGATAAGGATAATCTTAACGAGCTTGAGGACAAGCTGGAATTCCTCGGAATTCCGCTCGGTCAGGATCCCGCAAGCAACATGGGCTGGCCGATGATCCTTATTCCTATCCTTGCGTTCGTATTCTCTATGGCTCAGACACTTATCTCCAACAAGACCATGGAGATGAATAATCCCGGAACGAATTCCGGCTGCATGAAGGCAACTATGTTCATCATGCCGATCTTCTCGGTAGTGCTGGTATTCACTGTACCTGCCGGCGCCGGCTTCTACTGGACGATAAGCTATGCGTTTGGTATTGCGCAGACGCTGATACTGAACAAGCTGTACAGTCCGGCTAAGCTTCGCGCACAGGCAGAGGCTGAGTACAACGAACGTATGAAGGCTGCCGCAAAGGAAGAAAAGCGCAAGCGTCAGGAGGCTGACGAGAACGCAGTGGCTGAGTACAAGGGAGAAAAGCTCACCCAGAAGGAGATCAACCGCAGAAAGCTCGCAGAAGCCCGCAAGGCGGACGCATTGAAATACGGCGAGGAATACAACGAGGACGATGACAACGACTGATTTTTCAGAGGAGGGGAACTAATATGGAAAAGGAATTCACAGCAAAGACCGTTGACGAGGCAAAGGCGCTGGCAGCGGCTGATTTCGGCGTTTCCGCCGAGGAGATAGATTTCGATATCCTTGAGCAGCCGCGTAAGGGACTGTTCGGAATGAAAGGCAACGCAAGAGTTTTGGCTTCCTATGAGGCTCCGGCTGAGCCTGAGAAGGCGGAGCCTGCGGAGGAAGAGGCTGGTATTCCGGAAGAAGAGCCTGCTCCCGCTTCCTTTGAGGAAGAAGAGGCGGAGAACGCTCCGGAGCTTCCTGCGGATTTTGACATTGAGGGCAGCGCAAAGGTTCAGGCAGCTAAGAAGTACCTGACCGATGTCCTGCACGCGCTGGGTCTTGAGAACTTCGAGATCAACGCAGTTCGCCGTGACGGAAATATCGTTCTGGACATCACCGGAGAAAAGCTGGGCGTAGTTATCGGCAGACGCGGTGAAACTCTGGACAGCTTACAGTATCTGACTATTCTCGCAAGCAACCGCACAGAGGAGTCCTACTGCCGCATTTCCATTGACTGCAACGGCTATCGCGACAAGCGCCGTGAAACTCTTGAGTCCCTTGCAAAGAGGACTTCCGCAAAGGTCATCAAGCAGGGCAGAAAGATCGCTCTTGAGCCGATGAACCCCTATGAGCGCAGAATTATCCATAGCTGCGTTGCGGAGATCGAGGGCGTTTCCAGCCACTCCACCGGCACTGAGCCTTACAGACGCGTGGTAATCTACGCAGACAAGCCGAAGTTCGACAACCGCCGTTCACGACGCGGCGACAGGGGCGAGCGCGGGGGACATTCCGGAAATACCCGCAACTACCGTCAGTCAAGCGGCTTCTCCACCAGCTTCGAGCGTGAATACAAGCGCAGAAGCTACGAACCGGACGAGAACGCTGACGCAGGAGAGTTCTCAAAGGAAACAGTTGACACTGAGAAGAATGCGACACTGTACGGAAAGATCGAGCTTTAAAAATAACTAAGGCGGCAGACTTTATGGTCTGCCGCCTTTTGGCTATACTTCGCTGCTGGAAATGCTATCCCATATAATCACGCAATTCCTCCATGTCCTTGCTGATAAGGTGGCTCATGCTCTCCTTGTACTTTGATAAGTCCATTCTATCCAGCTTGCCGCTGATAGCTTTGGACAGTCCCGGTTTGTACAGCAGTGCTCCGTGGAGAGCCGCAAGGCACTGCCTGACCGCTGCCGGTTTGTCATCGTCAAGCATGGAAAGCAGTACTGGGAGATTTGCTTCGATACGGTTTTCAGTGTCCCACCTTGCCTGCGCGCAGGCAAGCCTAAAGCCACGCACTCTCACAAAGGAGCTTTTGCTTTGAAGCAGATCCACAAAATCCCCGAAAAAGTCGTAAAGTTCGTTGGACTGTGCGGATTGGGCTTCCAGCTTAAGAAGCAGGTTGTAGGCTTCAGTGTTGTTTTTGCTCTGCAAGGCTTCGATAATGTCCATAATTACCGCCTTTTCTTTCCTTTAACCACCAGTACTATCCCCGCCACAATACAGAGGGTCGATAGTCCGAGCATGGATATTACCATTGTCACGCCAAGATTAAACAGCTCCGGGTTTTCCGGCTGCATTCTCAGCCCGTGAAAGGACGCTCCAACGACAAGGCTTGCCGCAGAGCCGCAAAAGCAGCATATCGCTGCGATTTTATATCTTTTTTTCATATTATTTACCCCTTTACGCAGGATATTATTTTTTCCGCGTCCGGCAGATAGTCCGGGATTATTTCTCCGTTTTCGATAAGCACATCGCCGATATGCTCCATTGCTGAGGAGTTAATGCGGTCGTACTCCGTTTCCGGCATTACACCCCGGCTGCGGCATAGCGCCTCGGCAGAGCCGTCCAGAAGCGCTTCCAGCAGGGTTATATCCTCGGCGGAGAGCGCTTGTGCAAACTCCCGCCATTCCGGTGAAAGTCCGGAGAAATCACCGCAGGGTATATTATCTAACATATTATACTCAGAGTAGCTTTGTGCAAAATTCTCGGTTTGCTCCTCAAAATCATCATTTTCTATCTCGGTGATTTTTTCGGATATCTGCTCAGAGGGCAGGGTGTCCGCTTCCTCAACTATCAGCTTTTCGGTGATCTCGTCCGACTCCTCCCGGATCTTTGCAAGCTTTGAAATGTCTATTTCCACCGGGGCAGGGGTGGAATTTCCGGCGGGTCTGTCCGGAATTTCGTCAAAATTATAGCTGGGCTTCTGTTTTTTCTGCTTTTTCGGTGGGTAGATACCATGCTTATCGCACCAGTTGTTCACCGCCGTGGGAATTATTTCTGTGAACTCCGGAGCGCCGGCGGGCTGCAACAGACGCTCTCGGTTTGCGAAATCATCAAGCACCGGGGTTATGTTCGGGGAAATGCTGTAACGGAAGCCGGTGCGTTTCCTCAGAACCGCCTCCACGCTTTTAAGCACCCACCCCACAAAGCTGCGGTAGGGGGCAGGCTCGAAAACTTCAAGGCAGGGCTGGCTTCGCTTGGTGCAGTACTGCTCCATCGGGCTAATTTTCAGGCTGTGGAAGCCGTCCATACGGTCAAGGTCAACATATGCCCCGGCAAACGGCGTCCAGTTGAAGTCCTTTTTTAGCCTGCCGCACAGCAGCTCGAACAGGGTAACGTTCTTGTCCGAGAAATACTCGTCCAGCGCGGTCAGGGCGGCTTCAAGCGCTCCCTCCAGCAAGGGTCGGTTCTCATCGGTGAAGAAAATGCTGCCCTTTAGATTGTATGAGGATCTGCTCATGAGGAAATCTAGTTTATGGGAATATACCCGGTCAAGGATATCCGCGTCATCGCCGCTGTAACTTGCCGGAAGCTGTTCATCGCCGGGAAGATCCCCGCCGTCTATCCGGTTATAGGCACGGAAGTCCTTAAGCCAGCGGGGGAGCAGCGTATCAAGCGCCGGGCAGAATTCCCGGCAGCCCTGCCATACTCCGATAAGGCGGTTGTACGCGTCCTCGGAGGAAAGCACTCCTATCTTGTTCAGCAACTCGAAGCAGTACAGCAGGATATATGGCTTGTCGGCTTTTCCGTAGATTCCCTGACGCGCCTTTGTCCGCCATGTGAAGTAGGTGCGGAGCTGATCAGTGGACATTGCGCCGTATACAGGGCGCTCAATTCCGCAGAAGCAGTTGCGGCTGAAGCTGTCGGTTACGTCTTTCATGAATTCCCCCTGCTTCACAAGGGTCTCCTCGGCGCACTGACGAAGCATATAGCCGTTGTAGAACACCTGCCCTAGCCGGCGCATTTCCTCTATCTTCATGCGGATTGCGCTGCCCTCGTCGTCCTCCTCGTACATTGACGGCGCGTAGGCAAGCTCGTCCGGCTGGAGTGTTTGCTGGTTTTCGCCGAGGTAGCTTATATCCTCCCGGCGGGGGCGGGGAGGTATCTTTTCGCCGCCGGAATGCTCGCGGGAGCGCTCCTCCTGAGCGTTTTCAAGAGCTTCCCTGACTATGCTGCTGATCTTGTCCTGAACCGCTTTTTTTACTGCGCCGGAAACAGCGTCCCGGATATCGTCAAGCGGACTGTCTGCCTTGTTTTTCCCGGAGGTTTTCAGGTCGATTATGCGTTTAAGTTCCTTTGCGATATCCTTTTTCGACTTGGCGTTGTTATCAAATAGCAGACGAAACTTGTCAGCCACGGCGTGTCACCTCTTTTCGGAAAAAACGGCAGAATACTCCGCCGTTTTGTTTTATACTATTTCCTGATCAACCTATAGACAAAGTCTATAGGTTGAACCAACCGCAATGGCGGTTGGAGCGGCGAAGCCGCAGGAAAGCCGTTCAATACTGATTCTGTCAAAACCAAAGGTTTTGACTAGCCGCCTTGCAGGCGGCTCACCTTATAGACAAAGTCTATAAGGTGATTAAGAATTAGTATTATTGATCCTCAATATCGGTATATGCGATAAGTACTTCCCAGTTCTCCGGAAATCCGAGATCCTTTAGCCGGAGAATGTCGGAATTCTTCCGGATAAGGCGGGAAATGGGCTTAACTACCCGTTCATTCCAGTTGGAATGATTGTGCGCAAGCTGCTTCATGACTATGATGTAGCCGAAAACGTCCGGCTTTAGTTCAATATCCATGTTACGGGGAGTTTTCGGCTCTACCGGGAAGGTGTTTCCGTAAAGCCGGTTGTAGTGTGCGCAGTAGTTGCGAAGCTCGTTCAGGCAGAACAGCCAGTTGTCAAGCTCCGAGCTGGAGCAGCCGTAATATTTGTCGGCAAGCTCCTTTTTATCGGCATTCTGCATATCCTTGTAGAAAAATGCGAGAGTGCCGAAGCTGAACAGCTCCATTACCACCCAGAGCGGGAACGCGCCGCAGTATTTCGAGTTGTAGTGCCGCACGAATTCCCGGTCGTCGTTCACTTCGATAAGGTGTTTCACCTTGTTCATGAACTGCTGGTGATTATGCCGGAAATCGAAGGTGGAAGCGTTGAGATATCCAAGCGCGCCGTATTTCAGCGCGTGGTAGTTGGATATCGCCGCCCGCATCGCGATTTCCGTTTCCTCAAGGGAGGCGAGGAGAATGCTTCGGAGCTTTCTGTCCGCCTCATATACCCGGAGTATCTTTTCAAAGGTAGTACCTTCCTCATATTTTCCCTTTGAAACGGTGAATGGGGTGAAATAGTCGGAGAGCCGGAAATAGTTGATGTATTTCAGCGTTTCCTCAGCAAGCTTCTGGTCGTTTATAATACAGCCGCGCTGCCGCAGCTTTGCTATTTGTTCGCTTATGGTTGCAGGAATTTTCTGGTTCATAGAAGCTCCTTAGTCAGGTCAGATCAGTCAGTCCAGAATATCTCACGCTCGTGCCGTGTTTCTCTTGTCATAAGTGCGGAAATGCTTGCTTTGGGGTCGCTTCCCTCATAGCAGATCTTCACTATCTGCTCGATTATGGGAGTGTCTATTCCGCGCTCCTGCGCCAGCTTATAGGCTATTTTGCTGCTGGTGTAGCCCTCTACCGTGCCGACCTGCGCCACTGCTTCTGCTGCGGGTGTTCCATTGCCGATGAGGTTTCCGGCGCGGAAATTACGGGAATGAAGGGAGGTGCAGGTGACGATAAGGTCGCCTATTCCCGCCATTCCGGTGAAGGTTTTCCAGTTTGCGCCGAGGGCAACTCCGAGCCGGGTTATCTCGGTCATTCCGCGGGTCATGAGTGCAGCGACGGTGTTATCGCCAAGCCCCATTCCTCTGGCAATTCCGCAGCCAAGAGCGATGGGATTTTTCAGCACTCCGCCAAGCTCGCAGCCGGGAACGTCGTCGTTGACATAAATGCGGTATCTCTCATTGGAGAGAGTGCGCTGAATATACTCGGCAATCCCGTCCTGATAGCCGGAGCAGACCTCGGTGGTGGGGACAAGCCTTGCTATTTCCTCGGCATGGCAGGGGCCGGTGATAACTCCCACGGGATTTTCCGGCAGCTCTTCGGTGAGTATCTGGGAGAGGCGGTAGCCGGTGGAGGCTTCAAGACCCTTGCTGACATTTATCACAACGGAGCATTTGTCAATATACGGCTTCACCGCCTGCACAGCCTCGCGAAAAAACGGCGAGGGGATAGCGACAACCACGAAATCCGCGCCGCTTACGCAGCGAACGTCGGTGGTAACTCCTAGATTATCCGGCAGCTTTACTCCGGGGAGCAGCCGCTTGTGCTCGCGCTCGGTGCGCAGAAGTTCCGCTTCCTGCTCGAATTTTGTCCATGTGACAACCTCGTGTCCATAGGTGCTGAAAAGTACTCCCAGAGCCGTGCCATAGCCGCAGCCGAGTATTGCTATCTTTGCCATGATATGATAGACCTCCAGATTTTTGGTTTCATTGTCCTTGAAAAATGATCATCGGTTAGTTCTGAGTGATTTTACTTCGATTTTTCTCCGAGCTTCTTTTCAGTGTGGGAGATAAGTCTTTTTATGTTAGCATGGTGCTTGTAGATTATCAGCGCAGAGGTGAACAGTCCTATTATCGCGCAGATAATTCCCGCCGGGTCGCCGTCGAGGAAATAATCAAACCCCAGCGCGGTAAATCCGAACAGGGCGGAAGAAATGCAGCTACCGAGGGAAACATAGCGTGTTATTGCGACAATTACAATGAATACTCCCAGCAGAATGCAGGCGGAGCGCCAGTCCAGCGTGAATATCGCCGAGATAGCCGCCAGAACGCCCTTTCCTCCGCGGAAACCGTAATAAACCGGGAAAACGTGTCCAACTACCGTCATAAATACCGCCATGTAGCCTACCCAGTTCATGTTGTTCTCAAGCACGGTGGTGTCAACTCCGCCGATAAACAGGAACGACATCCGCACGATCCAGACGGAAAGCACCGCCTTAGCTACGTCGCCGAGAAGCACGATAGCCGCAGTCGCTTTTCCCTGAGTTCTGAGGGAGTTTGTAAGTCCTGCGTTTCCGCTGCCCATGGTGCGGATATCCTGTCCGGTGCGGAGCTTAGTCACGATGATCGAGGTGTTTATGCCGCCCAGAAGATAGGGTACGACAAGCATGATCAAATAGCAGATCCATATCATAGTTTGTTATGTCCTTTCGACTTGCTGTTGTTTTCTCCGGAATTTTCGGGCTTTATCGCGGGGTTTCTGTCCCGGAGAAGCGCATAGATTATTCCGGGATTTTCTCCGGATCTTACCGGCATTATCATATCTCCGTAGGAGGTGCCGAGCCGCAGGTCGCCGTTCTGCTGGGAGATCGTCTTTATTGCATCATAACGCAGAATAACTGCCCGGCGGTTTGTGTAGAACAGAATATGCTCCGGCAGGAACCAGCGTTCTCCGAGGGCTTTTGCCTGCGGATACGCGGCGATAACCTCTGATTTTTCCTGCTCCGGCATTGCGGAGATCTGCGCCGCGAGCTTTTTCGGGGCGATTATCAGGGTTTCGGCGAAGGCTTTCGAGAGGAGGATTATCATTGCCCCGGAGATAATGCCCGCCGCAGATATGCAAACCCATCTCAGCCATTCAGCCCAGCCGCCGGAGAAGAGCAGCGGCAGCCATACCGCCGCGCATACCGCCGCCGCGATAACGGAGCAGATAACAAGCATTTTCGCCCGTTTTCGGCGGAAATCCGACAGAATACGCTCCATTATTCGCCTCTTTCGCGGATAGTGATCTTTATAGGAGTTGCGTCAAGCCCGAAAGTTTCCCGAAGCTGGTTTTCGATATACCGCTGATAGGAGTAGTGGAAAAGCTCCCGGCTGTTGCAGAAGATAACGAAATTAGGCGGGCATACCGAAGCCTGTGTCATGTAGTAGAGCTTCAGGCGCTTGCCCTTGTCGCTCGGCGGCTGAACTCTTGAGGTAGCATAGTTCAGCATATCATTGAGTACGCCGGTGGAAATGCGGGTGCTGTGCTGTTCGTGGGTGTATTTTATCAGGTCGAACAGCTTGTCGATGCGCTGTCCGGTCTTTGCGGAAATGAATACAAACGGCGCATAGGACATAAAGGAGAAATCCACCTCCAGTTTTTTGCGGAATTCCTCCATGGTCTTGTCGGTCTTGTCCTCTACTGCGTCCCACTTGTTTACGGCGATAACACATGCCTTGCCCTTGTCGTGGGCGTAGCCGGCAACCTTGCTGTCCTGCTCTGTGAAGCCGACTGTCGCGTCTATCACGATAACGCACACGTCCGCCCGGTCTACCGCCATAAGCGCGCGGAGCACGCTGAAATGCTCGATGTTCTCAGTTACCTTTGCTTTGCGGCGCATTCCGGCGGTGTCGATGAAGATGAACTTGTCATCGCCGCGGGTTATTTCGGTGTCTATCGCGTCGCGGGTGGTTCCGGCGATGTCGGAAACTATGGAGCGCTCTTCACCGGCAATCTGGTTTATCAGGGAGGACTTGCCGACGTTTGGCTTGCCGATAACTGCGACCTTTATTGCGTCCTCGTCGTAATCGTCCGGCTCCTCCGGCGGGAGGTTATTGAAAACAGCCTCAAGCAGATCGCCTGTTCCGTGACCGTGGACGGAGGAAACCGCGATCGGGTCGCCGAGTCCGAGGTTATAGAACTCATAGATCTCAGGGGGCGGGGCGCCGATGCCGTCAACCTTGTTTACGGCGAGGACAACCGGCTTTCCGCTCTTTATCAGCATGGAGGCAACGTCACTGTCGTTGGCGGTGACTCCGGTGGTGATGTCGGTGACGAAAATTATCGCGTCTGCGCGCTCCACCGCGAGCATTGCCTGCTCTCTCATCTGGGCGAGGATAACGTCATCAGTTTTCGGCTCAATACCGCCGGTGTCGATGAGCATGAACTCCTTGCCGAGCCATTCACAGCGGCTGTAAATTCTGTCCCGGGTGACTCCCGGCTTGTCGTCAACAATGGACAGGCGCTGTCCTACGAGCTTATTGAAAAGCGTGGACTTTCCGACGTTCGGTCTGCCCACAATTGCTACTACCTGCATAAATTACCTCAACTTTCACTGCGGTCAAATATTTTATAAACAATATAATAATAGTATAACACATTTCCTCTATTATTTCAAGTAAATCACAACAAATCAGCATAAATCAGCAAAAATCCCCCCGGCATTGCCGGAGGGACTTCCCGTAAACTGTTGTTTAGTTACTCAATGCTGTGTGATTACGCTTCCTTAGCGATAACAACCTTATCATTGTAATAACCGCAATTTCCGCAAACTCTGTGAGCGAGCTTCAGCTCACCGCACTGCTTGCAGCGTGAGAAAGCAGGTGCAGATAACTTCCATACCTGTGAACGTCTTTTATCACGTCTTGCGCGAGATACCTTTCTCTTCGGAACTGCCATTATTGCACCCCCTTATACAATATTAATCATTCCTAAGAACCCGATCAAACGAATTCTTTTAAAGTCACGCTTAATATTATAACACGCTATTTTTGATTTGTCAAGTGTTTTCTGAAAAATCAGACAATATATTTCTTCATATTGTCAGAAAGCTCAGAATTGTCTGCGGAAATGGTGCAGGTAATTGTGGTATCTGCTGAAATCTTAGCCAGCTTGTCGAACATTTCGCCGACCTTTTCGTAATCTCTGCCTACGATCTTGAGAGTAGCGTCAACAAAGATATCGGTGCAGTCATAGTCGGAAGCAAGAATTCCTGCAACGAAGCCGTAGAAAGCCTCAACTCCGTCAATAGCATAATCCTCGATATTTACGAGGCGAACCTTGGGGGTGATGTCGGTGTTGAGAGAAGAACCCTTCTGGATAGCTACAACGTTGCCGTTGGACTTGTTCTCTGCGTCGTGGATAGCGTCGATAAGGATCTTGGTCTTGCCGGTGCCTCTCTTGCCTGTGATAAGCTTAATCATAGTGAACCTCCATGAATGTATAGTTTATATTGCTGAGGAGAGAACCGCCGGAGCGGTTCTTTCCCGAAATGCTGATCAAAGACCGAGCTTTGCTTCAAGCTCTGCCTTCTGGCTCTCATAGCCGGGCTTGCCGAGGAGCGCGAACATATTCTTCTTGTAGCTTTCTACGCCGGGCTGGTTGAACGGATTTACGCCGAGCAGATAGCCGCTTATTGCGCACGCCTTTTCGAAGAAGTAGATGATATATCCAAGCTCATATTCGTTAAGCTCAGGTACTTCGAGCACGATATTCGGAACTCCGCCCTCGGTATGTGCGATAACTGTACCCTCGAAAGCCTTGCGGTTTACGACTGACATATTCTGATTTGACAGGAAGTTCAGACCGTCAACGTTGGTGGGGTCGTCCTTGAGGAAGAATTCCTTCTGGGGCTTTGCGAACTGAACCACCGTTTCAAACATGACTCTGGAGCCGTCCTGAATGAACTGACCGAGGGAGTGCAGGTCGGTGGAGAATACTGCGGAGGAGGGGTAGATGCCCTTGTTGTCCTTGCCCTCGCTCTCGCCGAAGAGCTGCTTGTACCACTCGTTCATCATTGCGAAGCTGGGCTCGTAGCTGATGAGCATTTCAACGCTCTTGCCCTTGCGGTAGAGAATGTTGCGGAGAGCAGCATACTTGTAGCTGTTGTTCTTTTCGAGGTCGCAGACGGAATATTCTTCTCTTGCGTCGGCAGCGCCCTTCATCAGAGCGTCGATGTCGCAGCCTGCGCAGGCAATGGGGAGAAGTCCCACGGCGGTGAGAACGGAGAAGCGTCCTCCAACGTCGTCCGGAACAACGAAGGTTTCATAGCCTTTCTTGTCGGAAAGCTCCTTGAGGGTGCCCTTTGCCTTGTCAGTGGTGGCGTAGATCCTGCCCTTTGCGCCGTCCTCGCCGTAGCGCTCAACAAGCAGGTCGCGGAATACGCGGAACGCCAGAGCCGGCTCGGTGGTAGTGCCGGACTTGGAGATTATATTTACCGAGAAATCCCTGCCCTCTACCAGAGAAACTACCTCGCTGAGGTAGGTGGGGCTGATGGAGTTTCCGATGAAGTAGATGTCGGGGGTATCTTTTTTCAGGCTGTTGTAAAGGCTGGACTTTATCGCCTCGATAACTGCTCTTGCGCCGAGGTAGGAGCCGCCGATACCGATAACGATAAGCACCTCGCTGTCGCTCTTGATTTTTGCGGCAGCCTTTTTGATCCTCTCAAATTCTTCCTTGTCGTAATCTACCGGCAGGTCGATCCAGCCGAGGAAGTCGTTTCCAAGACCGTTTCTGTTTACAAGCTGGTCGTGTGCTGCCTTGACTGCGGGAGCGATAGCGGTAAGCTCGTGCTCCGCAACGAAGCTGCTTAAATATTTGTCGTCTAGTTTAATGCCCATTTTAATTTTTTCTCCTTTCACAGCGCATTATTATCTGTATTTTTGTATGCGCCGGCTATGCCTATTTCTATTATACCTTATATTTTATTTTTTTGCAACAAGTTTTCGGGCAAGCTGTGGAATTTGGACAAACAAACCTAAATCGCGGTATATTTTATAGTAATTGTGCACAAAAAATAATCGTATAAATTTTCGCTGAAATATTGGACATTATTGCAATTATATGTTACAATATATATGAAGTATTTTTTTCAGAAAGGGATAATAAATGACCAAATTAACATACACTGCCCCCTGCCACTTCGGGATAGAAAAGACCCTGTCCTTTGAAGTTAAGAAGATAGGCGGGGAGGACGTTGCGGTTTCGGACGGGCGGGTGACCTTCACCGGGTCGCCGGAGCTTTGCGCAAAGGCAAATATCTTCCTTTCCACAGCCGAAAGAGTCTGTATAGTTCTGGGGAAATTCCGTGCCAAGACCTTTGACGAGCTTTTCGAGGGAATAAAGGCGCTGCCGCTGTCGGAATATATCGGGAGATACGACGCATTCCCGAACACCGGGCATTCGCTCAATTCCGTGCTGAAAAGCATACCAGCCTGTCAGAAGATAGTGAAAAAAGCAATGGCGGTGAACCTCTGCAAGGCATACGGATTGCAGACCATGCCGGAAACCGGAGCCACCGCCCAGATCCGCTTCTCAATCATGAAGGACGAGGTAACGCTGATGCTGGACACCAGCGGAGCGGGACTGCACAAGCGGGGCTACCGCCGGGACTCCAACGCGGCGCCGATAAAGGAAACCCTTGCCGCCGGGATAATCGACCTTGCGAGAGTGCGTGAGAACGACACGGTATGCGATCCGTTCTGCGGTTCGGGTACTTTGCTGATAGAGGCAGGGCTGAAAGCGCTGAATATCGCGCCGGGACTTAACCGCAGCTTTGCAGCGGAGCGGCTGGGGCTTGTTCCGGACAAGGCGTGGAGAGCAGCCCGTGAGGAAGCCGCCGATCTGATAAAGAGGGACGCTCAGTTCCGCGC
The DNA here is from genome assembly GCA_017829075.1 of Oscillospiraceae bacterium. The sequence continues at coordinate 18,412 of JAGAJA010000117.1, read as the reverse complement.
CTTTGGCTATGACAATGACGGAGAGTGCGTGAGCCTCACTCTTTCCAACGCGAAGAAGGCTTCGCCGCTGATAAAGCTTACTGCTCAGCGCCGGGATATAAGGGACTACGCTCCTCCGGCGGAGGAACTCAAGATAATTACCAACCCGCCATACGGCGAGCGAATGCTTGAGGTGGAGCAGGCGCGGGAGATCTACCGGGTCATGGGAGAACGGCTGCTGCCGCTTTCCGGTGCGCAGCTATATGTTATCACTCCGGACGAGGAATTTGAGGACATTTTCGGACAGAAAGCGGACAAGAACCGCAAGCTTTACAACGGCATGATGCTGTGCCGTCTGTATTCTTATTTTAAGTGAAATGAAAAATTTAAAAAGAGTAAAAGCAAGAGTAAAATATGACGGGGCTGCGCCGCTGCCGATAGTCCTATACCTGCTGTCGGTGTGCGCGGCTCTGATGTATACGATATGCCGGAGCCAGTTCCTGCCGAGCGTTCTGATAATGTCCGCTCTGACCGCCGGGATATTCATGCTGTTCTACAAGCTGAGATTTCGCCCGCTTGCGACGACCCTCTGCATTTTCTCGCTGATCATTGCCGCGTGGCTGGCGGGGTCTGCCGCGTCTTCGTGGTATCCTTCCGAGGAGGACAGCTTCATGAACTTCCTGTTCAGCGCGTCGGCGGGCTTTGATCTGATCTACGCTTCGGCGGCGGTGTTCATCTTTGCGCTGGTTATAGGGTTTATCGGGTGTTATTTCTCGGTGATAAGCCCTAGACCCTGCTTCCTGATGCTGCTGATGTTCATTCCGACTATCCTTTCATCGAGGACGGCAAGGGAACTGCCGGTTTATTTCATGCTGATAATGACCGGGTGCTTCATTTTTGCTTCCGCAAATCTTTCCGTTCCCTGTCCGCCGGAAAATATGGCGTCGTTCGAGGAAAAAAGTACGCGGAGGAGGCGCACGGCAATATCCTGTGCGGCTGCTGCGGTGCTGACGCTGATAGTGGCTGTTCTTCCGAAGAACACTGAAACTCCGCTGCAAAGCTATCTCGACAGCTTTGTACCGAAAAATAACGGTGGATTTTACAACTCCGGGCTTACTAATTTCACCAACCATTCTTCGGTGAATTACGGTCTGAATGATCCGCAGGGGAAGCTGCTGTTCACGGTGGAAACCGACAGTCCCGGAATTTTGATGAGCTGGGGCTTTGATATCCGTGTGGAAAGCGGCTGGGTGGTTTATTCCGCGGACGGCTATGATTTCGACACGGGATATTCGAACTGGGAAACCGGCGCTGTGAACCGCAACCCCTCTGAACTGCTCAAAACTCTGAAGGAGAATGAGGAGGAGCTTTCCGAGGAAAGCCGGGATATTCTGGAGGGAATTTCCGCAGAGGAGCCGCGATATTCCTTTATGACTATATCAATACAGGACGGCTCGGCGACGCGGGTTGTTATGCACCCCTCCGGGACGGTCAAGGCGTATATCCCGGAGAAAAGCGGCAGAACTTACCTAAATCCGCGGGGGGAGATATTCACGGAATTCGCTTTCCCGGTGAACGCTACATATTCTCTCCGACACTACACAAACAGCGAGAATGCGGAGTTCCTGCGCAGGCTGGATCATGACAGTTTTGAGGCTCTGATAAACGACGCTATGGATAACTATGTCATTTCGTGGGGCGAGGGCTATGATCTGCTTGATGAAATGGAGGACGCCGAGCGGTACGACAGGGCGGTCGGAAATTACGGGATAACTCCGGAGATACAGCAGCTTGCCGATGAGATAACCGCTGGGATAGCTTCGGATTACGACAAGGCGCGGGCTATTGAGCGGTGGTTCGGCGAGGCGGGGTTTGTTTACGATCTGGAGTTCATTCCGGAGGAAAACAGCGCTGAATACTTCCTGTTCGAGAGCCGCCGGGGAATTTGCAGCGACTACGCGAACGCAATGACGCTGCTTGTTAGGGCTGCGGGTATCCCAGCAAGGTACTGCGAGGGTTACGCTATTCCGGAAAGCACCTACGATGAGCAGACCGGGCTGTACAACATAACCGACGCGCAGGCTCATGCTTATACTCAGATCTATTTACCCGGCGGCGGGTGGATAGACTTTGACGGAACGCGGTATGCAATAGACGCTGGAGAAGAGGGAACGACGGTTCCGGGGTGGATATATATTCTGATAGGGGTTGTTGCTGCGGCGCTGCTGATCCTTCTGTTCAGAAAGCCGCTGAGCTGGCTGTGGTTCAATATCACCTATCCTATGAGAAGCAAAGCCGGTAAGATACGCCGGGTATATATTTACACAAGGCGGCTGGCGGCAAGGATTTCCGGCATGGAGGAGAACAATCTTTCCTGCGGAGAGGTGAGGGATATCCTGTCGGCGCGGCTGTCTATGCCGCAGGAGGCGGAGAGCATCTGCTCCGCCGCGGACGAGCTGTTCTATTCTCCGGGAAAAACCGCGGAATGCGACCCGAATTTGCTGAAATATCTTAAAGCACTGAGAAAACGCAGAAGGAGGCTGAGGAAATAATGCGCGGATATATTGAAGCGCTTGCTTTTGCGGGTGTGTTTCTGGTATTCATAAACGGTGAATACGGCTGGATTTTGATATATTCAATCCTCGCGGCGATTGCTGCCTCGGTGGTGATCTACTTTATCTCAAGAAAGCATTTCACAGTGAGCTGCTCCGGATTTTCCGGGGTGTATGCGATCGGCGATACGGTGACTGCGGAGCTGAAATTCACCGGGCATGGGTTCTGTATGCTGCCATTTATCACTGTGAACGGCAGCTTTATGGGAAAGCCGTTTACGGCACGCTGCTCGGTCATCGGACGGGACGGGACGGTAAAAATATCGCTCAGAGCGTCAGAGTGCGGGCTGAACAAGCTGAATATTGATGAGATAATCCTGCGGGATTTCTTGGGGCTGATCTATTTTTCATCTCCGCAGCGCCCGGAGCCGTGCGCTGCGGCAGTCCTGCCGGGAATAGTTGACTACAAAGGTCCGGAGGTGCCGCCCAGTCTTTTTCCCTCGGATGATGACGAGGAGGCAGAGCAGTCACTGCTTTCCGGCGGTATGCCGGGGTATGAGCACCGGGATTACGTCCCCGGAGATTCCCCGCACAGGATAAATTACAAGCTGTCCGCGAAAAAGCGTACATTGCTTGTGAGAAAGGACGAAACCACTGCCGCTGAGAGTACGGATATCATTCTGGCGCCGGGGGCTGACGGAGGCTGCGCGGAGCAGGCTCTTGCCCTTGCAAAGCGGCTGATAGCCGACGGCGGCTCGGCAAGGGTGATATGCGGAAAGGACAGCTTCACCGCTGCATCGCCTGCTGCCGCAGACAGGCTTAGGGAATGGCTGGCGTTCCGGGATCTGCATGACCTGAATTGGCAGGAGCCTGCGGAGGCTCAGCGTTCCGCAAGCCTTTCGCATACGGTGGTGACTATCTCAAAAGAGGGCATTTCGGTCGCCTGAGCGGCTTCCGTTTCGTTTATTCAGCATTAACTTAGTCATAATGCGAAATTTTTCAGAAAAAATTAAAAAAACATCTAGCAATTTTGAAGAATATCTGTTATAATAGAAGATGTGACAGGGTATGCTCCGTCAAATGGAACTTTCTGTCAGCGAATTATCAAAAACGCTGACCTCAGCTCGTGCACGGGCGGCTCAGCGATTATACAAATTCAGGAGGTATATACCAATGGCAAACAAGTGGGTCTATATGTTCAGCGAAGGCGACATGACCATGCGTAATCTCCTCGGCGGTAAGGGCGCAAACCTTGCCGAGATGACCAGCATCGGTCTTCCCGTTCCGCAGGGCTTCACGATCACGACAGAGGCTTGCACTCAGTACTATGAGGACGGCCGCAAGATCAACGACGAGATCATGGCTCAGGCTATGGAGGGCGTTAAGAAGATGGAGGAGATCAACGGCAAGAAGTTCGGCGATCTCAAGAATCCGCTCCTCGTTTCCGTTCGTTCCGGCGCACGCGCATCTATGCCCGGCATGATGGATACCATTCTCAACCTCGGTCTTAACGACGAGGTAGTTGCAGCAATGATCGCAGGCAACCCCGATCCTAAGTTTGAGAGATTCGTTTACGACTCTTACAGACGCTTCATTCAGATGTTCTCTGATGTAGTTATGGAAGTCGGCAAGAAGTACTTCGAGCAGCTCATCGACAAGATGAAGGCAGAGAAGGGCGTTCAGTACGATATCGACCTGACCGCTGCTGATCTTAAGGAGCTGGCTGAGCAGTTCAAGGCTGAGTATAAGAATCAGCTTGGCGAGGACTTCCCGTCTGATCCTGTTGTACAGCTCAAGCTTGCTATTGAGGCTGTATTCCGTTCATGGGACAACCCTCGTGCAAACGTATACCGCCGCGACAACGATATCCCGTATAGCTGGGGTACCGCAGTAAACGTAATGCCGATGGTATTCGGTAACCTGAACAACGAGTCCGGTACAGGCGTTGCATTCACCCGTGACCCTGCTACTGGTGAGAAGAAGCTCATGGGCGAGTTCCTGATCAACGCACAGGGCGAGGACGTTGTTGCTGGCGTTCGTACTCCTATGCCTATCGCACAGATGGAGAAGGAGTTCCCTGAGGCTTACGCAGAGTTCATCAAGGTTTGCGAGACTCTTGAGAACCACTATCACGATATGCAGGACATGGAGTTCACCGTAGAGAACAAGAAGCTCTATATGCTCCAGTGCCGTAATGGTAAGAGAACCGCTCAGGCTGCTCTCAAGATCGCTTGCGACCTCGTTGACGAGGGTCACAAGACCGAGCAGGAAGCTGTTCTTATGATCGACCCCAGAAACCTCGACACACTGCTCCACCCGCAGTTCGACGCAAAGGCTCTGAAGTCTGCTACACCGGTTGGCAAGGGCCTTGGCGCTTCTCCCGGAGCAGCTTGCGGTAAGATCGTATTCACCGCTGACGACGCTGAGGCATGGGCTGCAAGAGGCGAGAAGGTAGTTCTGGTTCGTCTGGAGACCTCTCCTGAGGATATCACAGGTATGAAGGTATCTCAGGGTATCCTGACCGTTCGCGGTGGTATGACCTCTCACGCTGCCGTTGTTGCTCGTGGTATGGGTACCTGCTGCGTATCCGGCTGCGGCGACATCAAGATGGACGAGGAGAACAAGAAGTTCGAGCTGGCTGGCAAGACCTACCACGAGGGCGACTGCATCTCTATCGACGGTACAACCGGTAACATCTATGACGGTCTTATCCCGACTGTTGACGCTTCTATCGCTGGCGAGTTCGGCAGAGTAATGGCTTGGGCTGACAAGTACAGAAAGCTCAAGGTTAGAACCAACGCTGATACTCCTGCTGACGCTAAGAAGGCTAGAGAGCTGGGCGCTGAGGGTATCGGTCTTTGCCGTACCGAGCACATGTTCTTCGAGGCTGACAGAATTGCGGCATTCCGTGAGATGATCTGCTCCGACACTGTTGAGGAGAGAGAAGCTGCTCTGGCTAAGATCGAGCCGATGCAGCAGGGTGACTTCGAGGCTCTGTATGAGGCTCTTGAGGGCAATCCTGTTACCATCAGATTCCTTGATCCGCCTCTGCACGAATTCGTTCCCACTGAGGAGGCTGACATCGAGGCTCTTGCTAAGGCACAGGGCAAGTCTGTTGAAACTATCAAGAACATCATTGCTTCTCTGCACGAGTTCAACCCGATGATGGGTCACCGTGGCTGCCGTCTGGCTGTTACCTACCCCGAGATTGCAAAGATGCAGACAGCTGCTGTTATCAAGGCTGCTATCAATGTTAAGAAGATGCACCCCGACTGGAACGTTGCTCCCGAGATCATGATCCCGCTGGTTGGCGAAGTTAAGGAGCTTAAGTACGTTAAGGACGTAGTTGTTAAGACTGCTGACGAGGTTATTGCTGCTGCTGGCGCTGATCTGAAGTACTCTGTTGGTACAATGATCGAGATTCCGCGTGCTGCTCTGACCGCTGACGATATCGCTAAGGAAGCTGAGTTCTTCTGCTTCGGTACTAACGACCTGACTCAGATGACCTACGGCTTCTCCAGAGATGACGCTGGCAAGTTCCTCGGCGCTTACTACGACGCTAAGATCTTCGAGAACGATCCGTTTGCAAAGCTCGATCAGGTTGGCGTTGGCAAGCTCATGAAGATGGCTATCGAGCTTGGTAAGAAGACCCGTCCTGAGCTCCACTGCGGTATCTGCGGCGAGCACGGCGGCGACCCGACATCTGTTGAGTTCTGCCATGAGATCGGTCTGGACTACGTTTCCTGCTCACCGTTCAGAGTTCCGATCGCTAGACTGGCTGCTGCTCAGGCTGCGCTCAGATAATTCGGAACTGCTGACACAAGCATATAAAATGTCCCGCACTTGTTATCAGGTGCGGGATTTTTTTGTTGTATGTGTGTTTATTCCTCAAACTCGAACAGCTCCTCCACTGTCGTTCCGAAGAATTTCGCAATGTCCATCGCGAGCTTCAGCGAGGGGTTGTACAGCCCCTTTTCCAGCCGCACTATCGTTTCCCGGCGGACGCCTATTTTCTCGGCAAGCTCGCTCTGCTTTATGTCCAGCTTGGCGCGGTATTCCTTGATTTTCGTGTGCAGCACGAATTCCTGTTCACTCATCATTGCCCTCACTTTCGGCTTTCAGTTTTTTCTCATTCGCAAGGAAAAAACCGCTTTCGCAGGCGTTGTACAACGCATATAAGCCCAGCACGATTATGAATAACAGGTTTCCATCAAGATTTACCTGCACCGGGTTTGTCCACAACATGGACACGATAATTGCGACCACCACCAGTCCCGAGAAGCCAGTGAATATCTGGGAATGCGCCTTTGTAAGCAGCTGCATGGAAAGCTCATCATGCTTTTCAACGTATTTGCTTGCAGACCATATTATTATCAGCACGAAACATACGAAAAACGGGATTGTCAGCACCGCTACCAGCGGTAGGAACCAGAACGGCGTGTCAGTACCCAGGATTCCGTTGGATATCACCAGTATCAAAGCAAGCGCGAAGCCGCACGCTGAACCGATGAGTTTGACCTTGTAGAACTTTTCCAGTGTTATGATTTTCTTTTCAACTTTACTTTTCATGTTCGTTACCTCCGCATGTGATTTATTTATCACCTTGTGTGATAAGTATATCACATAAATGTGGGATTGTCAATAGGAGTTGTGATATTATTGTCACTTTTGTAGAACTTCACAACAGCTGGGCAAAAATCCCGCAGAAATTATATATTTGTGATAAATATAGCACATTTTTGTCTTGACGATTACGCTGATAGTATGTATCCTGCTCACCGTCAGAGTTCCGATCGCTAGACTGGCTGCTGCTCAGGCTGCGCTCAGATAAGACTTTTTCAGAGAATATCAATGTCGGGATAAGCGTATAGCTGTCTGCATTGAATTCGGTAAATAACAATAAGTCCCGTATCCGACGGTTAGGTTGGATACGGGATTTTTTGCACAGATCTGTAACTCCCTTTCATTTAATGACAGGGAGTGTTTTTTATAATGCAGCGTCTAGTATTTTCTTGTTAATCCTGTTAGTTACTTCGAGGTAGTATTTTAGTTCTGCGTCGTTCATTTCTTCGTCGCCTAGCTCACCCATTTTTTCCATAGTTTCGGAGTATTGTGCCATGTAATCGACATATTCTCCAAGCAGACTCAAGTCGTCGTGAGAGTTATTATACTTCTTCATAAAGTCGCAGTATTTGTCAAAGAATTCCTCATAGCTGTCAAGCGCTTCCTTAAATTCGGGGCGTATTCCGTCCACAGAGTTATCCTCAGGCTTTTCTTCCTCCGGAGCCTCTGTTTCAGCAGAAGGAGTAGTTTCAACTTCTTTGTCTGACGACGCGTCATCAATCTCGCTCTGGCTGACATCTTCCGTAGATACAATGTTTTCATGGTCATCATCTTGAACATTGGAAGCAGTCTTTGCTTCTTCGGTTTCAGAAGAACTTTCATCTTTTTCCGTTGTTGATTCGGAACTGTTTTTACTCTCGCTTGTCGGTTTTTCGTTGTCACTCTTTTTGCTGCCACAGGCAGAAAAGGAAAGAAGTACTGCGGACAGACAGAGCACAGCAATGAGTATTTTTGGTTTCATAATTTACCCTCCTAGAATGTTTTGTTTAAATAGGAACTATTCTTCCTATAATTGTACCACAATATTTCCTATTTGTCAAGCAAAATAGGAAGTATAATTCTTATATAAGGCATATAGGAGGAACTAAAATGCTTATTTTTGATTTCAGAGCCATTGGAAACAAGCTGTTAGCGATTCGAAAGAAGGCGGGGCTTACTCAGAGCGAGGTAGCGGAAGCGGCAAACCTGTCCGACAGAACTTATGCTGATATAGAACGTGGAACGGTCAATATGCGTATTGAAACTGTCCTTAAAATATGCGAGGCACTGCATATTACGCCTGATGTGGTGCTGACTGATGATAACCCTAATCTATCAGCAAAGCAGGCTGAATTGATTGCTGAACTTGACAAATGCACCATACAGCAAAAGGAAACGGCTCTTGAACTTTTGGCGGTTTATCTGAGGTCGCTGAAATAATGAGATTATTTGAATTTAGTTGATTTTTTGCATAGCGTATGGTATAATTATTGAAAAAACGCAAGTACCTGTGAAAAATTGGAGAGTCATGGTTTGGCTCTGTGAAGAATTAAGTTTTATAGAAAGGTGAAAAAATGAAAAGATTTGCAGGAATAGTATCCATGTTAATAGTGCTGAACGCGTTATCGGGCTGTAATTCTTTATCCGCAGGAAACGGCTCTCAGGTCACATCTGAACAGCAACAAGACGTAAAATTCAGCGAAAACATTCTCTTTTCGATAAATAACGGCGCGGCAGGATATGGAACGATGGCTGAATGCACGGACGCGGAAATATTCATTTACACCGACCATACAATTAAGGTATTAATGGCAGCGTCGGATTACGAATCAATTGTTGAAATCGCTTCATTTGAGATGTCCGATGAGGATTACGCGAAGCTTGCCGAGGTCGCAGACAAAGAGAAGATCTATAATCTTCAGGTCAAGGACGGCGAGGCAGAGGACGGAAGCTCATATCACATAACTCTGTATAACGAGAACGATCAAAAGATGATTTCAAAGGGAGGATATATGCCAGATGGAGAAGAATTCTGGGAAACATACCTTGCCATAAAAGAAATCATTAAGCCTTATGGAATAAATGAGGCGGTAAAAGCTCACCGTGAAACACTAAGCTGAAAACAGATATGCCTCCCTATATCCGGCAATATGGGGAGGCATTTTAGTATTCAAAGTTTCAGATCGAATAGGGAATTTTCATGATCGTTTTAGACTTCTCAATCTTGGAATTTGTTTCACGAACAATGGGAAATAATTTCATACAGTAAAATTGCAGTCTACCTCTGGGACTACGAGAGCTTGCGGTTTGACGCGGTTGTTCCCGCGGTAAAACTCTGTCTATGGTACACAAAAAGTTTATTAACGCGGGAGAAAGCCTGAAAAACAAAAGTGCCTCAATGCGCGAAATGCGTGTCGAGGCACTCGACTGTCTATGCTATATAAAATAGATTTTCGGAAAAACCACATTACCACTGTAATGGCGCACGAGATTTTTCGGTTTTTGCGGTCAGCTTCATGCGTCAACGAAAATAAAGTTTACACAGCAAAACAGTCGTCCCACTCCGGGGCTGGTGAGAACTTACGGTTTGGCGCGGCAGGGGCGAAGCCCCATATTCAAGCGCCAAACTCGAATCGGATAATTTTAGCCGCGCTTGTTCGCGCGGCTAAAATTTGTCTATGGTATACAAAATAGATTTTCGGAAAAGAGCTACGTTACCGCTGTAATGGCGCACGAGATTTTTCGTTTTTTGCGGGCGGTTTGCTGCGAGATAGTAAATCTGGTATATACAGCAAAAACGCCAGTCCCACTCCGGGACTGGCGAGAAAAATCGGATGTTTTGCCGCGGTTGTTCCCGCGGCAAAACGCTGGTGCGCCTGACAGGACTTGAACCTGCATTCCTCTCGGAAATGGAACCTAAATCCATCGTGTCTGCCAATTTCACCACAGGCGCGTAATATTTCAGCCCGTATTTGCTTCAGGGCTGCCGCTTTAATCTGCTCCCAATCATTCACAATTTTTTGTGCTGCTCAAGATTGGATAGTATCAGCGGAACACTTTAATAATTATATCAGAAAAGCCCTGTCTTGTCAAGTGCCGGAGGCGTCCTGATCTTCTTTTTCCCAGTTCAGCATATCCGCAAGGGTAATTCGGTCTACTACGCCGTTCACAGCGTTGTTTATTTCCTCGTAAAGCCGCACGGATACACATTTAGCTCGTTTCTCACAGGTGTTGTTCTCAAGGCAAGCCACCGGCGCAAGGCTTCCCTCGGACAGCCTCAGTATCTGACCGACGGTGTAATCCTCCGGATTTCTGGTGAGGAGATACCCGCCCTGCGCGCCTCTGACGCTGCGCACAAAGCCCGCCTTGTTCAGAACAGATACTATCTGCTCCATGTATTTCATCGAAACTCCGCTGCGCGCGGAGATGTCCTTGACCTTGACAGGCTCGCTGCCGAAATGCCGCGCCATATCAAGCATGAAAACCAGCGAATATCTTCCCTTTGTGGAAATCTTCATCAAAAAGCATCTCCTATCTGCCGCCTAATGCAGTTATGCGGCGTTTTTTGTCCTTAATTTTATGTAATATTTTTCTTTTCCCGCGCATAAATATGTATTTGAGAAGCAGATTATTTCTGCCTGTTAATGCGCATAACGGAGGGGAAATATTATGGATAAGAAAAGAATGATAGCAGCTGCTGCGGTGGCTGTCGCTGCGTTTACCATTTTTACTGCGGGAGGGACAAGTCCCCAGACGGCAATTGACATTGCGCAGCAGACCGCTTTCCTTGCCGCAGGGATAAAGCTGCCTGAGAATAAAGAAGCACTGACTGCATTGCAAATAAAATCCTCGGACGAAGCTGCTCCGCAAGAGACTGAAGATCCGCCGCAGGAGCATGAACAGCCCTCGGACAAGCCGGAGGACACCGGAGCAGTTGATATCGCGACGACTCCGGCAACAGTGGAGCTGCCCGTAATAACTGCGCCTGATACCGATGGCGCTGCGCCGGAAGCCTCCGCCAGAGTTATCTCACAGAACATAACAGAGTTTGACGATGAGCTTGACTACACCGCAGAGGGCGTCAAAAGCGGAATAATATACCGAAAGCATTACAGCGGTTATCAGGGAGAAGAATACATAATCCTGCCCGGAGGAGGTCTGGTGTGGAACTGCACCAGCGACAGCCCAGAAGCGCTTGCTCAGGCTGCGGAGGAGCTTCCGGAGCTTAATATAGAGCTTAATTCCGAAGAACCGCAGGTGCTTATCGTACATACCCATACCACGGAAAGCTACGAACCATACCAGCGCAGCTACTATGACAGCAGTTTTCCGTTCCGGACGCGGGATCCAAGCCATAACATGGTGAGGGTAGGTGAGGCGCTGGCGCAGCGGCTGGCGGAGCATGGGATATCAGTGCTGCATGACGGTACGGTACACGACTATCCAGCATATTCCGGCGCATACGACCGCAGCGAAGCGACTATCCGGGCTGCGCTGGAGCAGTACCCCTCTATCCGGGTGATAATCGACCTGCACCGGGACGCTATCGCAAATCCCGACGGCAGCCGGACTGCTCCGGTGGCTGAGATAAACGGAAAAAGCGCCGCCCAGTTCATGATAATCGCCGGCTGCGATGACGGGCGCTTCGGGAATATGCCGGAATACATGGAGAATTTCCGGCTCGCCTGCCTTATACAAAGCTCCGCGGAGGCGCTTTATCCGGGGCTTGCAAGACCGATACTGTTCGATTACCGCAACTATAATCAGCATATTTCCACCGGGTCGCTTCTGATCGAAATAGGAAGCCATGCGAATTCGTTGGACGAGGCAGTTTATTCTGCAGAGCTTCTCGGCGACAGCATTGCAAAGGCTCTTGAGCAGTTAGCCGCGGAATAATTCCAGATAACCGGAGAGATCCTCGCGGTAATAGTCGGCGGTGTTTCTCAGCGCTGCCTGCTGCGGTTCTGACATATCCATGACCGCCGCTGTAAGAAATCCAGCGTTTTTGGCTGTAATTACTGCGTGGAGTGAGTCCTCGAACACTGCGGTATTCTGTGGTGTTCCTCCGGCAAGCTCAGCGGCTTTCAGAAATATCTCAGGGTGGTTTTTCCCGCCGCATTCATTGCAGGTGGCGACCCCTGAAAACATATCCAGCAGTCCCAGCCGTTCCAGAGCCGCCCGCGATAATTCCTTATCCCCGGCGGTTGCAATGGAAAGCGCGATCCCCCGGCGGGAAAGCTCCGTTAAAAGCTCCGCTGCGCCGGGGTTCAGTCCGCATTCGTTCCTGTAAAAGTACGCGATAATGCCGCATATCTCCGTCTGGATCTGCTCAGGGGTTTCCGGCAGGTGATATTCTGATTTGAGATATTCGCAGCTTTCCGGCAGCGCCATGCAGTTCAGACGGGCGGAAAGTCCCGGTTCAGGCGTGATGTTCCGGCTTGCCAAGAACCGCTCTCCAAGCCCGTCCCAGATGCCGGAGGAATCGAGGATAGTTCCGTCAAGGTCAAATACTGCGGCTTTGATATTGGTTAGCGCTCTCATTCTGCTGCGGTGATCCCAGACAGGATATCCGAGGTCTGCTGACCGGCTTCAGGCGAGTGGTAGTAGCCCTGCAAAGAGTAAAGGCTGCCGTCCTGTTCGAAAATGAATTCCGACTGTCCCATAAGAAGCTGCGATGTTTCCTCGTCTGAATATACCTCATATTTCGAGAGGTAACCGGATCTTCCGCCAATGCTTTCCTCGGAGAAGCCGCTGTTTGCTATTTTCAGTCCACTTGCCTGAAAGGTGATAACGGAGGTGTCATGGTTGGTGCGTGCGAACTCCTCCGCAGAAAGCCGCTCGCCGTTTTCGTCTGTTGTTATTTTCAGGGCGGAAAAGCTGAGCATGGCGGTCTGTTCAGAATTCACGGCATATACAAGGTAGCTTGTCCCGTTGTCCTCATAGCTTTTTTTCAGGTCGTCTGCGCTGTCGTAGCCGCCCTCGCTGCCCTCGTAAAGCTTCTCGTATACATCTTTGCCGACATAGGCTTCCCAGTCCTGCGGCAGCGTTATGTTCAGACCGGCGGCGGAAATGCTGCTCCCGTCCTGGGTTTCGGTGATAACTGCGCTGACTGTGCCGGAGCCTCCCGCGCAGCCGCAAAGCCCTGCTGTAAGAATTATTGCCGCTGCTGCGGCGATCATTTTTTTCATATCGTTCTCCAATGTGGTTATAATATTGATTCTTAATCACCTTATAAACAAAGTCTATAAGGTGAGCCGCCTGCAAGGCGGCTTGTCAAAACCAAAGGGTTTGACAGAATCAGTATTGAACGGCTTTCCTGCGGCTTCGCCGCTCCAACCGCTATGGCGGTTGATTAGGAAATAGTATAAGGTGCTTTATAATTATACACCATTCTGCGGAGAATTGCAACTGTTATTAGAGTAAACAGGTTTTCGTGATCTCTAGTGATTTACTTTACAAATATATCGGATTTAATTGAAAATCGTCTGATTATATGCTATAATATGTTTACGCAAAGCTCTGTCCTTTGTACAAATGAAAATGCAAAAGAGGTAATAATAATGTCGCTGAATATCAGGAGAGCGGAAAACCGCGATATAGACAAGGTTATAATGCTTTTAAACCAGGTTCTGGAGCTTCATGCGAAGCTGCGACCGGATATTTTCATTCCCGGAACCACGAAATACACTCCGCAGGAGCTGGAGGAGATTTTCGGCAATGACGATACTCCGGTGTTTGTTGCTGCTGATCCGGCGGGAGAGGTGGTCGGCTACGCTTTCTGCATATTTAAACAGCAGCCGTTCACTACAAATATGAAAGCATTCCGGACGCTCTACATCGACGATCTGTGCGTGGACGAGGGCTGCCGCGGTCAGCATGTCGGGAGAAGCCTGTTCGAATTCGTTAAGCAGTACGCAAAGGAGCAGGGCTGCTATGACGTTACCCTCAACGTTTGGGAAGGCAATGATTCTGCGCGGGCGTTCTATGAAAAAATGGGAATGTTCGTGAAAGAAACGCAAATGGAGATTATTTTGCAGCAGAGCGAGATTAAAAAGTAAATTTATATGTGGTTTATTATATTATAATAAAGTATATAATTCTGAACCCCCGGACGCTGAGCGGCGTTTCGGGGGTTTGTTCATACAGTTTGATATTACATAATGAGAAAATATCTGAAACTGCTGTTCTCGGAACGGGGATTAAGTTTATTTTTGAACAAGATTTCCGGTAAAATCTGGCTAATTTTAGCCGGATTATCGGTTTTCTTTTGCATTGTAACGTGTTTACAAGAAAATAAGGAAAATTTGTGTGCAGAACGCACAAAAATTTTAACTTATTTTTATATGAGTTCATAAACTTTATATTAACCTATTGACAATTAATCAAAAAATAAATATAATATAAACAGGTTAAGCGGTAATATAAACTAATGTTTAAGTTATTCTTAACTGGATTTAACCTATGTATTTGAAAAAAAGTTTTTAGGGAGGAAACACCAATGAAACTCAGAAAGCTTATGGCAGGATTTCTTGCAGCAAGCACAATGTTAAGCCTTGCAGCCTGCAGCTCTGGCAACACTGAAAGCAGCTCCACTGCTTCCAACAGCTCTAACACCGGTTCTTCTGATGCAAACACCAGCACAGATAACAGCACCGCAACAAGCACCGACAGCAGCTCCGGCGACAAGCTCACTCTTACAGTGCTCACACACCGTACCGACAGAAAGGACGATGGCACTCTCGCAGAGATGACCAAGTCCTTTGAGGAAGCTAACAACTGCACAGTTGTATATCAGGCATTCACAGATTATTCTACCGATGTTCCCACAATGATGAACACCACAGAGTACGGCGATGTACTTATGATCCCGGATACAGTAAAGCTAGAGGATCTCTCCAACTTCTTCGAGCCGCTCGGTACATACGATGAGATGAACCAGAAGTACATGTGGGCTGATAAGAAGATGTACGACAACACCGTATACGGTATCGCTCACCTCGGTACTATCGCAGGTGGTATCTGCTACAACAAGCGCATCTGGAAGGAAGCTGGCATCACCGAACTGCCCAAGACTCCTGAGGATTTTGTTGCAGACCTCAAGCTGATCGCTGATAACACCGATGCTATTCCTTACTACACCAACTTTGCAAATGCAGACTGGACACTGGTACAGTGGGCTTCTCTCGTAAACTCCGCTTCCGGCAGCAAGACATATGAAACCGACATTCTTACCAGCCAGAGAGATCTGTTCGTTCCCGGCGACGCTTACTATGAAGTATACAAGCTGATGTTCGACGTATTCAAGGATCCCGCTCTCCATGAGGAAGACCCCAGCACATCTGACTGGGAAGGCTGCAAGAAGGCTATCAACGACGGCAAGATCGCTACCATGGTAATGGGAAGCTGGGCTGTTTCTCAGTTCAAGGAAGCTGGCGAGAATGCTGATGATATCGGCTATATGCCTGCTCCGTTCAGCGTAAACGGCAAGCAGTATGCTGAGTCCACCGCTGACTACTGCCTCGGTATCAACAAGAACAGAAGCGCAGAGATCAAGGAACTTGGCAAGAAGTACATCACATGGTTCGTTGAGGAATCCGGTTTTGCACAGAAGGAAGGTTCCGTATGCGCACTGAGAGGCTCTGAGATGCCTGACTACCTCACCGACTTCGCTGACTGCGAGTTCTTCGTAACCGAAACCGCTCCTGAGGGTCTGGTAGGCGTTTGGGACGCTATCAACAACGACTCCGAGGTTGGTACATGGCAGGGCGACGCTGCTAACTTCAAGATCCAGATCGCTGAGGCTGCATTCGCAGGCAAAGGCGATGACGCATTCGATGCTATTCTTGCTGACGCAAACTCAAAGTGGAATGCAACAAGAGATGCCAACGCTGATTTCCAGGCTTATCTGGCAGCAAACGGCTGATCAATCTGACACCATCTTTTCTCAAAACGGCTTGATCAAAGACCTCCTTTGAACTTGTTCATACTTTGATACAATGCCGTCTTTAATTCTCCCAAGCCGATTCGGGAAGGAACTCCCTTCCCGAATTAGCTGTCTAAGGGCAGATCTGTTTATGGATCTGCAATAACTTCGCAAGAAAGGACGGCGAAAAAGCATCTATGGCTGCCGAAACCGTAAGACAAAAGCGCACTTTTATCCAGTGGATAAAAGGCTATACCGGGCAGAAATATATTACAACAGTGCTTTTCCTGCTTATCCCGCTGGTGCTGCTTATTCTGTTTACGCTGATACCTGCGGTGAATATGGGTATATTCAGCTTTCAGAAGCGCGACCAGCTTGGCGTTTCCGTTGAGTGGGTAGGATTTGACAACTATGTGCGTCTGTTCACTGACAGCAGCTATTTGTCCACATTTCAAAACAGTATCTACTATATGGTGGGTTCGTTTATTCAGCAGGGACTTGCACTGTTTATCGCGACTCTCCTCTGTTCCAAAATCAAGTTCGCCAATGTGTTCAAGGGAGTGCTGTTCTTCCCTTACATGATGAACGGCGTTGCGGTATCACTGATCTTCCGCCGGTTCTTTCAGAAGGGCGACGGCATAACCAATACCGAGGGTACCCTGAACAGCATTCTTATGATGTTCGGAGCAGACCCTGTAAAATGGCTTTCCAACCCGGATATTGTAAACTTCTGTCTGGTATTTGCTTCGATCTGGAGATATATCGGTTTTGATATTATAATGTACATAGGAGCTATCCAGTCTATATCTCCGGACGTTTATGAAGCCGCAGACCTTGACGGTGCAAACGCATGGCAGAGGTTCTGGTATATCGTCTTTCCGAGTATCCGACCCATTGTTGCATTGCAGCTCATTCTTGCGATCAAGGGTGCCGTATCGGTATTTGAGATCCCGTATATTATCACCGGCGGACGCAACGGCACAAGCACGTTTGTAATAAAGACGATAGAAACAGCCTTCCAGTATCAGAAGATAGGTCTTGCTTCGGCGATGGCGATAGTTCTTCTGGCGATAATTCTTATCATTACCGGAATACAGAAGGCGTTCTTCAGGGAAAGGAAGTGAGCCGTTTGTCAAGAAAAAAAGATCAGCCCTTTGATATAAGGGACTATCACTTCAACGAAACGCCTAAATCAGTAAAAATTCTGTTTAAGGTGCTGACCTACGGCTTTCTGGTAATGTGCTGTCTGGTAGTACTGCTTCCGCTAGTGGTTGTGCTTATCGGCGCTTTCAAGACCCACGATGAATATATTACTACCAACGTATTCACTCTGCCGGAGGTGCCTCAGTTCCAGAACTTTGTGACGGCGTTCATCAACGGCAACGTAATGAAGGGACTTCTCAACACCGCGATAATTCTGGTGATATCCTGCTTTGGTACGATCATCACCGGTACAATGACGGCTTTTGTGCTCCAGCGTTTTAAAATGCTGTTCACCCGTGCTGTCAAGATGGTGTTCCTGTTTGCGGCTCTGCTTCCGAATATAGCGATGCAGGTAACTGTATTCCAGATCGTAAGCAAGCTTGGTCTGTACAACACGATATGGGCGCCCTGCATTTTGTATATTGGTACTGATATCGTTTCGATCTACATTTTCATTCAGTTTCTTGATAATATTTCTGTATCACTGGACGAGAGCGCGATCCTTGACGGCGCGTCTTATCCGCGGGTATACTGGAGCATAATTCTCCCGATGCTTCGTCCGGCTATCGCGACGGTTCTGGTAATTAAGTTTGTAAGCATCTACAATGACTTCTACACAGCAAACCTGTATATGCCGAGCGATGATCTGGCGGTTGTTTCAACAGCGCTGTACAAGTTCATTGGCCCGTACAGTGCGCAGTGGGAGGTAATTTTCGCGGGTATTATAATTTGTATCATACCCTCGCTGGTGATCTTCCTGTTCCTGCAAAAGTTTATTTACAGCAACCTTGTTGCGGGATCAGTAAAGGAATAATAACGTTTCTCCTTTCTATACATAATTGATAATTTCATTTTCGCGCAGTGCAATTTTTGTACTGCGCGTTTTTTTGTTAAATTGGAATTTGTTGGGCAATAGGGGGCAAGGGGCAAAGCCCCAAAAAGCCTTGATTATTCGCAAAACAACCTAACCGCAGGAATGGGGCTGAATGCCGTCGGCAGCGCACCTTCCCCCAGTCAAAGTATCTTTCACTTTGTATCTGCGAAAAACCGGACAAAGGGGGAAAGGGGAGAGGGGAAGAGGAGTCTGAGGAGAAAACCGTAGGGGAAAGGGGGGAACGTCCGGTTTTTGTCGGATTTTCTTAGTTCCCCCCTT
>JAGAJA010000116.1 GCA_017829075.1 Oscillospiraceae bacterium | reverse complement strand
TGGCAAAAATGAATCTCTTGATACCGCTCTCAAGCGCTTCAAGCGTTCATGCGCAAGGGACGGCGTTCTTGCTGAAGTTCGTAAAAGAGAGCATTACGAAAAGCCTTCGGTAAAACGTAAAAAGAAGTCCGAAGCTGCTCGTAAGCGTAAGTTCTGATTTTACTGAGCTTAGTGCTGATCAAAAATCAACGGTTGAACCGGGCAGACTGTCTGTCCGGTTTAATTGTTATGCAGAGACTCAATTGTATGTTTAGGAGGGCGCAGATGCTGTTTAAGCCTACCTTCTGGCTGAAAAGCGTATTGCAGATCGACGAGGAATTTTTAAAGAAAAACGGCGTGAAAGCGCTTGTCCTCGACATGGACAACACGCTTTCCATGCACGGAAATCCCGCCGCGGAAGCCGGAGTGGACGAGTGGCTGGACAAAATGCGCGGGCTTGGGATAAAGATGCGGGTGGTTTCCAACAACACCAACAAGCGCGTAGCGCCCCTTGCCGCAATTCTGGGGCTGGAGTTCACCGCCAACGGCGCAAAGCCGCTTACCTTCGGCGTAAATCGCGCTGTAAAGGCAATGGGCGTGAAAAAGTCCGAGGCGCTGGTGGTGGGCGACCAGATATTCACCGACGTCATGGCGGGAAATCTCGCCGGGATACGGACGGTGCTTGTGGAGCCGTTCCATCTGGAAAAAACGTGGACGTTCCGGCTCAAGCGCAAGGTGGAGAGCGTTGTATTCCACCGGGATTATTCAAAACTGGAGAAGTGAGGAGAGAAGTAAATGGGCATTTCATTCGGGCCGGGGGGCAACTCCGAAAGCTGGGGAAAGCGCAAATTCCCTGAGCAGCTTCCGGAGTATCTCGCAGGACTGGGACTTAACGGCTATGAAATAGAGTGCGGCAGGGGAGTGCGCCTGTCGGAAAAGACTCCTGCGCTTCTTCCTGGACTTGCAAAGGAGCATGGGATTTATGTCACTCTCCACGCGCCGTATTTCATCTCTCTTTCCTCTGTCGAGGAGGAAACACGGCTCAAAAGCGTGGATTACATCGTGCAGTCGGCGCAGGCGGCTCATTCCGTCGGCGCAAGGAAAATCGTGGTACACAGCGGAAGCTGCTCCAAAATGACGAGGGAGCAGGCGACCGAGCTTGCGAAGGACACGCTCCGCCTTGCGCAGGAAAAGCTGGACAGTCTGGGGCTTTCGGAAATCATCATATGCCCGGAAACCATGGGCAAGATAAATCAGCTTGGCACTCTTGAAGAGGTTCTGGAGCTGTGCGGCGTGGACGAGAGATTTCTGCCGACGGTGGATTTCGGGCATCTCTACGCGAGAACCCACGGCGGGATAACCAGCCAGGAGGACTACGCCGGAATGCTTGATCTTATCGCGGACAAGCTCGGTACAGAGCGGCTCAATAATATGCACATTCATTTCAGCCGGATAGAATTCACCGAGGGCGGCGAGAAGCGGCACCTGACCTTTGAGGACACGCAGTTCGGGCCGGAGTATCAGCCGCTCATGCAGGAGATACGAAAGCGCAATATGCAGCCGTCGATAATCTGCGAGTCCGCCGGGACGCAGGCGGAGGACGCGGCGGAAATGAAGCGTTATTATGAAAGCCTTTGACGGGGGTAATTATTATGAAAAAGATCCTTATAATGAACGGGCCTAACCTCAATCTTCTCGGCGAGCGTGAGCCGAACATCTACGGCAGTGAAACGCTGAATTCCATTAACGACGCGCTTGACGAAAAGGCGAGGTCTATGGGTTATGAGCCGGTGTTTTTCCAGAGCAACTCCGAGGGCGGAATAATCGACCGTCTGCACGAATCGCGGCTGGACTGCGCCGGAGTTATCCTCAACGCGGGTGCGTACACTCATTACAGCTATGCTATCCGGGACGCTATCGCGGCGATAAAGATACCGGTCATCGAAGTCCACCTGTCCAATGTCAACAGCCGGGACGAGTTCCGGAAAAATTCCGTGATCGCGCCGGTGTGCCGGGGCAGCATCGCGGGCTTCGGCAGCTTTAGCTACACTCTGGGACTTTATGCGCTGGATAATATCTTAGGTGGCTCACATGACTAATATAGAGATATTGCAGAATATGCTTCCGAATGAAACGATCGGCGCGCTTATCACCTCTGACGTGAGCAGACGATATTTCTGCGGCTTCAAGTCCTCCGCGGGGGTAATACTTGTGACACGGGAGCAGAGCTACCTTATCATTGATTCCCGCTATTTTGACAAGGCGAAGCAGCGCGTCAAGGACTGCCGGGTGATACTGCTTGAGGACATGAGGACTCAGCTTTCCGAGCTGCTTCTGAAGCACAATATCCGCCGCCTGATGATCGAGAGCGACTACATGACCCTTACGGAATACGCTGATTATCGGGAGAAGCTGCATTTCGTGGAGCTTGACGCGTCCTCGTCACTGTCACAGTTCATCTGGGATATGCGTATCATCAAGACCGAGGAGGAGGTCGCGCTGATAGTCAAGGCGCAGCGAATTGCGGAGAGAGCGTTCGAGCGGCTTATCGACAACATCAGCCGGGACATGACCGAAAAGCAGGTGGCTGCGCTGTTGAATTATTACATGATGGACTGCGGCGCGGACGACCTTTCCTTTGAAACTATCGCCGCCTCCGGAGTGAATTCCGCTTCCCCGCACGCAGTCCCCACCGACAAGAAGCTGTGCGAGGGCGAGTTCCTGACGCTGGATTTCGGCGCGGTGGTGGACAGCTACCACAGCGACATGACAAGAACTCTGGCGGTGGGTAAGGTCTCCTCGGAAATGGAGAAGCTGTATGACACGGTGTATTACGCGAATATGGACGGAATTAAGGCGGTAAAGCCCGGTATAAACGGCAAGGTTGTTGACAGCGTTGCAAGAGCTACTCTGGCGGCTTGGGGCGGCTTTGACAAGTATTTCGGGCATGGTCTGGGTCACGGAGTTGGTCTTGAGATCCACGAACAGCCCACCCTGTCCCAGCGCAGCCGTTCAATGCTGAAACCCGGCATGATCGTCACCGTTGAACCCGGCGCGTATATCTCCGGAAAATACGGAGTCCGTATAGAAGATATGGTAGTAGTTACAGAAAATGGGTGTGATGTACTCACAAAATCCACAAAAAACCTTATTCACATATAATTTTTCCTGTTTTTTTATAAAAAGGGCTTGAAAAATTCGACGATATAGGGTAAAATAGAATAGATAGATTATTCGGACAGGTTTTTGAAAAGCCGGTTCGGGATAAACCGGCGCAGCATAAAGTTTCGAAAGCGCCGCATAATAATACAAGATTAATTGGAGGTTCCCTACTATGATCACAGCAGGAGATTTCAGAAATGGCATGACATTCGAGGAAGACGGCAATGTAATGCAGATCATCGAGTTCCAGCACGTTAAGCCCGGCAAGGGCGCGGCGTTCGTAAGAACAAAGGTAAGAAACGTAATTACCGGATCTGTGGTTGAAAAGACCTACAACCCTACCGCCAAGTTCCCCACCGCTTACGTTGAGAGAAAGGATATGGAATACACCTATTCCGACGGCGAGCTTTATCACTTCATGGATTCCGAGACCTACGAGGATATCCCCGTAAACGCTTCTGATGTTGGCGATAACTTCAAGTTCGTCAAGGAAAACATGGTGTGCAAGGTTCTGTCCTACAAGGGCAAGGTATTCGGCGTTGAGCCTCCGAACTTTGTAGAGCTTCAGATCACCCAGACCGACCCCGGCTTCGCAGGCAACACAGCTACCAACGCTACCAAGCCCGCAACTCTGGAGACCGGCGCTGAGATCCGCGTTCCGCTGTTCATCAACGAGGGTGAGACTATCCGTATTGACACCAGAACCGGCGAATATATGGAAAGAGTTAAGTAATCAGTTGAATTCTTTTGATCGGACGGTATGCCCGACAGGAAAGGAAGGATCATTATGACTATCGGTGAAAAGGTATCTTATATCAAGGGTCTGGCTGAGGGTCTGGCTCTGGACGAGTCCACCAAGGAGGGCAAGGTTCTTGCCGCTATCGTGGACGTTCTCGGCGATATCGCTGAAAACCTCGCAGAGGTCGATGAGGAGCTGGACGATGTTGCAGACGTAATGACCGACCTTGAGGAAAGCGTTACCGACCTTGAGGACGAGGTATACGGCATAGACGACGAGGACGAGTATGATGACGATGATTTCGACGAGGAGATCGACGAAATGTACGAAACCACCTGTCCGAAGTGCGGCAACACTATCCGCTTCGACTATGACCAGGCGGCAGGCGAGCAGCTTGACTGCCCCAACTGCGGCGCGCATCTGGAGTTCTCTCTTGATGATGACGACGCTGAATAATCCGTGCCTATAATTACAAGCAGGCGGGTGACTTTAGGGTCGTCCGCCTGCTTTTGTTTTTTGAGAAAGGAGCAATTCCCATGAGCTGGAAAGATAATCTGATCAAGATAGAACCCTACGTTGCCGGCGAGCAGCCTAACAAGACCGATTTCATCAAGCTAAACGCCAACGAAAATCCCTACCCTCCCGCGCCGGGGGTTATTCGGGCGATAGAGCAGTTCAGAGGCGGCAGTCTGAAAAAGTACCCGGACGCGAACGCAAAGCCCCTTGCGAACGCCCTTGCCAAGCGGTTTGGGCTGAGCCGTGAGAATGTATTTCTCGGAAACGGCTCGGACGATGTGCTGGCGCTGTGCTTCCGTGCGTTTTTTAACTCGGACAAGCCGGTGATCTACCCGGATATTACATATTCCTTTTACCCGGTGTGGTGCGATATGCTGCGCATTCCGTATGAAACCATTTCGGTGGACGAGAGCTACAACATAAACGCTGCGGACTACAAGCGTCCCAACGGCGGTGTTGTCATCGCAAATCCTAACGCGCCTACCAGCATCGGCAGGGGGCTTGATTTCATGCGGGAAATTCTGGACGCAAATCCGGACAGCGTGGTTATTGCGGACGAGGCGTATGTGGATTTCGGAGGGACTTCGGCGGTGCCGCTGCTGAAAGAATACGAGAACCTTGTAGTGGTGCAGACTTTCTCAAAATCCCGGTCAATGGCGGGCATGAGAATTGGCTACGCGCTGGGAAATGCCGAGATAATCTCCGCGCTGTACGCCGCAAAGGACAGCTACAATTCCTATCCGCTGGACAGCGTTGCTATCGCAGCGGGAGTGGCTTCGGTGGAGGACGAGGAGTATTTCAGAGCAACCATTCAGCGCGTCATGGCGACCCGCGAAAGGCTTGCGGAGGAGCTTCGCGGCATGGGCTTTGATGTTGCTGACAGCTCTACAAACTTCCTATTCGCGGAACACAGCAAATACCGCGCAAAGGACATTCAGGAGTACCTCAAGACAAGGGATATCTATGTCCGTTATTTCTCAAAGAAGCGCATTGACAACCGCCTGAGAATTACGATCGGCACCGACGAGGAGATAGACGCTCTCATCTCAGCTCTCAGAGATTACATCTGAATTTGGAGGAGATCATGGATCCCAGAAAGCATTTCAGCGCACTCAACATCATTCACAGAATAATAAAGGAAAAGGTGCAGCCGGGGGACATCTGCATTGACGCGACTGCGGGACGTGGCAACGACACGCTGTTTCTGGCGCAGCTAGTGGGGGAAAGCGGTCATGTGACGGCTTTCGATATCCAGCAGGACGCGGTGGACAGCACAAAAGCGCTGCTTGCCGCCAACGGCATGACGGAGCGCACAGATGTACTCCTTAAAAGCCACAGCGAGATGGCGGAGCTGTTCGAGGAAAACAGCGTTTCCTGCATAACCTTTAACTTTGGCTGGCTGCCAAAGGGCGACCACAATATTTTCACCAGCAAAAGCACCAGTATTCCGGCGATAGAGCAGGGCTTGAAGCTGCTGAAAAGCGGTGGAATTATGACGCTCATCATCTATTACGGCAGGGAAACCGGCTTCGAGGAGCGTGACGCGCTGCTCGAATATCTCCCGACTATCGACAGCAGCAGATACACGGTCATCGAGATGCCCTTTGTCAATCGCCCGAATTGTCCGCCTATTCCGATCATTATTTTGAAAGACCTATAAAACCTGTAAAATGAGTTTCGGGTTATTGACATATTTTTGTAATTGTGGTATACTTGATTTGGTAACTTTGGTATGTCAGCGCATCGGGCGACAGTCGTCGCTTTTCGCCCCTGCGCCGGTTTTCTATTGTGAATAAGGAGAAAGATTATGTTTTGTCAGAATTGCGGCGCTCAGATTCCGGATAACGCAAAGTTCTGCGGAAGCTGCGGCACTGTAAATGCTTTGTACAAGCCGGAAACTACGGAGCCTGCGCAGGCGGCTGTGAATTCTGCCGCTGTTCCGCAGCAGGTTTCTCAGACCGTTCCCCAGACTATTCCGCAGGAGATCCCTGCGCCAGCGTTCAATGCCGCTGAAACCCAGAGCTTTCAGCAGCCTGCTCAACCCGTTCAGCCTGCCCAGAATACGCAGGCAGCCTCCGGCATTCAGTACGCGCAGAATATTCCTCAGGAGCAGCCTGCGCAGGGTGTACAGAATCCCACTGATATGCTGATGAACGAGTATTACCGCGCTGCAAACGCGCAGAATAACACTATTCCCACGGGTACTGTTCAGCAGCCAGCGGCAGATCCTCAGCCCATGCGTTATACCGCAGCTCCTGTGGCTGATATGCCGGTAAAGAAAAAGAAGAGCAAGCTTATTCCCGGTCTTTGCATCGCGGCGGGCGCTGTGGTAGTGCTCGGCGGCGCAGGCGCGGCGATCTATCATTTCAACAAGGCAAGCATTAACCGCATGATAATGGGCGACGCAAATTACGCTTATTCTCTGGCGGCAAGCTCGTTCTCCGGATTGGCGCAACAGAGCGAATTGCTGAATACGGCAGTACAGACCACGTTCACCTCATCAGAATTAAGCGGAAATTCCGTGGGAGAAATTCTGGAATCCACGATGGACGGTTCTTACGGCGAAATACTGGAACCCTCGATGGACGGCTCCTTCGGCGAGATTTCTTCTTCTGTTACATCTGATCCTATGGCTGCCATGGGAAATGCTCTTGAGTTCGGCGCGGCATACATTAACGAGCTTACAGGAACGAACGGAGTGACCGTTTCCCTGTCCGGAAGCGTACAGCTTGACCAGTCCGTTATCGACATGGCAAAGTCCTCGGTATACGGCGATGCAGAAGCTGAACAGATGATCGAAGATCTGCTGGGAAATCTTGATGACATAAAGCTCAGCATGTCTGAAAAGGACAGCGGCAGCGCGTATGAGTATAACGTAAAGCTATCCGCCGGAAAGGATTCCATTGTTGAGGCGCAGGTGCGCTATGAAGAGGACGGAACTCTTACGATGGTATTCCCGGAAATGTCCGATATAGGTATCACCGCGCAGCTTCCTGAGCATTCATGGGAGGACGTGAAGAAAGACACTCCCGTTGTTAATTTTGATTTTGACAAGCTTTACACGAAGATCGGCGCTGAGCTTAAGAAGTCCTTTGAAGAGCTTGAGATCGAGTGCGGCAATGATACAGTGGAGCTTGGCAATCTGAAATTCAGCGGAATGACCGTTGAGATTAACCTTGACTGCGACGATGTATGCGATCTGTGTCAGGTTGTTGTTGACGTTGTAAGCGAGGACAAGGAATTTGCAGATTATCTCAAATCTCTTGACGACTCAATGGACGATGATGACATCGAGAATATGTTCGACGAATTGTCTGACGGCATTGATGAAATGCGAAACAGCAGCACTGAGTTCGATATAAAGCTTACATATTATGTAAACAACGACAACTCAATTGCCGGATTTGCGGTTTCTGCGGAGTCAAACGGTTCTGAGGTAAAGATCGACGCTCTCTGCGGCGGAAATAACGCTGAGGTGTCTGCGTCTGCAAATGGCGAAGAGTATTTTGCAATTCATGTTGAAGGAACTTCCGATAACTCCGGCAGGGCAGAGGTCGTTTTCGGCGGCGCTGACAGCTTATACAGCAGCGGAGTAATGAACATTGACGGCATAGATTCCGGCAGATATTCGTTCTATATTGACTACAAGGACGTTGGAAAGACAGCGGTATTTGGAATTCCTACCGAAGTCGGCAGCTACACTATATCGCTTTCCTCCAGTACAGCAGCGGCTCTGAGCGGCGGAAATTCCGAGCTCCAGAATGTGCTTAAGAATTCCTCGATAACTCTTTCGGCTGCAACCGCCGGAAAGGGAATTGCCTATACCCTTGGCGCGGATATCGCGGGCTACGGCAAGGGCGAGCTGACTATGGCTCTTGAGGAAACCACCGGAGAGGTCGCTCCCAAGCCCGGCAGCAATTACAAGCTTGTTGATCCGGAAACTGCCTCCGATGAGGACGGAGAGCAGCTTGGCAATGACTTCCTCGAATATTTCGAGAAGCTTGCCGATAAGAATAAGCTTGTTGGTGCGATTTATAAGATTATGGCAATTTCTTCCTCATCAAATCAGGTCATCGAATATCCTGATTATATCTATGATGATTATGGCAACAATTATGATGACTACAACAGCAACTTTGACGATTACATCAGTACGCCGCTTGACGAAGCAGTGATCGACGCAAAGATCACATCAGCGGATAGTACAGCAAGCTCAATAAAAATTCAGACTACTACTTTTTTCACCAAGATGGACGCTGCCCGTGAAACGCTGAACAATTATGACAGCTCCGGAGAGATTTTACGGTTTTATGTATATAGCGGAACATGGCTGATGGATTGCACCACGTCAAGCAGATTTGGTGAAGACGACAAGGCTACTTGGTGCTTTGGCAGCGATGAAAACTGGGATTACTGCAAGTACATGGCATACGCTCTTCCTGATTTTGAATACGGTCTGGTGGAGGTAGCGATAATAGACGGCAACTGCGCCGGCGTTGCTGTAATCGAGGGCGACGCTTACAGCTATCCCGGAACAAGTATGTCAGACTGGTACAGCGGAAGCTTTGATTTCACCGGAACTAAGCAGGGCTTAATGAGCGACGGAACGATTATCGGCACATCGCCTAAGCTTTATTGGAATGAGATTTAATACTGATTCTTAATCACCTTATAGACTTTGCCTATATGTTGATTAGGAAATAGTATAAGGGTAAAAACAGCAAAATAATATCCGGGAGGAGAGATCTTCCCGGATTTCCTTTTATGCCAGAATTGACGGATAATACTTCAGAATTACTCGCCCTTGTATCTGAAAAACATCACCCAGAACAGCACTCCGGCAAGAGCCAGCGCGCACCCTAGTCCGGTATAGAACACGGCGATGAATACCTCCGGCGCAAGTCCGGAATTACGCAGCCAGATACCTCCGCCCATCATGAATGCCATGATAAGATAAGCCTTGAGGTCGAAAAAATTCCATATCGGCTTGGTTTCCTCGGCATAGCCTTTAATTCGGCGGGTGTGCTTCATGCTCATTTTAAAGAACATAAACCCGAATGCGGCGAAAACCACCACGGACAGCAGGAACTGCACCCAGAACAATTCAATATGGCTGTATGCAATGATTCCAAGCCGGGCGACGTTTACTCCGGCTGCGAGCCAGACGCAGCCGGCGACCGCCAGCAGAGTGCGCTTTTTTACATGGTAAAAGGGACGTTTCATTGATTACTCCTCGCTCTTTGCAGCCTTTTTCAGCGATATCAAGAGCAGGATAATTCCCGCTGCGGCAATGATGTGCCCAATTCCGGCGATACCGGAGATCGCGGCGTTTGCGCCCTTTGTCAGCTCAAGTCCGAGAACCTGTGTAACTCCGCGGACTGTCATCATTACTGCGGTGAGCGGCACTCCGATGTTGTAAACAACGGTGAATGCCCGGAAGGTTTTCAGTTCCCTGAGGTTCTTGAAATGCGACGCAAACAGCGCAATTATCAGGAACACCAGCATTCCGAGAACAAACAGGTGAGTATGTACCTTTCCGAGGGTAGTGGTTGCGGTGAAGTCGTTAAACTTGGTGAATTCCCGGAAGAAAACTCCCATTGCCATAGCCGCGATCGCGTAGATAAGTGAGATGTTCAGATACTTTTTCATTTTATTTGTTTCCTTTCATTGCGTTAAATCCGATAAGTACAGTCCAGACGTAGGCGCAGGTTTTTGGTATCATCAGCATTCCGATGAGCGGGATTGCGTCCGCGAACAGTACCACGGGAATATAATCCGAAGCTCAGTACAACCGTGAGCCACAGAAATTTAAACGGTTTGTCCTTGTTTTTCTGTGCGCTGCGGAAGAAAAGCACTACGATAAGCGCGCCTAGCAGAGCGAACGGAATGTTGCGGTAAATTCCCCATGAGAGCGGAGCGTCCGGGCTTGTCCAAGCGTTCTGCGGCATAAGGCACAGAGCAATTCTGACCGCCGCCAGTCCCCAGACCGCCGCGGTAATTCCCGGTTTTCCCTTGATCTCATATCGTGCGCGCCAGACGTAGTAAAGCAGCACATAGAACAGCGTCATTGTTACCGAGGTGATAAGCTTTCCGATACCAAGAGCGGCGGTGTAGCTTTCCAGTCCGGTAGTGCAGAGCGCAAGCGCCCGCGGAACGAGATGAAATGCGTCACCGAAGCCGAGGGTAACAGCCATAATTCCGAAAAGCAGATACTGCCTGCGCCCTTTGCTGCCCTTTATCATCAGAATTCCGAGGGTGATGACCGTCACAAGATAAACAATGTCGAACAGCGTTTCAAAAATAGCCTGCATAAGTATTTCCTCCCAACATGAACAGGGTTCATTTTTGTTCTGAAAAGATCCCGTCCGGAGACGGGGGGGCGTTCATTTGCAGATGACTCTGCGGATAATCTCAACAAGGGCAGAGCAGTCTTTTTTTCCTTGTACAAGAAGCACGAGGATATTGTCAAGCACGAAATCAATGAGATCCGTTTCGGTGAATGACGATGTAAAAGCGCCCTTGTCAACGGAATTGTCGGCGCGGAGAGCCTCCAGCATATTTGTTTTGATATGCCCGAAATAATGCTCCATTGTGGCTTTTCCTTTGCCTTTTCCGGAATTGGCGAGGCTCATTGAGTGAGCCATGAAGAAATTCGGGTACTCAGCAATTCCGTCCTGAATGCGTTCAAAAAAATCCGCGACATATTCCGGAAAGGGAAGAGGACTTCGTTGCTGACCGGCATGGAAGATATCCCTCCAAACGCTCTCTATCGTTGCGATGAGAAGATCTTCTTTTCCGGAATAGTAGTTGTACAGCGTACCCAGAGCAATATGGCATTCATCGGCGACCGTCCGCATATTGAGCGCCGGAAGCCCTTTTTCCGCCACGATTTTCCTGCACACCTGCATGATAGCTTCCTTTGATGTAATTACCGGATTTATCGGATCTCACCTCCAAAATGAACATTGTTCATCATGAGGATATTATAACACTGCTGTGTTATTTTGTCAATATGTTTTTCTGTTTATCTGATGTGATATTGTCGAGCCGTAATTTCAATGATTTCAGCATTTTGCAGGTAAGCGGCGGCTTAGTTCTTTGAGTTTTTCGTTCATTTCACAAAGCTCATATAAGAGTCATTGCCTGTGAAGTGTATATTTCTTTCCACTCATGATTCGCTGAAAACCACGCTCATAGATTTTTTAGGTGTGGACAAAACGCGCACAATATGGTATAATAAGAAGTATGAAGAAAGCAAAAGAAGTAGCAGGTAGGAAATGTCCTATCTGTGGAAGAAACGAAAATCAGGTGAGTGCAGGGAAAAACCGTTCGGGAACACAGAGGT
>JAGAJA010000115.1 GCA_017829075.1 Oscillospiraceae bacterium | reverse complement strand
GAAGCGTGTTCAAACAGATTTCCGACCTGCTAAGGGATAAGTCTGCCCTTTTATGGGCATTTACCCTGTGTTATGGGGATAATTTGATGGGTTTTATGCTGCATTTTCGATTGCTCAACTAAAACGTTAACTTTGACTTGCACCCTGTGTCACGGCGGCTCTGCTAGGCTATTTATTCAGCGTTTCCCTAGTTATCAATAGAGTACAATATTAACACCTAATAACTCCTTTCTGATATTTACTAAACTGTTTGTGAATTATATAATCTTATTTTCTGTCGCCGGCGCAAACATTTTTGTAAATACATTTTGGCGAGGAGGCGAAAGCCGTGGACGAAAAAATCCTGACAATAGACGAATTACAAGACAGGCTCCGCATAGGAAGAAACCAAGCGTACAAGCTGGTGGCAGATAAAAAGATTAAAGCATTCCGCACAGGGAAGCGATGGAAGATAACAGAAGCCGCACTAAATAAGTACATCAGGAAAAGC
The DNA here is from genome assembly GCA_017829075.1 of Oscillospiraceae bacterium. Next base: position 12,866 of record JAGAJA010000115.1, on the reverse strand, counting down.
GAGGAGAGCGGCAAGGAATAAAAGAGATAAAGAATATATTCCCTTATTTTGATAACACTATAAAGGGAATATTCCCTTAGCCTATTGACCTTTCCCTTATTTTCTGCTATAATATAAGGGAAACTCAAAGGAGGTAAGGTCATGCGAGAATTCAATTACTCCCAGATAAGGAATCAGAAATGGGACTCTGAACTGCTGAGTCTTATCGCTGCGATATATAAGGAAGCCGGAAAGCAGGAACTGTATCTGAAACAGCGCCCGCAGGAGCTTGAAAAGCTGGTAGAGATAGCAAAAATCCAGAGCACCGAGGCTTCAAATGCCATTGAGGGAATAGTCACGACAAGCACGAGAATAAGGCAGCTTGTAGAGGAAAAGACCACTCCCCACAATCGTGACGAGCAGGAAATAGCCGGCTACCGTGACGCACTCAACATAATTCATGAGAGCTTTGACGCAATTCCGGTGACGCAGAATTACATTCTCCAGCTGCACAAAATCATGTACAGCCACATGAATAACCCGATGGCAGGAAGAACGAAAAGCGTTCAGAACTACATCACCGCAACATATCCCGACGGGCACACCAAAATTCTTTTTACTCCGCTTGAACCCTATGAAACTCCGGAAGCGCTGGACAGAATATGCGGGGAATTCAACAAAGTCATCGGTAATATGGAGCTGGAGCCGCTTATCGCAATTCCGGTGTTCATACACGATTTTCTGTGCATTCACCCGTTCAACGACGGCAACGGAAGAATGAGCCGTCTGCTGACTTCGTTGCTGCTGTACAGGTGCGGATTCTATGTCGGCAGGTACATTTCGCTTGAAGCGAAAATAGCCAAAAACAAGGATCTGTATTACAGTGCGCTCAGTGAATCCCAGACGGGGTGGCATGAGGGCAGTGAGGACGCTGTTCCGTTCATCAAATATATCCTCGGGACTGTTCTTGCGGCGTACAAGGATTTTGAGGACCGGTTTGCTCTGGTTGAGATAAAGCGCACTGCTCTGGAAACTGTCAGACTGGCTTCACAGAGCAAGATAGGCAGATTTACCAAGCAGGATATCCGGGAATTGTGTCCCTCGTTAAGTCTGAGCGCAATTGAAAGCGCACTCCGCAAAATGGTCGACGATGGCGAGCTTAAACGTGAGGGCAGCGGAAAAAATATCTGCTATTACAGATTAAAATAACAAAAAACCGGTGCTCCATATACGAAGCACCGGTTGATCTATATAAAAGCGGCTCGCACCGCTGATAATCATTTGTTCGTCAGCCTGCGAGCCAGTTTGTAGAATGTGGTCTTTTTCATGTTCAGGCGTTTCATTGCTTCCACAGCTGTAATTTTACCGGACTGCCATATGGCAATCACCTCGGCGTAAATGTCGGGGAGCGTTGTTTCGGGTCTGCCGAATTTTACGCCTTTGTCGAGCGCCAGTCTGATTCCCTCGGATTGGCGTATGCGGATTTTGCGGCGTTCTTTTTCGGCGGTGTAGGCGAGCAGCTCAAAGACAATGCTGCAAATCAGGTTCTTTTCAAGGTCGGATTTCTCTTTCGTGTTCAGAATGGGCGTGTCGATTATCACAATGTCCACGCCCATGCGCTGAATGTCGAGCCACTCGTCCTTGATTGCGCCGTAATCCCTGCCAAGTCTGTCCATCTCCTTGATGACGAGCGTGTCGCCGGGTCGGAGCATCTGGTTCTTCAAAGCAAGGTAGCCTTTACGCTGAAAATCCTTGCCCGACTGCTTGTCCGTAACGATGTCACGTTCCTCAACGCCATATTCAAGGAGCGCCTCGATCTGTCGGTCGAGATTCTGCTCTGTGCTGGAAACCCTGGCGTAACCGTATGTTCTTCCCATAGAACCTCCGTTCGATAAAGTATACTTTTGCGGAAACCGGAAAACACCATGATTCTGCGTTCGCAAATATCGGTTTGGCGCTTTCCGGATATATCCGCAATGTGGGTGAGTTTTCCGAACACTCAGAACTCACCGCAGTAATCGTATGCGCATTCGTTCAGAATTTCGCACAAGGCTTCCTCTATTACTCCGGGCTGGTACAGCATTTCTTCTATCTCTTCCACGAAATAGCCGTAGCTTAAGAGCAGGTCGATGTCCTCACGGGACACGCCTATGGAGCTTGCGAAGTCTTTGAGTTGCTTTACATCCTGCGGTTCGCTCGCGTACGATTCCGGGACATTCCACCAATCCCTACGAAAGTAACGGTAATCATACATCATAAGATTGGTTGTGTCGAACATTCCCTGCTCCATTGCACCCGTGCTGTCGATTTTCAGAATGTCACCGCAGGATGTGTTGATTTTCTGGTGCTCAATACTGATGATTCCGAGACGTGTAAGTGCACGGTCAAGGATTGCTTCCGTGCTGGCGTAGACATACAGTCCGCATGTTTCGTAGTGGTACAGCGCTAACGGATTGTCTCCCTTGACGAAATAGATGTTATTCTTGTCATCAAGCACGGTAAACACAAAAGAACCCTCGACAAGCTCAGCCATCTCGCTTATGGACTGTATGTCGAGGGATTTCTGCTGCTCCAAAAGCTGAACCGCTATGTAGCTATCCGTCTTGACTGGAGTATTCGGAAGTGACATCTGTTTGCGTAACCTCACATCATTGTGAAGTACGCCGTTATGTGCCAGGGCAAAATGCATTCCGTTCACCGTTCCGGGAAACGGGTGATTATTGCGGTTATCAAGCTTGTTTCCCTGAGTAGCCATTCGAGTGTGTCCCATGACTACATTGGAATCATCGTGCAAGCGCAGGTGAATTTTATGAGCGGCGAATGGACGCTTGAATATCGTCAGCTTGCCGTTGTGATTGAATGCGTATCCGGTAGCGTCGGTTCCGCGTTCCTCGCATTCCTCTGAAAGCACACGAAGCAGCTTTTCACGCTGCTTCGCATTGAGGGTGTGATTGTAGTCTATCAAGCCAAATATTGCACACATATCAGTCGTCCTCCTCTGCCGTAATAGGCGTGTTGATGTAGAGCTGGCGCTCTTTGAGATAGGTTATCAGTTCTGGTTCAGTACTGTCATCAAGTGAGCATACAAAATCAGACCAGCTTACGGATTTCAGTTCTGTGTCGGTCAGATCTGTTGCAAGTTCGCAAACCTTGTCCACGAGCTCCAGCGTTGCAATGAGCGTATTGTACTTGAGCGTGCCACGGAACATACGAAATTCAATAGTGTGGTAGTTTGTGATGTTCACGCAAGCGTAGCGCCCGTTGCATCCCTTTTTAGCGTCCTCTAAGATTTCTTTCGGACTGTTCTTATAGCCGTACCTCGCAGCCCAGCGGTTCATTTGATACTCGGTTCTGCGGCTGAATTTCAGCAGCTCCAGCCAGTGGTGTTCCTCAAAATAAAGCACCCGGGAAATGCACTCGTCCTGTGTTTCGCGGGTTCTGCCGAAGGCTGTTCTATTGACGTGGACGTGAAGTCCACAAGTGCTGGTTTTATGGCTGCGGTAATCCATGTGGATAGCGGATTTCATTATCTCCGCCCAGGGCATTTTCTCCTTGTGGTATTTCAGGGACATGGGGTGGGTCACTATCTCCATGCCGTCTGACAGGCTGCCATCAGATTTTATGTAGATATGCTCCGCAATCCTGTTGCCGATACCCAGAAGCGTATCAGCGTTGTCGCCGTTCTTACCGCCCTCGTCGATTTCAAGTTCCACGCCGAAATAGCGCTTGCTGTCGCCATAAAAGATAGGGTCGGGCTTGTAGCTGTATTCGTGAATGGAGCTGTTCTGGCGTTCCTCATAGCACCTATCGCAGTAGGCGTAATCGTCCTCATCGTCGTAATTGGCGTAGTCGCGGTGGATAATACGCCCACAGCACTCGCATGTGGTGTAATAGTCATCATAGCAGGAATTGCAGAGCGGCATGCTGTCAGTGCCTGCGTTGTCATCCGCCCAGATTCTGTTGCCGCAGTGTTCGCAAACAACGGATTCGCTGTGGTAGCAGTCATCGCAGAGTATGCTGCCTTCAAAAGTGTAATAGTCATCGGTTTCGATCGTTGCTCCGCAGCAACTGCAAACGGGACGTGTGTTTTCGTTGTTGTCCATTGTGTGTTCCTCTTCAATATTCTTCTGCCAAAAGCATGGTGGTGTGAGTTTCGTCATCAATGACGAAGATTTTCGCTGTGATTGGTTCATCAGTCCGGAAATCGAACGAGTGTTCGTAAGAAGGTTCCTCCTGACTGTGAGTGACGTGCTGGGTATGGTCCTTTGCCGTGAGTTTGAAAACCTGAAGATAATCCTTTTCGATTTTCATGGTGTCGATGCAGTTCCAGAGAATGATCTGCGTTAATATCGGGACTGTTTCACTGATTCCTCTGGTGCTGTATCTAGGGTTGCTGAACATTTCTGTTACCTCCTGTGTGGCTCTGTTATGCGGTTTGTGAGCAAAACAAAAGCCCCGTCACCGTGAATTTTCATCACGACAACGGGGCTGTGTTCTGTTGTGAAAATCGGGTGCAGGATAAACCGAAATAAACTACTTCTTCAGCCGGAAGTCCGTGCTGTCGAGGCGTTTCATTTCACGTTCTGCGTCGTCGATTTTCTGCTGAAGCTGATTACGCTTCTCGTCCTTTCGATGCTCAGTAGCTAAGCCGATTATGCCTGATATCACAAGGATACCTGCTTCGGCTATTGCGGCGAGCGTCTGTGCGCTTATTCCTTCATCGGATCACCTCCTCACAACGGTATAATATACCTCTGTGAGGATTGGCTTTTCGGGCGAACATGGGATTAAATAAACCAAAAAGGAGCGTGTAACTATGCTTAATAATACTAAAGATATACTGACGCTAAAGGAGTTGCAGGAACTGCTGCACATAGGAAAAAACACCGCTCTGCGGTTGGTGCAGAGCGGTGAGATCGAGACGTTCAGGGTGGGGAAACAGTGGAGGGTCTCTAAAGAAAGTGTCGCAAAATATATCCGGCGAATGGAATAATATATCAAAAGCAAGGATAACGGCAAGAAATAAGTCACTTACGAAATTTGTGTATAAATACGCACTTTTATCGAAAGAAAAACATCAATGTATATTGACTTCTGACCACGGGCATGATATAATAGAATCGATATAATTGTATCAATACGCATTTTTGTCGAAAGAGGTGTAAAGAGATGATAGAACGCAAGAAGTACCTTGACAAGCTTATCAGCCGAAAAGATAACGGCATGGTAAAAGTAATAACCGGAATACGCCGCTGCGGTAAATCATACCTGCTGTTCAATATTTACAAGGATCATCTGAAATCGCAGGGCATAAGCGACGATCAGATCGTTGAACTGGCGCTTGATGAAATCGAGAATATCCGGTACAGAAATCCAATTGAACTGGGAGAGTACCTCAGGCAGAGAACCTCCGACGACAGCAAGAATTATTATGTGTTCCTTGACGAAATTCAAAAAGTCGTACCGGTGCAAAATCCATATATAGAAAACGCCGAAGATAAAATCAGCTTTGTTGACGTAGTTCTCGGGCTTATGAAGCACGATAACATTGACGTTTATGTGACCGGCAGTAATTCAAGAATGCTGTCCTCCGATATACTGACAGAATTCCGTGGCAGAGGCGATGAAATACGAGTCTATCCGCTGTCGTTCAGCGAGTTCTATAACGCATACGACGGTGACAGGCATAACGCATGGCAGGAGTACTTCACATATGGCGGAATGCCGTTTATTATGCGGAAAAAGACCCATGAGGAAAAAGCGCAGTATCTCCAGAATCTGTTCGACAAAATCTACATCAGCGATATTGTCGAGCGGAACAAGATACTTCACGAGAAATCCGTACTTGACGAACTGCTGAATATAATCTCATCTTCGATAGGTTCGCTGACTAACCCGAGCAAAATTGCAAAGACATTCCACAGCGTCCGTAAGATCGATATTGATTCCGCAACGGTAGCGAGATACCTCGATTTCTTCATTGATTCTTTCATGATTTCAAAGGCGGAGCGCTATGATGTCAAGGGCAGAAAATACATTGGCTCGCCGCTCAAATACTATTTCAGCGATGTGGGACTTCGCAATGCACGGCTGAACTTCCGCCAGCAGGAGGAAAACCACATCATGGAGAACATCATTTACAACGAGCTGCAATATCGTGATTTCAACGTTGATGTGGGCGTTGTGGAATACAATCACCGGGACGAATCCGGAAAGAGCGTCCGCTCCAGGCTCGAAATAGACTTTGTTGCAAGTAAAGGCAGCAAGAAATATTATGTGCAGTCGGCGCTTTCCATTTCCGATGAAGAGAAGCGCCTGCAGGAAACTAACTCGCTGTACCGTGTGGCAGACTCGTTCAAAAAGATAGTCGTTGTCAGGGACAGGATCATTCCGTGGCATGATGAAAAGGGTGTGCAATATATAGGTATCGAGCAGTTCCTGCTTGATGAAACGTCGATGGATTTATAAAACGAATTGGGAATTTACTATGAATAAGATCAAAAAAACTGCATGAAAAAAAGCAACAGAAAAAGGCTGCGAAAAGCCGAAAATAGTCTGCTAATATAATTCTTGTCGAACACTTTTGCGATTTATAACCGCAAAAGTGTTTGATGTTGTATAATAAAACTTGACACCCCACGCTCAAAATAATATACTAAAACCAGGAGAGTGAAGGACATGTCAGAAGCAAAGAAATACGACAGGAGCTACAAGGAGCAGTCAGTAAAGCTGGCGCTGGAAATATGGGTAAAGCGAGCCGGCGAAGAACTGAAGATACCGTACGGAACGCTGTACGGGTGGGTGCAGGCGGCAAAGAACGGCGACCTGGACATTGAGGAGAGAGACTTTCTGAATGAGGCGGCAGTTTTTTTCGCTGCGATCCGTCGGAAGTAAACAAGCAGGAGCGAATGAAGTTCATTGCGCTCAAAACCTGCGATGGAGGCGCAAAAGGCAGAATTTCATTCTGCTGCAAAGCGCTGAAAGTGACACGTCAGGGAGCGAATGCATAAGGCGCTGCTCCTTAAATTTCCGGATTCCGGAATACCAAGCGAAACCACGGTATACCGCGTGATGACAGCCATCGGAATAACGCACAGACCCAACCGAAAGCCGAATGGGAACACGAAGGCGGACCGTGAAGCGAGAAAGTCAGACGACCTGCTGAAACGCGATTTTAAAGCCGACAAGCCTTTCAGCAAATGCGTAACTGATATCACGGAAGTCTAAGCTAAAAATGGCAAGTTATATGTGTCGGCGATATTCGATTGTTACGACCTGACTGCTGTCGGGCTGTCAATGAATGTGTAAAGCTATATTGACAATATCATTCAGCGCGCTAGTAATTTCCCGGTCGGTTCGCCCGGAAACCAGATTCCGCCATTCTTTAACGTGCAGGATATCATCCTCGGAGGATTCCCCGGTAAGCAGATAATCCGTTGAAACGCCGAAGTGATCGCACAGCTTCCCGAGTATCTCGGTGCTGGGATTCCGCTTGTTCAGTTCAATTAGCGCAATGTAGCTTTCGCTCACGAATATTTTTTCCGCAAGCTCCGCCTGAGTTATTCCGTTTTTGCTCCGAAGATCACGGAGTCTTTCGCCAAGAGTTTCCATTCTGACCGCCACTTAATAAAAGTATAACATACTGCCCGATTTTGCTGAACTTACTTAAAGTAAAGAATGTATTGACAACGGCTATTGCTGTGATATACTGAGTATGTAGAAACTTTATTAATGTTGGCTTATCGGAAAGATTTTATACGGACAACGGAGCGTCCCTGTGGAATGATACAATATTATCAGAAATGGAGATGATAAGCATGACGCTGTTGCCAATGGTTTCTCTCTGCCCCAGCTGCGGTGCAAAGCTGAAAAGCAAATCCGTGAAGATATGTCCGAAATGCGGTCATATAATTATTTACCCGGTTTCGTGAAATATGTTGAATTGTTTCGGACTATGAAGTAAAATGTAGGCATGAACTGAATGCGGAGGTCATATGAGCACAGAAAAGAACGAACGCTGCCTTGCGATATTCCTGCGCGGAATGCGCGGCGAAAAGATAACAGTTCCGGAGCTTGCGAACGAATACGGAGTTTCCACCAAGAGCATCGCCCGTGATATCAGCGAGATACGCTGTTTTCTCGCGGAAAACCGGGATTTGACTGGTCATGCGGAGCTTGTCTACGACAGAAGCGCAAAGTGCTATACACTGCGGATCGGCGATTTCCTGCGTGACAGCGAAACTCTGGCGGTGATAAAGGTGCTGATAGGCAGCCGTGCATTCAGCAAGCCGGAATTGCTGGAGATAATAGGGAAGCTGCGCAGATTCACTTCCACCAGGGATAAAGCGCTGCTTGACAGCCTTATTTCAAAGGAAAAGTACCACTACTGCGAGGTACGGCACGACTGCTCCGAGGGCGTTGTGGATATGCTTTGGAAGCTCGCCGGAGATATCCGCTCCCGCACGGAAATAACGATAACCTACTACAAGATGAACCGTGACCGGGTAACGCACACGATACGTCCCGCGTCGATAATGTTCAGCGAGTATTACTTCTACCTCATCGCGTACAAGGCGGAGGACGAGAGCTATTCTCCGGTGTATTTCCGGGTGGACAGGATCACATCAGTTATCGAACACCGCACGAAATTTGAGCTTCCGCACGGCGTGGATTTCGATGAGGGAGCGCTCCGAAAGAAGATACAGTTCATGTTTCCCGGCGTGTGCAGAACTATCCGGTTTGAGTTCAGCGGACCGTCTTTGCAGGCGATACTGGACAGGCTTCCGACTGCGGTAGTGCTGGATATAAGCGGCGGCAAGGCGCTTGTCGAAGCGGAAGTCTACGGTACCGGGATAATGATGTATCTGCTCTCGCAGGGGAGCTGGGTAAAGGTCATGGCGCCTGATGATTTTGTTGAGGAATACAAGGCGGAACTTAATAAGATGATCGGGCAGTATAAATAACAGGAGGGTAATCATGAGAAACACTATTGAAGCAGGCGAGGAAATGCTGTACTCCGACAAGGAGATACATTTTGACGAATCGCTTACCATTGAGGGCAGAGCGGTGTTTGAAAACTGCAAGATCTACTGCTGTGAAAACGGCAACGGAAGCAGCATGGAAATCAAAGAGGACGGAAAGCTTGAATTTATTAACTGCGAAATTATTTTCTGCGACGTTGGGGTGTCCAAAAGGAAAAATTACGAGTTCTGTTTCATCACCAGCGATAACGGCTCGATGAAGATAAAGGACTGCAAGCTCTACAATCTCTATCATTTTGCAGAGGGAAGCTATCAGGAGCTTGAAGTAACCAACAGTGAATTTACGAATTGTATGTCCGAGATTTTTGAGACGGACACCGATTATGATGGTACTATCAGCAATTGTCGCTTTATAAGCAGAGAGGTTCCTGAGTTTATAAAAAAACATAATGACGACTATGAAGAGGTGAAATTTTATTTCAACAACTCGCTTATAATGGGTTATTTCAATATTTCTGACTGCACGTTTGAATTTGGAGATGATATGGGTTTATACGCCCTTGAGCTTGAGGACATCAGCTCAGTTTCAAACTGCACATTCGTAAATGACGAACGGGTTCCGGCAGAGCTGCTGCTGGACTATACCACCTGCATTCACTGCAAATTTGCTTAAGGCAACACCGCGCAATTAACAAAGTATTATCATCAAAAGCGTGAAACGCAGCGAAGTTCATCAGAGTTACCCATCAGGCTCGCCGGGGCGCACTGAATCAAGCTGCCAGATGAGGTCTGTCAGCCAGAATCAGATTCGCCAGGGCGAACATGATATTCAATTTAGCGGTCTGTTTTCGCAGACCTTTGTACCGGTTTTTTCGGTACCTGAGCAGTCCTTTGACTACCCCAAAAACGTGTTCAACAGAATTATCCGGAACTGCATTTATTCCACCCAGAAGTACTTTTCGATACCAGTTCGGATTTCACCGGCGGCAAGGATCACAAGCTGAAGTTCCTCGAGCCGAGGGTGGATTTCTTCACCAAGCACCCCAGTCAGTTAGGAAACGGCACAGAAGAATAAAACAATACGCCTTCCGCTTTTGCGGAGGGTTTTGTCTGGAAAAAGTTTTTTGTTTGACAAGAAAAAACAGGTTGAATTTTTCTGAATTATATGATATAATATACAAAAATTATGTTCAAAGGCAATATCTTACATACGGTCAGAAAGAATTGCGCAATGGTTTTGAAGAGGTATTAGTATTATATGAACACATGGAAATTCTGGAAGAAAAACAAAGCGCCGGCGAAAAATGCCGCACCGGTTCCTGCCGCCGTCCAGGCAGGGGGGCTTCATGCGCACGCGGGTGCGATGGGAAACCAGGGATTGCAGCAGCTCGCTGCTGTGGTGGGCGAACAACCCGGTCAGCGGGAACAGGAGAACGACCAGGAGCACGAAACTGCGGCGAATGAGTCGCTGGAACAGATGTATAATGTTCTGGTCAGCCGAAAAAGTTCGGTGACTAATGATACCGGCGACAAACTGTACATGGCTGCGATCGAAAGCCTGAAAAGAGTCAACTCTGAGATCAGAGGGAGCTTTACCAACAGCCCCAAAGAAAATCAGGAAAAGCTGGTCGGTGCGTGCAGCTTATATCGTCAGCTGATCGAAAGCTGCTCCAGATACATCTCAAGGGATCATCTGACATTCTGGGCAAAGCGGCGCTGCGAGCTCGTTACCAAGGTCCTTGACCAGGCGCAGAAGGATCTTGTTTCACTTGAGGGCGTGCGCACTGATTTCTGCACACTGCCTCCCGAAGAGCAGGCTTCAAAGACCTGGAGAGGTCTGCTGAGTGACAGCCGTTCGCTGCATATTTCGGTAAAGAACTTTGCGGCGATAAAGGAAAAAAATAAAGTCAAAGGCGGTCAGGCATCGGAGGTAGTTACCCTGTCCGGTGGTAATGCAACGGTAAAGAATGCCCACGGCGAGTCTATTCCGCTGAATGAAACGTTTTTCTTCAAGCCAGAGGACGAGATCGACCTTTCCCAAAAAACCACCGCCCAGAAGATCTCTGCGAACGTCATGGCAAGATATTCTAAACTGACAAGTAATGATAAGAAAATGATCCTCCAATGGTGCGCCTCCGGCGACTCCTTTGTACCGGATAAGGTAATGAAAAAGCTATCAACAGAAGGTAAGGCTGCGATACAGAATATACTCAGCAACATGAAAGGCACACAGACCACCATAGATGAACTGCTTACCCCTATGGGTATTTCTGACCAGAAAGTGAACATGACACGCCGGAATGTTGCGACCAGCCGTGTGGCGGCGCTTCTTGGGCTCGGGAACCTTGTTGCGGAGTCCCAGACAGCGGAGATCACTGACGAATCCACCGGGCAGACTATGAGGGGCAATGTCATGAAAAAGTCCCGGTACACAACGTCAGGGGCCGAATATAGAGGAAAGCACATGATGAAAAAAGAAGAAAACGACGCCAAAGCCTTTGGTGAAGGCAGAGAAATAGACATGTCGCTGAATATGAATGTTACCGGAGGATTTCAGAGGGATATGTGTAATCTTCAGGTCCTGGACGCCATATGCGGTCAGCAGGACCGGCATGAAAATAATTTCTTTGTCGGGGAAAATGATGACCAAGAACTTTCAGGGGTACAGGGAATAGATAACGATGGCGCATTTGGTCTGGGTGATAATTCTCTTGAAAAAAGGCATGAAGGACACGCTGCCGCCATATATGACAAAAACGGCAACATGTCGATTCCGTTCATGGACAAAAACCTTGCGGAGCGTATAGAACATATCGACCCTGAGCTGATAAGGTTTGCACTTAAAGACCTGCTCACAGATGACGAGATCAATGCCACGATACGCCGACTGGACAAAACACGGAAAGCCATCGAAAAGCAGAGAATGGAAGATCCGTCACGCTTACTTGAGGACGATGAGTGGAACGACGATACCGCCCAGAGGCTGATAGATGACTCATGGAAAAAGATTGGGAGGTTCAATTCAATAGATAATGGAAAGGAAGCAGCCAAAGTCATTGATGATACTAAGTTACAGCAGAATTACTTTGGCAAGTATATGATAAGTTCAGTAGGCAACAAAATATATGCCTGGAACTACGGCAAAACCAAAAGTCCGCAAATACGCCGGAAACAGCAATAAACTTATTTTTCCTGAAATATCTGAGGGGCTGCACTATAAATGCAGCCTCTTGGAGTCTGAATACCGAACCGTGTAAATGCCAATAATACCCACAGAAAGTGAGGTATAAGGACATGAAAAGAACACACGGATTAGACTAGCGAGAGATGGAACTGGTGAAGCTGCTGATGGCAGACTGCCAGACCAACTTGTTGGTCTGAGCCACCGGAGACATTCAGGCAAAGCTGAAAAAGCTGTTTGCCGGGACTACAGAGCAGATGCTCGAGACTGAAATGGACGAACATCTTGGTTACGAGAAGAACTCCGTAGCCGGTAACAACTCCGGAAACAGTCGGAATGGTTACGGGAAAAAGACGATAATCAGCGACTATGGGAGTGCGAAATTGCTGTTCCGCGCGACAGGAACGGCGATTTCGAGCCTAAAGTCATTTCGGGCAGACTGGCAAAACACTTTCATTGATAGGGAAATTTACCGCTCTGTATGGATCATTGCGATATTTCTCGTTCTTGCTTTCTTTTTCATACATGGTAAACTTCATGAATTTTTCCAATAAGCGTGATATTACCGATGATGATTTTTCGTTGGTAAAATACTATGAAAAAACCACAATACCAGTAAAAAACGAATGAAAGGAGCCAATATCGTGTTTGGAAAAGATAGACGAATATGTCCATGCTGTGGAAAAGTACTTAAACTCATCCCACCAAGCGAGGAATTGTTACCG
>JAGAJA010000114.1 GCA_017829075.1 Oscillospiraceae bacterium | reverse complement strand
TATTTGTTCCAGAAATTCTTTTTTCTTTGTCCTTACCTGTGAAAGTTCATCGCTCAGATTGGACAGACTGATTTGTTTATTCATGTCTTTATTATACCACTTTTTCGATTTCTAGTCTACTAGTTTTGTGCGGTATTGCCAAAAACAAAAAAATTATTGAAAAAATGCAACTTTTTATACTCCGAAAACGTTTTATTAATTGAAAAGACCAAAAGGAGGGAGCTTTTATGAGCAGATCTGTTAATTCTGTGCTGGCGGCGCTTGTTTCGATCATTTTTGCGCTGTCACTGGCATTATTTGTAATTCCCCGAAGCAGCGGAACCGCGGAGGCGGCAAATCCGTCTGTGCTGTTCCAGTCCGGGACAAAGAAGATCATCGGCAAATACACCATTTCAAAGGACTGTGTTCTGCCAAAGGGCGCAACCCTTAACATCAAGAGCGGCGGTAAACTGTACATCAATCCCGGAGTGAAATTCACCGTGAACGGCACACTGAACGTTACGTCCGGCTGTTCGGTTGTAATCAACGGTCAGCTTATCACTTCAAGCAATTCCAAGCTCACCAATTCCGGCAAAATATACGTCCAGAAATCCGGAACCCTTTCACTCGGAGGAAAGCTCACGGTCAACGAGAGCGGAAAAATTCAGGGTATGGGAACGCTGAAGGTACTCAACAACTTCTCCGACATAAACTGCAAGGGTACCGTCACCGCAAAGATACAGCCGCCTGAGCCGGTCACAAAGGACGGAGTTACCACCGTAGGCGGCGTGATCATAGTAAACCGTGAGTTCAGCCTGCCAAAGGATTACGGCAGCGAACTTGACAGCGACACTTATAACGCTTATCTCGCTATGAAAAAGGCTTCCGGCTACAATATGTCCATAGTATCCGGCTTCCGCTCCTACGAAAAGCAGAAGAAAACCTTTGAATACTGGGCAAACATCGACGGCTGGGAAAAGGCGGACACCTACTCCGCACAGCCGGGACATTCGGAGCATCAGACCGGGCTTGCGATAGATATAACCTCCCTCAGCCAGAGCTTCGGCGATACCGCTCAGGGGAAATGGATCGCGGAGCACTGCTGGGAATACGGCTTCGTGCTGAGATACCCAGAGGGCAGCGAGGATATCACCGGATATATCTACGAGCCGTGGCACGTCAGATATCTCGGAAAAAGCACCGCCAAGCTGGTGCATGACAGCGGGCTTACGCTGGAGGAATTCCTCGGCGTTGCCTGATATAGCTATCTACCGGGCTTATCCTATTTTGACAAGCCCGGTTTTTTTTATTTTCGTTTTTATGAAAATATACAATTCCAGCATATTGAAAACGGAAAATATTCACAATCTTTTTTCTGCTTGTACATTTTTCACAAAAGCCACTTTACATGTTGACAAATTTGTGGTACAATATACGCAAGGCGTTATTTTCGCAAACACACATCAGCATTCATCTAAAAACATACTCTGCCTGCCGGTCAGGTGATTTCCGGCAGACAGCAAACAGAAAGGAACGGTGGCGAAATGTCCAAATCCATATTGATCACAGGAGGAGCGGCAAGCGGAAAGTCCCGATGGGCTGTTACCAACTACTCCCATTACGATTATGTGCTTTACCTGCGAACCGGAGAATCGGTTGACCCGGATATCCTGCACCGCATTGAATACGGCAACAATCAGAACGGTGTGGAATGGGACATCGTGACGGAAGTTACGGAAAACCCGGCTGAAAAGATCGGCGACCACAAATTCGTTATCATGGACAGACTCAACGACTATGCCGCGATCGCAATGGATAAGATGTGCCCGAATATCGCGGACATGACAGACGACATGATGAAGTCCATTGAAAGAAGCATTATCTCCGATATCGAGAATATGCGTGAGCGGATAGCCGAGATCGACGGAAGCATGACGATAATCACCCTTGAAACAGGACTATCAGCCACAACGAACGACCAGCGTCAGACGGCTCTCATGAAAATAATCGGAGCGATAAACCAGCGTATCGCGAATTCCTCCGATGAGGTATATTTTTCCGCGAGCGGAATACAATTCAAGATAAAGTAATTTTCACCGCACCAGAATACTTATTCAAAAATCATATAATTAATACGGAAGGGATAATACCATGACATTTGAAGAATTCATCATGCAGGCAAGAGAAATGAACGCGTCCGATATCCACCTCACCGTCGGCGCGCCCACCGTTGTTCGTGTGAACGGCGAGCTTCGCAAATACACAGAGCTTTCAGATCAGGTAGTAAACAGAACCATTCTTTCTATCCTTTCGGCGGAGCAGGAAAAAATGCTCACCGAGGGCAAGGATATAGATTTCAGCTTTGAGCTGAAAAACGGCGCAAGACAGCGTGTAAACGTATTCCGTCAGAGCGGTAAGCTCGCGGCTTGTATCCGTCTGCTGAATGCAGAAATTCCTACTCTTGAGGAGCTGAAAATGCCGCCGGTTCTGCTTGACTTCGCAAAGAAGCGCAGAGGTCTTGTACTTGTTACCGGCCCGACCGGCGCCGGAAAGTCCACCACCCTCGCGGCTCTGGTAGAATACATCAACAAGACCCGCGCCTGCCATGTAATTACGATCGAGGATCCTATCGAGTACCGCTACAAGCAGGAAAAGGCAACGATCCACCAGCGTGAGCTTGGCAGAGATGTCCCCTCTTTCCACGAGGCTCTCAGAAGCGCTCTGCGTGAGGATCCGGACGTTATCCTCATCGGCGAGATGAGAGATTATGAAACTATCTCCCTTGCAATGACCGCGGCGGAAACCGGACACCTTGTATTCGGCACACTGCACACCTCAAGCGCAGCGCAGACTATCGACCGTATCATCGACGCCTGCCCTATCCACTCTCAGGATCAGGTGCGCTCACAGCTTGCTAATATGATCCAGGCAATCATTGCGCAGTCGCTTATCCCGCGCTCCGACGGAAAGGGCCGCGTTGCCGCAGTAGAGGTAATGATAGGAACCGATGCGATAAAGAACCTTATCCGCTCCAGCAAGATAAACATGATGGAAACCACAATGGCGTCCGGCAGCCAGTTAGGAATGTGCACCCTCAACGACAGCCTTGCAAAGCTGTACAAGACCGGTCAGATTTCCTACGAAACCGCGCTTGAATACTCGACAGACAGAAACGAAATGGAAAAGAAGCTGCTCAGCGGCATCTGATGTGTATATAACAGCGTCCGCAGTATTTATTATATTGCGGACGTATTCCGTGAAAGGGGACAATATATGAAATGTATTCCTGTAATTGGGCTGAACGTAGAATCCGCCGATCTTCAGACTCTAATAGTGGGTTCTGAAAACGCCTATGCCGACCAGATCTCCGCAGCCTCGGAGAGGATATATAATGAACGCCGGGAACGACCGGTGGTGCTGATCTCCGGGCCGTCCGGCTCCGGAAAGACCACCACCGCCGGAAGAATTGCACGGCTGCTGAGGGACAACGGCTGCGGCGCGCACAGCATCTCAATGGACAATTATTTCCTGCCGCTGACTGATGAGGAAAAGCGTCTTGGAGAACTGGGGCAGTTCGATTTTGAATCGCCGAAGCGTCTGGATACCGAGCTGCTAAAGGATCATCTTGAAAAGCTCAGCCGCTGCGAAGAAATCGAGATTCCCTCGTTTGACTTCGCGGCGCAGAAGCGCAGACCCGGAATGCCGCTCAAACGCGAGCCGGGAGATATCGTCATCATGGAGGGTATCCACGCGCTCAATCCAGAGGTAACGGGGCATTCGGATGACTACACCAACCGCGTGTATGTTTCGGTGAGAACGCGTCTTGACCATGACGGCGAGCTGCTGCACCCGTCGAAGATAAGGCTGATGCGCCGACTGATCCGGGATAAACTGTATCGCGGCAGAAGTATTGTGGAAACAATGGAATTCTTCAAGTCGGTGGAGCGGGGCGAAAACCTCTACATCATGCCATACAAGAAAAGAGCAAGCTTCGATATAGACACGTTTATCGCATACGAGCCTATGGTTTACCGGGATATACTCCTGTCTGATTTAGAGGAGGTTTCCCGCAGCTATGCGGGTTATGCGGAATACGCGGATATAGAGCGCTTCCTCAGGGCGCTGAAGCCGATAAGCGCGGAATATGTGCCGGACAATTCTCTGGTGCGCGAATTTATCGGATAAATATAGACAAAACAAAAGAAACAGGAGCCAAAAATGATTATCAGGAAATATGAGGATAAGGATATCCCGGCATTAACGGATATCTGGAACGAAGTAGTCGAAGCAGGAGCGGCATTTCCGCAGGAGGAAACGCTTACTCCGGAGCAGGCGGAGCAGTTCTTTGCTTCCCAGAGCTTCACAGCCGCCGCTGAGGAAAACGGAGAAATTGTCGGGCTGTACATACTCCACCCAAACAACGTGGGACGCTGCGGACATATCGCCAACGCAAGCTACGCAGTGCGCCGGGATATGCGGGGAAAGCAGGTTGGGCGGCGGCTCGTCACCCACTGCCTGCGCGAATGCCGGGAGCTTGGGTTCAGAATTTTGCAGTTTAATGCGGTAGTCGCGGACAACAAGCCGGCGCTGGCGCTTTATGAAAGTCTTGGATTTAAGCGGCTGGGGGTTATCCCCGGCGGATTCCGCAAAAAGGACGGCAGCTACGCGGATATTATCCCGCATTATTATGACGTTGGTGAGCTGAAATGATGAGACCGTGGTTTTACGACTGCTTTCAATGCACCGCAGATAAATGCAGCGACAACTGCTGCATAGGCTGGGAAATAGACATCGACAGCCGTGCTATGGAGCGTTTCAGAAAGGTTCCGGGAGAGTTCGGCGAAAGACTCCGCAAGGCTATCCACACCAGCGATACACCTACATTTGCCCTCGCCGCCGGGGACAGGTGCGCGCTGCTGCGGGAGGACGGGCTTTGCGAGCTTATCCTCAACTGCGGTGAGGATCATCTCTGCGATATCTGCGCGCTTCACCCGCGTTTCTTCAACAGCTTCGGCGAGGTTGAGGAAGCGGGGCTGGGACTTTGCTGCGAGGAGGTCTGCCGGCTTCTGTTCAGCAGCAGCGAGCCGCTGAAATTCCTGCTTGACGAGAATGACTACGCCGCGCTTGCCACCGAGGAACGCGATATTTCCTGTCTGCGGCGAGGGCGGGAAATACTGACCGAAATCCTTCAGGAGCGCAGTATTTCCATAACCGAACGGCTCTCAAAATGCGCGGAGTACGGCTGGCGGCTTCAGGAATGGCTGGATACGCTAGATACGCTGGATAAACTGGATACGCTGGAGAACGACCTGCCTGAAATCCCTCAGAAATGGGAAAGCATAACCGACCCGGAAAGCGTTTCCCGGCTTCTGAACACCCTTGCGGCTATGGAAAGCATAAACGGCGAATGGGCTGAGTTTATTGAACGGCTTGTCCAGAGGCAGAAGGAGCTTCTTTCGGCGCTGCCGGAGTTCCTGAATACCGCCGGAGAGGAATGGCGGTATGAGCATATCGCAGTGTATTCCCTGTTCCGGCACTTCACCGGGTGTATTACGGACGGAGCGGTTTATGCGCGGGTAATGCTCGCCTGCTGCGCTGCGCTGACGGTAATGCTCATGGACTGTCTGGTATGGCTCGACAAGGGGAATATCTCCGAATGGGACAGGATACTGAATACAAAGCTGTACTCAAAGCAGGTGGAATACTCGCAGGAAAACACCGACGCTTTTCTTGAGGAATACTTCTGAATATAAATACCCCGTGTGAGCGGGGTTATTCAGCTTGTCGAAAAACCTAGTTTTGCCCGCGAAGCGGGCTTTTAAAATCCGTTTTTTGCCCCAGCTCTGCCGGGGCAAAAAACACTTCTATCCGCACAACTGTGCGAACTGACAGCTTTGCTGTCAGTGAGTGCGGGCAGTGCGGATGCTCCTGTCGGAAAAGTCTTTAGACTTTTTCGACAGACTCAATACCCCGTGTGAGCGGGGTTATTTTTGTTGTGCCGGATCTTGCAGTGAAAAGTAACTCCGGCGGTGAACGAACAATTCACCGCCGGAGCAGGGTATATCTGAAACAGCCGCTGTATGCCGCAGGCTGTTCACGGACGTGCCGTTCAAGCTGCGCCGCGGCGCTGGCAGGGTTTCAGCACGTCACCCTTGGCGCGGCTGTGGATTTTACCCTGCCATATTGTATGCCCGGTCATGCCGGGGTGTGATTGTAATTCCTTTGCGGCTGTGGATTTTCTTTTGCCGGCTTGGTTATTCAGCTTCTGCCGGATCGTATGCCGGGCTGTCGGCAATTTCCCCGACATTCACCGAGAACAGATAATCGCATACTCCGCCGGACATTTTCACCGTTATGCAGCATACTCCGGTGATGTTCTCCTGCGGCATGGTTATCTCTCTGCCGGAATAATCCAGCGGCTGGGAGCTGTCATCGGCTGTCCAGCACTGCGCGGAGATTATCTCCCCTCCCTCCGGTAGCATGATAGTGAGCTTTTCGCCGGGCAGAACGAACAAATCCGGCTTGATATGTCCGCCCTCGTACAAATTCCACGGAGTGTCAATATCGGTGGTTTCTGTTGCAGTTTCGTCGCCTACTGTGTAAGTCCATTCGTATGCGCCTTTCGTCATGCTGAACCCAATCTCACCGGGGAAAACACGCAGCTCCGGCGGTGTTTGAGGGTCGGTAAGAGTGCGCTTCACCATGAAGTAATACACCGCTTCGCCCTCAGGGAATTTCGTGTAAACGCAGACCACTCCCCCGGTCACATTCTCCGGGAAGAGAATCACTGCGTCCTGAGTTACCTCCAGACCGAACGCTTCGCTGTTGTCCAGCGGATAAAGGCTTGCTCCGGTGATCTCCGCGCCGCCCCAGAAGTTAATCTTAGGTTCTCCCTGCGCCACTGTGTCGAGGTCAACAACCGCGCTGATATGCCCAGCTTCGGCGCAGGCAACAGGCCCTATCGAATCGGCGCAGATCACCCCATTGCCGGTGTCCCATGTGTATGTTCCGAGGGTCATTGCCGCGCAGTTCGCAAGCCCGTCCCCGCTGTAAATCACCTGAAACTGCGGCGGTTCGTGACGCGCTTCATCAGGGGTTTCCTGAATTTCCCACGCAATCTCGGTATCGTACTGCTCGGCGATCGCAATTGATGAGTTCTCCGGGCTTATCCCCGCAGCGGGTTCAGCGGATCCTCCCGCCGATATCTGAGCGTCCGAGGTGACAGAGCTGTTATTTACCTGATCTGAAGCGCAGCCGGTCAGCGCAAGAAGCGCCGCCGCAATCAGTGCGATATGCTTTTTCATAGAAATACCTCCTTGCTAAAGTTATCTGATAATAATACCGCGCAGCCGTGTGAAAGGTTGCAGTCCGGCGGAAAAACATTGACTTTCCCTGTGATATGCTGTATAATTAAGGAAAAACAGCGGAGCGAGGACATACTATGAATACAAAAGAATTACAAGAACAGCTTTTCGCACTTCAAGACGAGAAATACCGGGATTTTCAGCGGCGGCTTATCCCGAATATCCCTCCGGAGAGCATAATCGGAGTTCGCACCCCGGAGTTGAAAAAACTCGCCAAGGAAATGAGCGCCCGTCCGGAAGAATTCCTGTCGGAGCTTCCCCACAGGTATTTTGAGGAAAACCAAATCCACTCGTTCATCATCGCCGGAACAAAGGACTTTGATGAATGTATACGGCGGCTGGAGGAATTCCTGCCATATGTTGACAACTGGGCTACCTGCGATCAGATGTCGGTCAAGGCTTTCAAAAAGCATACCGGAGAGCTTATCGGATATGTGAGGAAGTGGATAGCCTCTGACCGGACGTATACTGTGCGCTTTGGCGTGGGCTGCCTGATGAGCTTCTATCTGGACGGAGAATTCCGGGAGGAATATCTTGAGCTTGCAGCGGGAATACGCAGCGAGGAATACTACGTCAACATGATGACCGCATGGTATTTCGCCACGGCTCTGGCAAAGCAGTATGACGCGGCTCTGCCGTTTATCGAGCAGCGCAGGCTGGACGAGTGGACTCACCGCAAGGCGATACAAAAGGCGATAGAGAGCTATCGCATTACCGACGAGCAGAAAGCATATCTGAGGACGCTGAAATGAAACTCAAAGAACGCGCCAGAAGGCTGAAAAGCGATATTCCGGCGGTATTCCTCGCGCTCCGGGACAAGGAAACCCCGCTTCCTGCTAAGATCTTCGCGGGAATTACGGTAGGCTACGCGCTTTCCCCTATCGACCTGATTCCGGATTTTATCCCGGTTCTGGGGCAGCTTGACGACCTTTTGCTGCTTCCGGCGCTGGCGGCGCTTACTATCCGGCTTATCCCGGCGCAGGTCATGGAGCGCTGCCGCAGAGAAGCTCAGGGAATGTGGGAAAACGGCAAGCCGAAGCGGTGGTATTATGCGATCCCGGTGGTGATTTTCTGGCTGGTTATCATATTTATTATTGTAAAAGCGATATGGTTTTGAATCAGGTTTATCCGGGGTTGACAAAACCCATGATATGTTGTATACTGTAATTTAGGCTATTATTTTATATTTATATAAATCCGGAGGACAAGAAAGATGACAATTACAAACGATATCCGCTACATAGGCGTGAACGACCACGACATCGACCTCTTCGAGGGTCAGTATATCGTGCCGGAGGGCATGGCTTACAATTCCTATGTGATCCTTGACGAAAAGATCGCAGTTATGGACAGCGTTGACGCGCGATTCGGCGGTAAATGGCTCGCGAATCTCGAAAAGGAGCTTTCCAGAAGAAAGCCGGATTTCCTTATCGTTCAGCACATGGAGCCTGACCATTCCGCTAACGTTGCGAAATTCGCCGAAAAATACC
Organism: Oscillospiraceae bacterium; assembly: GCA_017829075.1. Next base: position 40,680 of record JAGAJA010000114.1, on the reverse strand, counting down.
CGGAAGCAAAGATCGTGGCTTCAAAGCAGGCGTTCACGATGATGAAGCAGTTCTTCGGAAATGATTTCGCGGACAGACAGCTTGTTGTCGGCGAGGGCAGCACTCTGGAGCTTGGAAAGCATACCCTTAACTTCGTGACCGCTCCGATGGTTCACTGGCCTGAGGTCATCTTGACCTACGACAGCGCCGACAAGGTACTGTTCTCTGCGGACGCATTCGGCAAGTTCGGCGCGCTGGACGTTGACGCCGAGTGGGACTGCGAAGCGCGCCGCTACTACATCGGCATTGTCGGAAAATACGGTATGCAGGTGCAGACGGTACTGAAAAAGGCTGCGGTGCTGGATATCAGCATTATCTGCCCGCTGCACGGCCCTGTTCTCACCGAAAATCTCGGTCATTACATTCAGCAGTACAACACATGGTCAAGCTACGGCGTAGAGAGCGAGGGCGTAGTTATCGCCTACACCAGCGTTTACGGCAACACCAAGAACGCAGTGGATATCCTTGCGGCGAAGCTGGCTGACAAGGGAGTAAAGGTGGCTGTTCAGGATCTCGCGCGGGACGATATGGCAGAGGCTGTCGAGGACGCTTTCCGTTACGGTAAGCTTGTTCTGGCAACAACCACATACAATGCGGACATCTTCCCGTTCATGCGGCAGTTCATTGATCATCTGACCGAAAGAAACTACCAGAACCGCACGATCGGCATTATTGAGAACGGCTCGTGGGCGCCTATGGCGGCAAAGGTGATAAAGGGTATGTTTGAGAAGAGCAAGAACATCACCTTCACCGACACCACAGTAACTATCCGCTCCGCAGTAAACGAGGAGAACAAGGCACAGCTTGAGGCTCTGGCGGCTGAGCTGGCATAAGCCTCTGAAAATGAATAAAGGAAAACCACTTTTGATGCTTTGTCAAAAGTGGTTTCAGCTTGTCGAAAAAATCAGTTTTGCCCGCGAAGCGGGCTTTTGAAATCCGTTTTTTGCCCCAGCTCTGCCGGGGCAAAAAACACTTCTATCCGCACAAGTGTGCGGTTTGGCGGCATTGCCGCCAAACCGTGCGCGCAGGGCGGATGTTCGGCGAGAAAGTCCCTTTAGGGACTTTTTCGACAGTCTGAAACCACTTTTGATGCTTTGTCAAAAGTGGTTTTGTTTTTATGAATGAGCCGTTTACTTCAGGCTTTTCTCCTGATTTCGCATTATTCTGAACTCCCAAGCGGAGAGAATGACCGCCGCCGCTCCGGAAAGCAGATCTGCGATAGGTCCAGACCACAGAATTCCGTCGATACCCATTGCAATAGGCAGAAATATCATCGGCGGCAGCAGGAACAGGATCTGCCTTGTCAGCGACAGGAACACGCCCTTTACTGATTTTCCGATAGAGGTAAAGAACATGGAGCAGATAGGCTGCAAGCAGTTCAGCCATGTAAAGAAAAGGAACACCCGGAAGAATTTCACGCCGAACTCGAAATATTCCTCCGTTCCACTGCCGAAGATGGAAATTATCTCCCGCGGGAAAAGCTGGAACAGAATGAATGCAGTAACGGCTACTCCCGCGCCAACGGAAACCGCAGCCCGGAATGCCTTGCGCACGCGCTCATACTTCCTTGCTCCGTAATTAAAGCTGATTATCGGCTGCGCGCCCTGTCCAAGTCCTATGACAATGGAAAAGGTGATCTGGTTTATCTTCATGATGATTCCGGAAACCGCGATCGGCACCGACTCGCCGTATATTGAAAGCGCGCCGTAGTATTTGAGCAGATTGTTCATCACTATCTGCACGATCATCATTGCAATCTGATTGAAGAAGCTTGACATGCCCACGGCTATGGTTTTAAGGGTGTATCTCCAGTTGGGGATAAGGTGCTTTATCCCTACATGAACGGTTTTGTAGCCAGACAGATAGATGATTGTCACTGCTCCGGATATGATCTGTCCGATTATCGTTGCGTATGCTGCGCCGCTCATTCCCCAGCCAAGACCAAGCACGAACACCGCGTCAAGGGCAGTGTTTATCACTGCGCCCAGCAGATTGCACACCATTGTCATGCGGGGACTTCCGTCGGCGCGGATAAGATGCCCGCCGCCGGTGGTAATTATCATGAATGGAAAGCCCCATGCAGTAATCCCGACATATTCCTGAGCCAGAGGAAGCACGTCCGCCGGGGAGCCGAACAAATTCAGCAGCGGCGTCAGAAATAGCTTTGTGACCACCAGAAGAACGATACCGCATATAAGCATCATTGTGATCGCATTTCCGACGAAATAGGGAGCTTTTTCACGCTCTCCGCGTCCCATGCTCAGATTGAAGCAGCTTGCGCCGCCGATACCGAACAGCAGCGCCAGCGAAAGACAGGATGTAGTCAGCGGGAATGCGATGTTGGTCGCGGCATTTCCAAGCTGCCCCACCGCGTTGCCGATGAATAACTGGTCAACGATGTTGTACAGCGCGCCGACTAGCATGGCGATAATGCTCGGAACGGCAAATTTTATCATCAGCGACGTTACCGGGGCATTGCCCAGCATTTCCGAGCGGGGGTTATTTTCAGGGGTATTGCTCATTTTATCACTCTTTCTTTTTATGCCCGAAACTCCGTATAGTGCGAATTTAGCACAGTATAAGCAGAAATCTTTCACTTTTATTTCACAAACCCGTTACGCTAAATTCATACATGGAGTGTATTATATAATCACAGCAGGAAACCAACGTGTAAGGTTACTGCCGACAAGCCGCCGCTTAAATGCGGCGTTCACATAACCTACCTCCCCTTTTTATGATGAGTATTCATCGAAAAATATCTGTGCGTTTTCCTTCCTTTTTTCGCGCAGATACACATTATTTCCCGCAGCAAGCACAGCTGCGGGACTTTTTTGTCATGGAATTATTACAGCTCGTTGCGATTTTCAAGTGCTTTCAAAAGGGTAACATCGTCCGCAAATTCCAGAGCGGAGCCGGCAGGAAGTCCGTAGGCGAGCCGGGAAACCTTGATCCCCATTGGCTTTATCAGGCGGCTTATATATACGGCGGTAGCCTCTCCCTCCACAGTGGGGTTGGTTGCCATAATGACCTCCCGTGCGTCAGAAAGCCGGCTCATCAGCTCCTTTATCTTGAGGTCCTCGGCGGTGATCCCGTCCATCGGTGAAAGCAGTCCGTGCAGGACGTGATAAACTCCCTCAAACCCGCCGGAGCGCTCAAACGCAGAAACGTCCTTCGGGGACTCCACCACGCAGATAACGCCCTTGTCGCGGCTTTCGTCCGCGCATATCTCGCACACCTCACGGTCGGTGAAGTTCTGGCAGCAGCGGCAGAGCTGCACGCCGTTGCGGGCTTTCACCAGAGCGTCCGCGAATTCCTCCACCTCATGCGCCGGAAGATTGAGCATATAATATGCAAGCCGCTGCGCGGTTTTTATTCCTATTCCCGGCAGCTTTGCAAACTGCTCCGCAGCCAGCGCCAGCGGAGCGGATATAAATTCAGCCATGTTGTTCTCCTTTATTCAGTTGCGGCGAGGTCTATCCTCAGTACCTCGTCATATATATTGATGCCGCCCTCCGGCAGCACATTCTGCCTTGATGAAACGTACAGCGCAAGCGCCGCTCGGCTTTCCGGCTCTTTCATGGTGTAGCTGTAATACAGCGCGATATCCGCTTCGATATCGCTTCCGGATTTCGCGCAGGCTATGGTTTTTCCGTCTATGGACAGTACCTCGGCGGCGGGCTTTATCTCCCCCGCCCCGGAGCAAAGCCCCTGTGCCAGCGGGATAAGCTCCTCGCCGCAGAGCAGGCTGTCCGCCGGGAACAGCTCCGTAAGCTCTGAGATAGCGTTAATTCCGCTGCTGTCAAGCTGCGGCGCGTTGATAAGCCGTATTCGGGTTATGCCGCTGCGGATAAATTCGTTATAGAGCTGATAGGAAAGACCACCACCGCTTCCGGAAATAATCACGGCGGCTTCATTGCGGCTGCAAAGCACCGCCGCTCCGCTGCTCCCGTCGGAAACGAAATCTATCCTCCGGCGGTGCTGAGCGGAGAAAATGCTAACGCAGATCGTCAGCACAAGGCTCAGAGCGAAGCTGCTGAGCGCAAGCTTGGAATGATCCGGAACAAACGCCGCAATAATCATCAGGAACGCAGTTAGCGCCGCGAGCGGAACAGCAGCGGGAAAGTCCATAGCCAGCCACGCGCCGTCGATCTCCCCGAAGAAACCGAGTATCCACCGAAAGCAGATCATCACGCCTTTCAGCGGCACTATCAGCAGCGGAACTCCGCTCACCGCCATAAGCGCTCCCAGTATCAGCGCCGCCGCGAAGAACGGCGAAAGCACGACAGACGCGGGTATCTCCGCCAGTGAAATTCCGCCGAAAAGCGAAACGCTCACCGGGGCAATGCACACCATAGCGCCAAGCGACATGACCGCGGCTTTCTTGATAAGCGCGAGCAGCCGGAAGCGTTCAAACTGGAATTTCCGCAGATTGTTGAGAGCCGTTCCGAGTACCGCCGCGCCGAAAACTCCCAGCGCGGACATCTGCAAAGCCGGGTCTGCCGCTGCATAGGGAGTAAATACCGTCAGAAGCAGCAGCGATACGCACAGGGAATTCAGTGTGTCCGCTTTCCGGCAGAACAATGCGCCGCAGTTCAGCAATATCAGCATAAAGCCCGCTCTCATGACCGACGGAGCAAATCCAAACAGCACCGCCAGCAGAGCCACGGACGCTATCGACAGCCACGCGCACAGCCTGCGGCGATCCCTGCCGAAAAGCTCCGTCAGTATCGCTATGCAGAGGGTTATGTGCGCTCCGGATACGGCGGTCATGTAGTTTACGCCGCTGTATGTGATATCCCGGCGCAGTCTGAGGGAAAATCCGTCAGTCCTGCCGAGAAGAAGCCCTTTGCAAAGCTCAGCTTCATCGCCGCCCAGCCCGTTCAGCCGCTCCGCCGCCGCATTACGGAAAAGCTCCGCGAAATACAGCAGGCTGAAATTACTTCTGGCGCTGTAAACCTGTTTCACCTCTCCGGAAAGCACTATTCCGTCCGAAAAGGTGTAGGCATTCTGCCGGGATTTTCCGAGGGTAACGAGCGCGTCAACGCTGTCGCCGATGTCCGCTTGGTAGTTTCCGTTGAGGTATACCACAGCGGGACAGCCGTCTATGCTGCATACCGCCGTGGAACTGCTCCAGCCGGGATAAGAGCCGTTCTGGGATACTATCCGGAACTCCGCGCGGATTTCTCTTCCGGACAGATCCTCCAGCGGCTGGACATAGAATTGAAGATAAGAGGTAATGCTTACCAGACCAAGCAGCAGTCCGACCGCCCAGACCCTGCCCCGTCGTGCGATAAAGCTCACCAGCGCAAGGACGCAGACCACCGCGATCAGAATAATTCCGGCATTCCGGCTTAGGATACTCCCTGCAAAGCAGCCGGCAAAGAACATCAGCCCCAGCCCCACCGCCGGAAGCTTAAGCTCTGAGGTAATTTTACTGTTCATACATATATGGGCGGGAGTTACCCCGCCCGAATGGTATTATGTTATGCTATCAGATGAAGCCGGGGAAAGAAACTCCGCCGGTCACCTTTTCCATCTCCGCTGCGCCGTAATCATCAACTTCCTTGAGTATTTCGTTTACGCCGCTGATGATGAGATCCTGAAGCATTTCGATATCCTCCGGGTCAACGACCTCCGGCTTCAGGGTAACGGACTTGAGCTGCTTGTCGCCGGTCATAACAAGCTCCAGAGCGCCGCCGCCAACCTGCTTGGTGAATTCCTTAACGGCAAGGTCTTCCTGTATCTTTGCGATGTCGTCCTGCATCTTCTGGGCTTTTCTTACCATCTGATTCATGTTGGGTGTGGAGTTCTGATATTCCTTGGGTAATCTTGCTTTCATTGTGATAATCCTTTCACTTATATTGTACTTCTATATTGAGCCGCTTTGCTTTTTCCAGCAGCTCTTTCACAGCAGAGTTTTCGTCCCCGGCTGTTTCTTCCGTTTCCGTGCCTATTACCAGCGCGCGGACTCTCTTTCCAAGTCCCGCTTCAAGCTCCTTTTCAAGCTCCTGATAACCGCTGTTTATCATTCCCTGAAGCATGAGATTTCCGGAATGTATCTCCAGCGCTCCGTCGGAATTTACGCTCACCTCTGAGCCGTCCAGCATTGCGGAATAAAGCGGCGATACCTTTTCCAGAACGGCGCTCCATTCTTCCGCTGAAATTCCGGTGAGCTTCTCATATCCGCTTTCGGCGGGAGCTTCCCCGGTGTTTTCGGCGGAGGACTTTTCCGGCTCTGAGGCTTCCGGCTTTTCCGGCATTTCCGTCTTTTCCGGCTGAGGAGCAGCTTGCGGCTTCTCCTGCTGCTTTACCTGCTCCGGAGCGGCGGCGGGCTTCGCCGGCGCAACATCAAACTCCCGCTGGGGAATGAATTCCTCCGGCGGCTCCTCCGGTGGAGGAGCGATCTCCTGAATATCCGGCGCTGCCGGCTTGCTGTTAAACTCCGGCAGGGGCGCTTCATCAACGGCGGGCGGGATCGTTTCCTTTGCCTGCTCGCGCTTTACAGGAGCGGGTGTCGGACTGACTTCATTTGCCTGATCCGGCTGATTGAAGATATCGTGGATCTTGTTTATATTCGCCGCGGTTTCCGGCTTTATCTCCTGCTTTGGCGGGAGTTCCGGCGCGGGGGGGGCGGCTTTCTCCGGAGCCTCTGCCTGAGTTTTTTCTTCCTCCGGCTGGTTGAAGATCTCCCGGATCTTATTCACATTCAGCGCCTGCTTCGGCTTCAGCTTTTCGTCCGGAAGCGGCGCGAATTCGCTGCCCATCGGCTTGTATTCCGCAGGCTTTGCGGGCTGTACCGGCTTTGAGACCGCCGAGCGAGCGGCTGCGGCTGCCTGTTCAGCAGTGGGAGCGCCGGTGCATAGCTTTACAAAGCACATTTCCGCCAGAGTACGGCGGCTGCGGGTGAGGGAGATCTTGTCCACGCATTCCTGAATAAGCGTCAGGCAGCGCAGTATCTCCTCCATGCTGAAAAGCCCCGAAAGCCTTTCGATCTCCGGGCGATCCTGCGGCATGACAGAAAGCAGTTCCTTTTCGGCGGGAGCGCTGCTGCAAAGCATGATATCCCGGAAAACTCCGCTCAGCTCCTCCATAATGCGGGAAATGTCCTTGCTTCCCTTATAAAGCTGTTCCAGCAGGGTAATGCAGCCTGGGATATCCCTTGCCGCGATCATATCAGCGAACTGGAACAGATAATGGTTGTCCGCCACTCCTGCGCAGTTTCGCACTACCTCTCCGGTGACCTCTCTGCTCATGGCAATGCAGCGGTCAAGCAGCGACAGCGCGTCGCGCATTCCTCCGTCGGACAGGCGGGAGATCATATCCGCCGCCTCCTGCGTGAGCACAACTCCCTCGTTCTCTGCAACGCTCATCAGCCGCGCGGAACTGTCCGCTAGGTCTATCCTGCGGAACTCGAAACGCTGGCAGCGGGAAAGAATGGTGGCGGGCACTTTATGCAGCTCGGTGGTGGCAAATATGAATATGACATGGGGCGGCGGTTCCTCAATCGTCTTGAGCAGCGCGTTGAACGCCGCCTTTGACAGCATATGAACCTCGTCCAGAATGTACACCCTGTATTTGCAGCTAACCGGGGTATAGGCAAGCTGCTCCTGAAGCTCGTGGACGTCGTTTACGCTGCTGTTGCTCGCTGCGTCTATCTCCAGAATATCGGTAGAAGATCCGTCTGCGATCTCCCGGCAGCTTTCGCACTCAAGGCAGGGGTTTCCGTTCACCGGGTGCTTGCAGTTGAGAGCCATTGCAAGGATCTTCGAGCAGGTGGTCTTGCCTGTTCCGCGGCTTCCGGTGAAAAGATAGGCATGGGCGTTCTGCCCGGTGGCTATCTGGTTTTTCAGCGTGGTAACGATATGCGGCTGAGAAATAACGTCATCAAACGTTCTCGGACGATATTTTCTATATAATGCCAGATACACAGCCGCACCTCCCCTGTACAAAAATATAAATGCCCTCGATTATGGGAACAGGCTGACTGCGGCACACAGAGAAATCCGCTTAATGCTGCTCGGTTCCCCGCCTGACATGGTTCACAGCACTCTGTTGCACAGGGTCTGTCCCCATAAGCGAGAGCATTTATAGAAATCATTTACTTTTCTATTATACTCTATTTCCGTAAAAAAATCAAGTAGTTTTAGAAAAATTAATCACATATTGAAAAACCGGCGGTTTTGGTATATAATAGTAACAGAAAATCCAGAAAATCTATTCAGGGGGCAGACCTATGGCGATAAAGAATGATGTTGCCGCTCTTCTGGAGCAGCGGCGGGGAGCTGCGGTTTCCGGGCAGGAGCTTGCGGACAGGCTGGGAGTTTCCAGAGCGGCGGTGTGGAAAGCGGTGAAGCAGCTTCAGGAGGAGGGCTACCGCATTTCGGCGGGAACCAACCGAGGCTATATCCTTGAAAACGAAACGGACGTGCTGACCGCCGAAGGAATACGGCTGTATCTCCCGGAGAAATACCGGGGAAACCCGGTGGAGGTGTTTCACACGGTATCCTCCACCAACACCGAGGCAAAGTCCGCGGCGCTGCGTGGAATGCCGGACGGCACGATAATCGCCGCAGACGGTCAGACCAACGGACGCGGGCGCTTCGGAAAGAGCTTTTATTCCCCGGAGGGAACAGGTCTGTACATGAGCGTGATACTAAAGCCCCACAAGCCGCTTTCCGACTGCACCGACATCACTATGGCGGCAGCGGTGTCGCTCACCGAGAGCATTGAACAGGTCTGCGGGATCAGAGCCGGGATAAAATGGGTGAACGATATATTCTATAACGGCAGAAAGATCAGCGGAATTCTCACAGAAGCGATAAGCGACTTCGAGAGCGGCATGGCGGAAACCGTGATAGTAGGAATGGGAATCAATATCCGCACGGAGAACTTCCCGGAGGAGATAGCCGGGCTTGCCGGGTCGCTGGGGGTATTTGCCGAGAGAAACAGGCTTTGCGCCGAAATTGCTTCCCGGCTGCTGGACTACGCGGAAAGCGGTAACCGGACTGAACTGCTGAACAAGTACCGCGAGCGTTCGATCGTTCCGGGCAGGGATATCACCTTTTTGCAGGGTGGGACTACCCGCAGCGGCAGGGCGCTTGAAATAGACGACAACGGCTGTCTGGTGGTAGAAACGGAAAACGGCAGAGAAACGCTGCGTTCCGGGGAGATATCAGTCATCGGGGGATTTGAGTAAGCGGGTTGATTTCCATAAAGCAGCACATACGGAAAATGGTCGGCGTTTTAAGCGCCGACCACTAAATTATTCTCCGTCACTGTATCTGCATGAAAATCCGCTGAACTCCGCAGTTCCGTTCACGGCGTACAGCGCGGTAATTACTCCGGTGAAGCCCTCCGCGACCTCGCTGGAGAGGTATTTCGTGCTGCCGCTGCCGAGGGGTACCTCCTGCCCGTTCCGGACAATGAAAAAGTTGTAGCAGAAACAGTCCGAGCGGACTACCAGCTCCGCTGAATTCCCCTCTATCGGGAGTTCGCACTGGCGGTGCTTTATCCCGCCGATATTCAGCATAAGAACCGCCCGGCAACCGGCGCTTGTCTGCTCAACAGCAAGGTCGTAATGCTCATTTTCGGTGATGTACGCGGTTACTCCGCCCACCGCAGGAGCTTCTCCCTCGCCGGAAACACTTACCTTAGTTCGAAGCTCCATGTGGAAATCCCGCTGGCGCATTCCGATGAATGTCGGAGAATCCACCATGTCCAGCGTGATATCCGTGCCGTGAAGCACCGCTTTATCCCCGGAAAGCTCGTAGTTTTCCATATGCGGGTGGCGCAGGAAGCACCACTCAACGTCCCAGCGGGTGTTGGCAAAGGTGTATTCCCGCTGCTCGTTCTGGGTGAAATCCCCCTGTATTTCGTAGCTTTCATCGGTGGTTCCGTCCTTTCCGCAGGTGAACCAGCCGTCCCCACCGAACTTCACCGGAGTGAGGAAAACCTCTCTGCCGAGGTGATGATAAGGACGCCAGATATGCTGCTGCCGGAAGCCGAGGCTCAGCACAAACCAGTTTCCAAAGCTGTCCTGAACAAGGTCGCCGTGACCTATTCCCTGAATTATATAGGGAGCCTTGTTGCGGTTGGTGAGGACTGGATTGTTGGGGTTGCCCTCGAATTTGCCCCAGACGGAATCTGCTCTCGCGCAGGTTATCATGTGACCGTATTCCGTGCCGCCCTCCGCCGCCATGAGGTAGTAGGTACCGTTTATTTTGTACAGGTGCGGGCTTTCAAGGAAGCGTCCGCCGGAGCCTTGCCAGATGCAGCGGCTAGGCGAGAGCTTCTTTCCGGTTTCAATGTCTATCTCGCACTGGACAACTCCGCCAACGCCGTTGTCGTCCGCGCCGTTGCTCATGAAGTAGGTGTGACCGTCCTCAAAGAACAGCGACGGGTCGATACCGCCCTGATCGACATATATCGGCTCCGACCATTCGCCGTAGATATCATCGGTGTATACATAGAAATTCTGGTGGGTGGTGTCGTTTGTAGTTACCATGTAGAAGCGTCCGTTATTGCAGCGGATAGTCGGCGCGAAAACTCCGCCGGAGCTGTTTATCTTATCCAGCATGACCTGACTTTTTCTTGTCAGGACATAGCCTATCTGCTTCCAGTTAACAAGGTCGTCACTCTCAAAAAGCGGGACTCCGGGGAAGTACTGAAAAGAGCTGCATACAAGATAGTATTTTCCGTTGTGCCGGCAAACGCTGGGGTCTGGGTAAAAGCCTTTTAAAACGGGATTTTTATAGGTCATGGCGAAATTGTCCTTTCGGAGTGAAATAATATATCAACACAATATTAGCACAAATGCAGTGAATAATCAATACTTTTTCGGACATAAATCAGAACAAAACGGACATTTTCAGAGATACTACACCGGAGCGCTGCTACTTGACAAAAACGAGGACGCTGATATATAATTATAAAAACGGACAGATGTATGGAGAATAAAAATGAAGCATGAAGAGCAGTCACAGCTCACCAAAACGGCGCTTTCCGACGCGCTGAAAAGCCTGATGGAAACTAAGCCCCTGAACAAGATAACGATACATGAGCTGGTGGAGAAATGCGGCATGAACCGCAAGACCTTTTATTATCATTTTGAGGATATATACGCCCTGCTGAAATGGACGCTGGAGCAGGAGGCAATAGATATCGTTGACAGGTACGACCTGATAGCGGAGCACTCAAAGGTGATAGATTTTGCGCTGGATTATATCGAGCAAAACCTCGCGATGCTGCGGAATATTTTCCACTCGGTAGGAAGCTCCGAGATAAGGCGCTTGTTTTGCAGCGATATCTACAAGCCAGTATACCGCCTTGTGTGCAATGTAGAAGAACGCCGGGGACTTCATGTAAAGGAAAGCTACAAAGCGTTCCTGAGCAAATTCCTGACAGAAGCGATATCCGGGATACTCATGGACTGCATAGAGCGGGACGCGCTGTCTGACCGCGACAGCCTGTCGGAGTACATCACTTCAACGCTTTTCACCTCGATACCGAATTCTCTGGAATCCGCCGCTAAATCGGAATAGATAACTTAATGCCGCGCAGATATTTTGCGCGGCATTTGCAATATTAGGGCAAGAAATAAAGAACCAGCCGATGAAAAGTACACGTTTTTGGGGATAAAACCAAAAGCGCCTCAACGTGCGAAAATGCGTGTCGAGGCACTCGACTGTCTGTGTTTGATGAAATAGTTCATTTTATCGCGGGAGAAAACTTAAAAATACAAAAAAACCTCAACGCGCGAAAATGCGTGTCGAGGCACTCGACTGGTGGAGATGGGGGGATTCGAACCCCTGTTAAAACTCCATTAAACGTTAATACAAAAGAGCTTGATTTTATTTGTGTTGCATTTCGTGTTGCATAAACTCTGAATTTTGTTTTCGGAGCTTCGCTGCATATTCTTCCATAGCGGACGGGAAAGTATGCTGATATACTCGCTCAATCATGTCCAGTGAACCATGTCCCATGAGTTCAGCAGTGTATTTCTGCGGCATACCCATGAGCAAACAGCGGCTGGCGAAGTGATGTCTGAGAGCGTGAAAGTTACAGGCTTTGTCTATGCCGTGCTTTTCGCGGAATTTGCCCCAGCGTGATGATATATCATTTGAGTTATAAGGACATACACGATCCTCTTCCGCATGGCTTAATAGTACATGATACAGCTCCTCACTTATCGGTACACTGCGATATCCCGAATACGATTTCGGCGCTTTTAGAACTGCGCCGTCCATGCCGTCCACCCGCGCTTGTTTTATCTCGATATGGTCTGGGTAAACGTTACCGACATCAAGAGCGCTTATTTCAGAAGCTCTAAGTCCGCATTGAGTAGCAAGCAGGAAAGGTATCTCCACTGGTGTACCGATAGTGATCTGGTATATTTTCTGTACTTCTGCCGGATCTGGGACATAAATATCGCGCTTCCCTTTTTGCGGCAGTGTTGTGTTCAGTGTGATTTCCGGACGTTGCGTTTTCAGCACTGCGGAAATCAGCCCGTGTGCATTACGGCAAGTCTTGGCACTGTATTCTTTGGCAAAGCGGTTGAATTCTTCCTGTACCCGTTCGGCGGTTATATCGCGTATCTTAACCGCCATAAGCTCCGGCAGATAGTTATTCAGCACGACATAATACCCCCTCACCGTAGACGGCGACAGCACGTTTTCCTTGCTCTTGATGTAGCGTTCCACAGCGTCCCGAAGTGGCTGTTCGGAGCGGTTCACGTCTATGTGGTTCTGGTTATACTGCGCCGCAAGGAACTCCGCTTCTTTCTTCGTATCGGCGGTGAAGCTCTTGTACTGGCGCTTGCCGTCCGGGGTCTTGCCGATATACAGGTTTACTCTCCAGCTTCCACTGGGGAGCTTTTTTGCACTTGCCATGTGGGCGCTCCTTTCTATGCGTTTACCCTGCCGGGCGGCATTTTTTTATTTCTGGCTAAATTACCGCATACTCTCCACCCTGATATATAGCAAAATCACATGATGAAACCTTAGCTTGATTAACATAATTGATCTTGGGAAGCAAGTCGTAGAATTCGCATTTCTTTATCTCGCTCTCATATTTTCTGAGAATATCAATTCTTGCCCGTGCACAGGTTTCAGATACTTTATATACCTGCTGGAACGAATTCAGCGTTAGTTCGCTAGGTGAATTGTAATAAAACTGTGGTGGGCACAGTATTAATCCTGCACACATTCTTGCTTCTTCTTCATACACGCCATAAGTATGCTGGTCATATTTCTGATTAAACATATTAAAATCTTGATTTGAGCAATGGTTAAGAAGTCTGTGTGATAATTCTTCAAGTAATGTAAAGCGTATACGAACTAACGGCATTGTATCATTATATGCAATTTTATAACTGCCGTTAAATCGCTGAAGCACTCCGTCTTTATTTCCCCAGATTGAAAATATATCGTCCTGCGTAAGCCCTGTATGGGATATTATTTGAGTTAAGGAAACAATTTCTATTCCTTGTTTTCGGCAAAGTTCTTCGGGACAAATAGGGATTGTCGCCAAATCATTTGCAATCATAAATATAAAAGCTGCGTTATATACATCTCTTCGTCTGCTTTCATCAATCATTCTTAAACGCCTCCGGGAACATAAACTGCGCATATTTCCGTAAGTTCTCAGCCTGCTCCGGTGTCATTTTCTGACCGGCTCTTGCTATCATTCTGATATCGGGATTTGATATTTCAAGCGAGAATTTAGAATTAGATTTCTTTTGAATACCTGAAAGAAAAACATCGTTGTTTTGTGTATCATCAAAGTAAGTTCCAGAAACGTTGCCTTTATGCACACCATATTTATCTGCCAATAGTTTGTATGCGTTTGAATTAACGTCTGGTGCATTGTTCTTTTTATTATATAATATGGCAGCTACATAATCCTCAAATGGAATGCAATCTAGGGCATAATTGTTTGCTTCAAGAGCACGGGAGAACAATGCTTTATAAATTGTTTCGTAGCATTCGGCCTGCTCATTATCTGTTAAAGATATAGCTTCATTATTCAGCATATTTCTTGCACGTGCCTTTGCATTTTCCCTATACTGATAGTTCCAACAAAAGCCGAAGTGCTTTACTGCTGCGCGCCACTTATTATGCCTTTTTTCATGGTTAGCAATATCGCTTTTGTCAGATGAAGAATAATTCAACCCACATAGTGGACATGGGTTTTCACTTATATTCTCGTTTAGGTATTCAATATCAACCATAAAATATGCCGCTATTTTTGCCTTATTGTCCGAGGAAAGATTTTTTGTCCGCCCCGAAGCTAATTCGGACAATGCGCTTCGTACTATGCCCAGTGATTTGCACATTTGAGTAATATTCGTATTGTTTTGTGCGCAAAGATATTCAATGTTTTCGTACAGATTGCTCATATTATCGACCTCCAAATTGTAATGTTTTCACAAAATATCAGAACACTGTAATTTTGCTATTGACAAATTCAGAAATCTGTAATATAATCTTGTTGTCAGCAAAAATAACAGACTTCTGTATATGATTCAATCCCTAACTGAATTATACTACATTAATCTGTAATTGTCAAGTGCTTGGAGGTGATAATTTGATAAATGAGCGCAAAAATCCTATTTCTGACTTCGGAATGGAGGTCAAACTGGAGCTGATGAAGCGCAATAAGACCCAGAACTGGTTGATTGAGGAAATAAAAAAGCTCAACCCGACAATGTTCATAGACAGTTCTATCCTTTATAAGGTGCTGACTGGGCAGGTTCGTTCTGGGAAAATTGTTGATTCGGTGAAAGCAATACTTGAAATCAAGGAGGACACACAATGAGCAACTTAACCCTGATCAAATCCGACAAGTTCGGAGAAACCGAGTGCGACATCTACTCGGACAACAATGAGATGTACATGACCCTTTCGCAGCTATCTAACTGTTTGGGCTACGCTAGCAAGGACAGCATGAAATCATTGCTTAGCAGAAATGATTACCTTAAAGAACCGGAGTTTTCCAAGGTGGTGTCAATTTGCAACCCCCTTGATAATTCCGAAATCGGTCAGAGCACCCGCGTATTCACCGAGGACGGCATATACGAAGTCACAATGCTGGCAAAGACCGAAAAGGCGAAGCAGTTCCGGTCATGGGTGCGCAAGCTGCTGAAATCGCTCCGTTCCGGCGAGATCACAGCGGTCAAGACGGACAAGCTCAATGAAATGAAGATCCGCGCCGCCGCTGACAGAGCCGCCGCAATGCGCATGAATGCCGAGAACCGCCGCCTGAAGCTTCTTCTGGAACACCCTCACCTTAAAGACCTTTCCCCGATAGCCCAGCAGACATGGGAGCTGAAAGCCGTTGAAGCTGCAACCGGCAAGGACGTGGGAAACCTCCTCCCGGAATGCGGAGAGCTTAAGCAGGCAGGGCAGCTTGCCGCTGAATGGACAAAGGAATTCGGTGTTAAGGTAACGTCTGCTATGCTCGGTAAACTCGCAAACCAGAACGGGCTTAAAACCGAGGAATACGGCGTTATGGCTATGGATAAGTCACCGTACAGCAATAAGGAAGTACCGTCGTTCCGATACAACGCAAAGGGCGCAGCGAAGCTGAAAGAGTTTGCTAAGTGCTATTATCTGGTTGATTAAAGGAGGTCAAGTTATGTTTTTTATCAAGGAAGAACTCAAGGACGGAGTAAGTATAGAGGTAGAACTGACGGGTGAAGCGGTTACCTACTGTCCTGACTGCGGCGCTGAAATGAAGTTTGATTTAATCGACCTCATTCGCTCGGACAAGGAATTCGACTTTTACGGCACTAGCATTTACTGCGAGAAATGCTCTAAAAATCACTCTACGGCTGGTAACGACGGCTAATCTTTCAGCCGTCAGATAAGGAGGTTAATATGCCTAAAATCAAGCCAAGCCCGATAAAAGCGCAGGCGGAAATCGTCCACAACAACATAGTGTACAGAGGTGCACTGTTTGGCTGCAAAACTGACCGCGATTTCGGCGGGGCACTGGGAATAGACCCTACCTCATTCATGCACCGTCGTCACGATCCTCGGCTTTGGCGGCTGGACGAGCTTATCAGGGCTACAATCGCATTCAAATGTACGCTTGGTTGGCTCATGACGGATCACACTGGGCAGATTACGGAGGACAAGCCATGAAGAAATCACTCCCCTACATACTCGCCTTCCTCGCCGGACTGTTCGCCAGGACAGCAATAGCCGCCCTGAACGGCTGGGAAGGCTACTCCATGAACGGCGTAGACCTGATGTGCGGGCTGACCTGCATAGTCATGGTGTGGAGCTTCAAGGGGGCGTTTCTGCCCCGGAAAAGAAAAAGCCGCCGCTGAACGGCAATTCAGCAAGCGGCAAAGAAAATTGTTTACAAGGCTATTATAGCCTAAAGAAAGGAATTTGTCAAGTGGCAAAAGAAACATTCAAAAGCAGGGTATACACAGACCGCCCCGCTTACGCAGATTTTGACGCGCCTGCGAAGTTCCAGGCAATACAGGGCATAATCGCGACCCGGCTCAAGCAGCACTCGCCGGCTATCTGCTCTTATTCGGGCGGCGCGGACAGCGACATCATGATAGACCTCATAGAGCGCACCAGAGAGGCGTTCCCGAGCCTGCCGCCGGTGAAATACGCATTCTTTAACACAGGCTTAGAGATGAAAGCTACAAAAGACCATGTGAAAGCGACTGCCGAGAAATACGGCGTTGAAATCACAGAATACCGCCCAAAAGTCGGCATTGTTCAGGCAACCAGAAAATACGGCGTTCCCTTTGTTTCAAAAATAATGAGCGCGGGGCTGTCAGAATGGCAGAAGAAAGGCGTTCCGCTCTCAATCGCGCAGGAATACGAGCAGGCGGAGGATAAGGCGGCGAAACGCGCTGAACTGAAAGAGCGCTATCCCAAATGCGAAAGCGTGATTAACTTCCTGTGCTGCTGTAATTCAGCAGGAGAGCCGCGCCCGAATATTCAGCTTGTAATCAACAGTTCCAAGTTCATGCGGGATTTCATCGGCGAATACCCGCCGGACTTCCAGATAAGCGCTAAGTGCTGCGATTATTGCAAGAAACAGGTCGCCCACAGCGTCCAGAAAGACTACGACATGATCATCACCGGAGAGCGGCGCGACGAGGGCGGAATGCGCTCCGTACCCCGCAAGGACTGCACTACAATGTGCTTCACTGAAACCAGCGACGGTCAGTTCAGGCTTAGACCGCTGTACTACGTCACCGACGCGGACAAGGCATGGTACAAGGCATACTACGGTATCAGATATTCCGACGCATACGAAGTCTATGGACTCACCCGGACAGGCTGCTGCGGCTGTCCTATCTCTTACAAGGCTGTCGCCGACCTCGAAAAAATACGCCCCTATGAGCCGAATGTAGTCAAGGCAGCGTGGAATATCTTCGGCAAAAGCTATGAGTACAGGGCAAAGTACAATACATACAAGGCTGGCAGAATGAAAGCTGCCGTCAGCGGCTCTGAACAGATCTCATTTGACGAATTGGAGGACTCAGAAAAATGAACATCACCGACTACCGCCGCTACTACCCCGACTGCGGGCGGAGCGACGAAGAAGTCGCCGAGAGCCTGACAAGCGCGTCTATCACGATAAACAGGCTCACCGGCGGGAAAGCAAGCTGCAAGCTCCCGGAAGTCCAGAGCGCGATCGGCGCGCAGGCGTACTTCCTGCTGAAGCACTACGACGACCCGCAGAAATACGAGGAAGTCAGCCGACTGGTGCTGAATACGCTGCATAGGGCGGGGCTGATCCCGGCGGGCTGCTGAAAGGAGCGGATATGGCGAATTTTGAAAGCGGAGTTGCCTACTACATTAAGGCGACTGCAACGGTTGAGGTATTCTTTCCGGTGGACAGCAAGGGCAATGCGGAGATCTGCTGCCGAATGTGTCCGTACCTGTCCGCAGACAGCCGGATTTGCCGTCTGAATGGCAGGATAGTAGAATACCCTCAGAAAAATATCGGCGGGAATTGCCCGCTGGAACCTGTGGAGGTTGAATGATGAACAAAGATTTTCTCACCCGCTTCTCCTCAGCTCAGAACGAGCTTAAAGCCCCGAAAAACCAGTACAACGGCTTCGGGAAATACTCCTATCGCTCCTGCGAGGATATCCTTGAAGCGGCGAAGCCTGTGTGCGCGAAATACGGGCTTCTGCTGACCGTCAGCGACGAAGTAGTGCTGACAGGGGAAAGATACTACATAAAGGCGACAGCCACCCTCTGCGACGCGCAGGGAGGCTCTGACGAGGTCATGACCGCCACCGCCTACGCCCGTGAACCTGATACAAAGAAAGGCATGGACGATTCGCAGGTGACAGGCGCGGCTTCCTCCTACGCGCGGAAATACGCTCTGAATGGGCTTTTCTGTATTGACGACACAAAGGACGCGGACACGCAGGACAACACCAATTCCAGCGGCAGGAAATCCGCACAGAAACCGGCGCAGAAGCCTGCCGAGCCTGAATACAAATGCGCGGAGTGTGGCGCTCCGTTCAAGGAATTCACAAGCGGCAGTCAACACTGGACTGCGAAGCAGGTGTATGAAATCAGCCTGAATAAGTGCGGCGGCAAGCGCGCTTTGTGTAAGTCCTGCCGGGAAAAGGCGGGTTTGCAGTGATTTGCAGTCCGTAATGCACAAAAATCAAGGAGGGCGAAATGGATAACCCCGCAATCATAGACCGCCCGGAGCTGTTGTATCTCAACACAGAAGCGGAGGTCAAAGAGGTATACGAAAAAGGAACTTGCCGCAGTACAGTGCGCATAATCACGCTTTCCGATGTGAACGACCTGCTGTTCGACACCGGCGCGGATACGCTTGTTGAGGTTCGGGTCAGGGCTGCCGGAAAGCGGTTCGTATACCGTGAAGAAAACGGAATATGGCGCTGGGAAATGCGCTGAAAACAGGAGGTACTCATGTACAACAAAATAATCCTCATGGGTCGGATAGTCGCCGATCCTGAACTGAAAACCACCCCGCAGGGAGTGAACGTCTGCTCGTTCAGAATAGCGGTTGACCGCCGTTTCCAGAAGCAGGGCGAGGAGAAGAAGTCGGATTTCTTCAATGTAGTCGCATGGCGGCAGCAGGGGGAATTCGTGCAGAAATATTTCGGCAAGGGTCGCATGATACTTATCGAGGGCGAAATGACTACCCGCCCCTACACTGATAAAAACGGCAATCAGGCGACATGGTATGAGGTAGTCGCCGACCGTGTAAGCTTCACCGGAGAAAAGGCGCAGGGTGGCTCGACTGTATCGCAGACAGCGACCGTCCCTCAGGGCGCTCCGCCTGTTCCCTCCGCGCCGGATTATGCGGCGGCAAGCGATGATGATTACCCGTTCTGAGGTGAGGTATGGCTATCGACAAGAAAACCTTCCTCAAAACGGTAACTATCCTCTATGACACCCGGGAACAGAAGAACCAGCACATTCTCACCGCCCTCGCGGAAATGGGAGTGCAGGCGGAGGAACGCAAGCTGGATTACGGCGACTACTCATTCACGGCGGACGGGCGCGACTTTTCGCTGTCCTGCGTGATTGAGCGCAAGGCGAACGTGGACGAGCTTTACAACAATATCATGTCCGACCGGGGACGGCTTGAAAAGGAGCTTTACGCGGCTTCACAGTGCGCAAAGCAGCTTACTCTGATTGTCGAGAACATCGGCGGATGGGAGGAACTGAAAAGCTACCGCGTCCCCGCTTGGCAGATGAAGGCGAACCCGCAGCGGATAAAAGAGGACATCGGCGCGCCGGTGTATTCCACCCTGAAAAGCTGGCAGAGCGGAAACCGCTACCGCTTTTCGGTGGAATTTGTGCCGGACAAGTCCCAGACCGCCGCGAAAATGCTGGAAATATTCTACTATTACTGGCGGACATACAAGGAAATGACGGGGGTGAGAAAGAGTGGATAAAAACGAAGCGGAAGCCCTCTGCAAAGCCTCCGGCGCGTCCGAGGAAACCGCCGGCGCGCTCGCGGAATTATTCCCAAAGAGCCTTGAAGAATACACCAAGGAGGACTTCCTCGACAGCGACAAGCCGTATGAGTACATATATCTCTACAAGGACAACAAATTCATGCAGCAGAAGCTGATTACCAAGATGTCCGAGCAGGCTAAAAAGGTGGGTGTGCGGAACTTCCCGACACTGTACAAGGCATTTGTGGCGGGTCAGAAAGACGGCTCTCCGAATGACGTGAGCAACTACACGGATTTCCCCGCGCAGCCGCTGGCGCTCCCCTGCGGAAAGTGGGAGTGCGACTTCTCCGGCGTGCGCACGCTGAATGAATACGGCGGCGTGAGCTGGGCTTGCCCGCACCCGATAATGCCGGTGGAACGGCTGAACAACATCGACACCGGAATTGAGAAAGTCCGGATAGCTTTCCGGAGGGAAAAGGGCTGGCGCACCATAATCGTGGAGCGCAAGACTATCTCAACCACCAACAAGATTACCGAGCTTGCGGATTATGGAATAGCCGTAACCAGCGAAACCGCCCGCAATCTCGTCAACTATTTCTATGACGTGGAGCAGGCTTCCGGAGACCTGATACCTACCCGCGAATGCGTTACTCACCTCGGCTGGATAGACCGGGGCGAGGGTGCGGAGTTTGTGCCGTATGTGGAAGATATTGTGTTTGACGGAGAAGCCGACTACAAGAAGCGGTATGCGGCTATTAATACAAAAGGCGACTTTGAAGCATGGTACGACTGTATCTATGACAATATACGCAAGAACCCGGAAATAATCGCACGAATTACCTTTGCGGCAAGCCTAGCTTCGGTGCTGGTGAAGCCGCTGTTCTGCAACTGCTTCTGGCTGCACCTCTGGGGCGAGAGCGAGAGCGCGAAAACGGTGCTGATGATGTGCGCCGCCTCTATCTGGGGAAATCCTACGATTTCGCAGTACATAACGACGTTCAATTCGACCTATGTCGGCAATGAAAAGGGCGCAGCATTCTGCGGCTCTCTGCCGTATATGCTGGACGAATTGCAGATTGTGGACAAGAAGGACATGGACGCGCTGATTTATATGCTGACCGAGGGCGCGGGACGTTCAAGGGGCAATAAAAACGGCGGTCTTGACCTTGTTCCGCACTGGAAGAACTGCACGATATCCACCGGCGAGAAGCCGATAAATTCCGGCAGGAGCAACGGCGGCGCGGTGAACCGTGTGCTGGAATGCGAATGCAAAAACAAGTTCTTTGAACAGCCGCGAAAGGTGGCTTCGTTCGTGCAGCAGAACTATGGTTTTTTCGGCAAGCTGTTTGTGGCGAACCTCCGGAAAGATGGCGTAATGAAGCACGCTGAGGAGCTTCTGGAGAAGTACACGGAGGAACTTACAAGCCGTAAAATCACACAGAAACAGGCGCAGTCCGCGGCGCTGATACTCACTGCGGACGCGCTGGCGGTGGAGCTTGCTTTTGACGAGGAAACGCAGCTCACCGTTGACGAGATCGCGGATTTCCTCAAGACAAAGGACGAGGTTTCCGCGAACCCCCGCGCGTATGAGTACGTCTGCGAGCAGGTGGCTTCAAATCAAATGCACTTCATCGCGGGCGACAAGCCGATCGACCTCTGGGGCGCGCTGGACAACTGCGGCGGGGTGTATATCATCAAGTCGGTGTTCATGCGGATCTGCGACGAGGGCGGGTTCAATGCAGTCCCGCTGCTGTCGTGGCTGAATGACCGGGGGCTTATTGAGCGGAACGGCAAGAATATGACCGTTCCAAAACGCATAGGCGGTGTTCTTACGCGGTGCGTTCATCTTACTATGAGCGAACAGGAGCCGGACGAATATCCAGAGTTTTAACCATAAAATTCCAAAATGTTACGACTGTTACGACCAAAAACATATACCCCTTATAAGAAAATAAAAATTTGCGCAGAGCAAAAAAATATTCCCTCTATAAGGAAATTGCAAAATCAGTCGTTCAGTCGTAACACCACGCGTAAAGCGTTTATTCATGCGGGTTTAGCTGTTACGACCACGGTAGTAACAAAGTCGTACAGTAGTAACATAATCGTGCAGATAAATGCAGTTTACGGCATATTACAATAATTCTGAATACAATGAGGTGATATTTTGACAGCAGAAGAAATCTACGAGCTTGCCCGGAAACGTCAGCCTGCGCCGGATAACATGACCTTGCCTGAGCAGCTTCTCTACACCACTGCCCGGAATATTTACAAGTCCTACGCGGACGGTATTATATCACTGGAACAGGCGAAGCAGGAAAAGCAGCAGTCTATCCGCAATTTCGATAACCTGAGCCGCAAATACGAAATCTACGACGACCACGCCCGGCGCAGAGTGAAGATATCTCAGCTTCTCACAGAAGCAGACAAGCACGGCTGCGAGATCTGCAAGAGAGTTTCGCGTGTGTTTGACGGGAGGGAGAGAGTATGACTAGATCTGAATTACTTAAAACCGCCAAGCCTATCCTGTTCAACACGGACATGGTGAGGGCTATTCTGGACGGGAGAAAGACGGTGACGAGGCGGGTTCTGAAAAATCAGGACGAAAACGCATTTACATACGACTGGAACTACAAGGACGATATGAAGGACGATGTTGACATTATCTGCGACCGTAATGGTGAAGTGTATGCCCTTGCAAACAAGCCACCTTGCCATACCGGCGATATCCTCTATGTGCGGGAAACGTGGTGCTGGTGTCCATGCTGGGATTGTGGACTGAATGAACCGGAAATAGGTTGTGCAGAACCAACCGCGCGAATGACATTCCATTCTCAGAAAAAAGAGTATGGTTGTATTGGATATAAGGCTTCTTTTGCTGAAAACGAACAGCCGCCAGGACTTGAAACATGGAAGCCCTCAATCCACATGCCGAAAGAAGCCGCGCGGATATTTCTGCGGGTGACTGATGTCCGGGTGGAAAGGCTAAAAGATATAAGTAACTCATCTGCGTGGGGCGAGGGAGTTACCAGTTGGAATGGTTTTGTGCAGCTGTGGAACTCCACCGTAAAGAAATCCGACCTTGACCGCTACGGCTGGGCGGCTAATCCGTGGGTGTGGGTCATTGAATTTGAAAAACTGGAGGTTCAGGAATGAAAGCTAACCGACAATGGGTTGAACAAAACGGCTGCTATGAGCTTCATTTTGAGAAATTCGAAAAAGACGAGATCGTGTTAAAGTTCGTCCCCGATAAGGAAGATAAAACCTGCTTCTGGTATACGTCTGAGGATTTGAAAGTTGAGTATGACTGCGAATACTTTGATAGTCTGGAAGAAGCTAAGGAGGAATTTGAACTGAAGTATGAGGCTTTCCTCGAAGATCAAGCAGAGTATTATGAGTCCCTACTGGAACAGTGGAATGAGGAGGCCTGACAATGCGTGAGAGATTGACCCGCGGGAAGCGGACGGACAACGACGAGGGCGAGTTTGTTTACGGCATACCAGTAGAAGGTGAGGTGGTAGATGGCGTAGGAAAGGAAACCTATATCATCACTAACCCCGGATTACAGTGGGTAGACGGGGTATACATGACCTATGATGAATGTATTGAGGTTGACCCCGAAACCGTTGGTGACTATACCGGGCTTACCGACAAGAACGGCAGGAAGATTTTCGAGGGAGATATTCTTCAGTGCGAAAATGAGTATGGATCATACACCACATCCATTTATTGCGAAGAAAATACGCTCTGCGTTGATGTTTCTTGGCTCGATAATTTTGATTATACATCTATTGGTTTTGCTGGGAGCATTTGGAAAAAACAAAACTACGAGGTTGAGATCATTGGCAACATCTACGACAACCCGGAGCTGCTGGAGGTGAAGCAGAATGAGGTGTGATTGGAAGACAGCTTAACATTACGATTAAGGACGGGGAGATGTGATAAAGAAGTTTGCATTTCAGGAAAAAATCCGCTAACTGCAAACAAAAGTCCACATTTCGCAAACGAGATTCCACGATTCGCAAACAAAAATCCACAGATTGCAAACAAATTCCACGTTTCGCAAACAAAAAGTCCACGAATTGAAAATAAAAGTTTGCATATTGTGGACAAAGTTTTCAGATTGCAAACAAAAGTATTCAGAATGCAAACCAAAGAAAGGAGCAGAGCAATGGCTGAATGTTTTATACCAGAACAGAATAACCCTTATCCGCTTTGTGTTGGTAGGGATTACCCCGAATGCGAGAACTGCCAGCTGAGGGCTGACTGGGAACCTAAGGAGGAAGATAATGGCTGAATACATAGAGCGTGAAGAAGCAATATCGCCTATATTGCAGGAGATTGACCGCTTAAAAACATGCACAAGAGGAAATAAAAGCGCGTTAGTATCTCTGGAATGGGCTGTTGAAATGATACGCCGCGTTCCGGCTGCCCAAACTGTGCCGGTGGTACATGCGCACTGGAGCAAAGAGATGATGTACGTTACGGACGGCTTCGGAGATAGGCGTTTTGGCTTTCAATGCTCCCGCTGCAAAGGAATATTTAACAAAACGTTATTTTGCGGCGGTTGCGGTGCGAAGATGGACGAGGAGGAACCGCATGACCGCTAAAGAATACCTATCCCGCTACCGTTTCCTCAACGACGGCATAAACGCGAAGCTTATGCAGGTCGAGGAACTCCGCAGCAAGGCGCAGACGGTAAGCGGCGGGAATTCCACCGGAACGCACAGCTCCCAGCCGTATGACCGTATCGGCGAAATCACCGCGAAGATCGTAGATCTGGAGCGCGAGATAAACGAGGAGATAGACCGCCTTGTGGATATCCAGCGGGAGATCCGGGAAACTATCGCCGCAGTCCCGGAGGAACGCCTGCGCACGCTGCTGGAATACAAGTACCTCAACTGCATGACCCTCGAGGAAATCGCCGTCCGCATGAATTACAGCTACCCGCAGATATGCAGGCTTCACGGCAGGGCGCTCCAGTCGGTAAAGATGATATAGAATGATAGCTGAAAATGTGCTATACTGGTATTATGAAAATATATCGAAAGCACTCCAGACGGGGTGCTTTTCTTTTTGCAGGGCGCGGCAGGACGCCGCGAATACGTCCCCAAAGCCCGGCATGGACGCCGGGCAACCGAGGGACGGGGAGGTGAACTACATGACCGAAAAGCAGAAGCGTTTCTGCGACGAATATCTTATAGACCTTAACGGCACGCGCGCTTACAAAGCCGCTTATCCGTCCGTGAAGTCCGACAAGACCGCCGGAGTAAACGCCGCGCGGCTGCTAGGAAATGCTAGTGTTCGCGCCTACCTTGACTCGGAGCTTGAAAAGCTGCACAACGCAAAGACCGCCGACGCGCAGGAGGTCATGGAGTACCTCACCGCCGTGCTGCGCGGGGAAAGCTCCGCTTCCGTCGTTGTTGTCGAGGGCGTAGGCGACGGCTGCTCCGAAGCCCGGACTATCACGAAGCCGCCCGACGAGAAAGAGCGCTTGAAAGCCGCTGAACTGCTAGGTAAGCGGTTCGGGTTGTTCACCGACAAGGTGAACGTCAGCGGCGGCGGTGTAGTCCAGATCGTGGACGATATCCCCGATGGCTAATCTCACCGAAATCATAGCGCCGGCGTTCTACTCGGTTCATAGGGATATTGTTGCGGAAAAACATACTCACTACTGGCTGAAAGGCGGCAGAGGTTCGACCAAATCCTCCTTCGTATCGGTGGAAATTCCCCTCGGCATAATGAAGCACCCGGACGCGAACGCGGTCGTTATCCGCAAGGTTGGACTGTACCTCAAGGACAGCGTGTATGAACAGCTCCTCTGGACGATAGAACGACTGGGGGTATCTCACCTCTGGCAGGCGAAATTGTCGCCGCTGGAGCTTGTCTACACACCCACAGGACAGCGTATCATCTTCCGCGGCGCGGACAAGCCGAAGAAACTCAAATCCACCAAAGTCCGCAAGGGCTATATCCGCTATGTCTGGTATGAGGAAGCGGACGAATTCGCCGGCGAGGAAGAGATACGCGTCATAAATCAGTCGCTGATGCGCGGCGGCAGGGAGTTCACGGTATTCTACACCTACAATCCGCCGAAATCCCAGCGCAACTGGATAAACACAGCGGTCACTGTTCCGGCGGCTGATAAGCTGGTACATCACAGCGACTATCGCAGCGTCCCGCGAGAGTGGCTGGGGGAGCAGTTCTTCCTAGAAGCGGAACACCTCCGGCTGACGAACCCCACAGCTTATGAGCATGAATATCTAGGCAAAGTCACCGGCACCGGCGGCGAGGTGTTCGCAAACCTCACCCTGCGGGCTATCTCCCCGGAGGAACGGCAGGGCTTCTCGCATATCCGGCGCGGTCTGGACTGGGGCTATGCTGCAGACCCGACAGCTTATGTCGTATGCGCTCTGGAGCGCAGGCGGCTGTATATTTACGGCGAGATTTACCGCTACGGCGTGAAGTTCGACCCGTTAGCCGAAGCAATAAAAGCCGAAAACCCCGACAACCGCCCGATATCCGCCGACAGCGCAGACCCCCGCAGCAATGACGAACTGAAATCCCGGGGATTGCGTATCTACCCGGTGAAAAAGGGCGCAGGCTCTGTCGAACACGGCTTGATTTGGCTGCAAAACCTCGACGAAATAGTAATCGACCCGGCGGACTGCCCGAACGCCAAGCGGGAATTCAGCGGCTATGAGCGCACCCCAGACAAGAAGAACGGCGGTTTCCGGGACGATTTCCCGGACAAGGACAACCACACGATAGACGCGGTTCGGTACGCGCTGGAAACCGACATCGGCAAAAAGAAGCCGAAAACACACGACCGAAAGGAGATGGGCATTTATTGATTAAGCCGTTTACAATAAGCGAGGGAACAGCACTCACCCCCGCCCTCGCGTGTAAGTACATAAACGAACACAAGTCCCGCACCTGCGACCGCTACGACAAGCTGGAGCGCTACTATGAGGGTGAGCATAACATTCTGAACCGTGACAAGCGCAAAGTCCTTGCGAATAACAAGCTGGTGTGCAATCACGCGCGGTACATAAGCGATACTGCGGTAGGCTATTTTGCAGGAAATCCGGTGAAATACAGCTCCGGGCAGGAGTTAGAGCCGCTCCTTGACCTGCTGAAAAGCGCCGACAGCGATACTCAGGACATCGACCTCGCGCAGAAAGCGAGTATTTTCGGCGTAGCGTATGAGTTCATCTACATCGGCGCGGACGGAAAGCCCCGGCTTTACTCTCCCGACCCGCGGCAGGCGTTCGTGATTTACGACGATACCGTTGAGCAGAAGCCGGTTGCCGGTGTGTATTATTATGAACTGCGGGAGGGCTTCACAAACCGCGTGACGGGGTATTCCGTGTACATCTGCGACAGCGTAAGCACCCGGCATTTTCTCACGGATACCGGGTTTTCGGTCAAGGGGGAAGTCACCGAGAAACCCCACGGCATGGGCGGAGTGCCGCTCATTGAGATTTATAATAATTCCACCTGCTCCGGGGACTTTGAGCCGGTTCTGTCGCTGATTGACGCTTATAACGTCCTGCAATCCGACCGCGTGAACGATAAGGAGCAGTTTGTTGAGGCGATACTGCTGATAAAAGGCTACACCCTCGGCGACGACAACGACGAGAAATCCGAAACCTACAAGGCTATCCGGGACAACGGTCTGCTGGAGCTTGACGCGGACGGTTCTGCCGAATGGCTCACGCGCCAGTTCGACGAGGAAAGCGTTGAGGTACTGCGGAAATCCGTTGAGCAGGATATTCACAAATTCGCGAACGTCCCCTGCATGAGCGACGAGAGCTTCGGCGGGAACGCTTCCGGAGTTGCTATGCGTTACAAGCTTCTCGGTTTTGAACAGATCACGAAAATCAAGGAGCGCTACTTCCGGGAGGGGCTGAAAGAGCGTCTGCGGCTGCTGTGCAATTACCTCGCCCTGACCGGCGGCGGGAGCATTGACAGCGCGGATATCTCGATACAGTTCACCCGGGCGCTGCCTGTGAACGAGGTGGAGCGGGCGCAGCTTGTGTCCGAGCTTCGGGACGTTGTGCCGCTGGAGATCCTGCTGGGGCAGCTTCCGTTTGTGGATAACCCCGAAGCCGCCGCGGAAAAGGTGCAGTCGCAGCAGAATGATTTCCCGAACCTCCCACCGGATCTGAACAATGACGAGTAAGGTATACTGGGAAATGCGTTCCGCGCAGGACATGGTTGACCGCATGGGAACGGCAGAGCAGACTGCCGCCGAGATGAACCGCGCTATTCAGCAATCTGCCGATTACATAGCAAAGGAAGTCAAGGCGGTATTCCGCGGAATGGAGAGCTTCGGGATTTCCGAGGCAGAGGCGCGGAAGATACTGAATGCCGCCGGCAACAAGACCGCACTCCAGAACCTCCGAGCCGCCGCGCAGCGCGTTTCCGACCCGGAGAAGCGGCAGGCTCTGATATCCGCGATAGACAGCGCGGGGGCTTACCGCTACCGCATAACCCGGCTTGAACAGCTGGGCAAGGACATCAACCGGGAGTGCCGGAAGCTCTACCAGACCGAGAACCGCGCCGTTACCTCCGCGCTGAAGAACGTAGCGAATGACAGCTACTATCATTCGATATTCAACATTCAGCAGGAAACGGGGCTGGGGTTTAGCTTCTCGAAGTTCTCCCAGAAGGACGTTGACCGAATTCTACGCGGGAACTGGCTGGGCGGGAACTATTCACAGCGAATCTGGAAGGACGTTTCCGCGACCGCCGAATCCATGAAGAAGGAACTGCTTGTCAGTATGCTGTCCGGGCGCTCCAACGAAAAGACCGCGCGGATAATTCAGGAGCGTTTCGGGGTGAACGCCTACTGCGCCCGGCGTATCGTCCGGACGGAGAGCGCATACGTTGCGAACGCCGCGCAGATGTCCGCCTACGATGAAGCCGGGGTCGAGAAGTACCGCTTCATTGCGACACTCGATAGCAAAACAAGCGAGGTCTGCGCCGCTCTTGACGGTAAGGTGTTCCCCGCAAAGGACGCGAAGCCCGGCACGAACTACCCGCCCATGCACCCGTTCTGCCGGTCTACTACGATAGCCGAATTTGGTGAGGATACTCTTGCCGGAATGGAACGCAGGGCAAGGGATAAGGACGGGAATGTTGTGAAAGTCCCAGCGGATATGGGGTATGAGGAGTGGTATCAGAAATACGTCGAGGGCAGGGAGCAGCCGCGCATTGAGAGCAGAGAGGGTACGGAGGTTGAACTTCCCACGAATGAGCCTGTTCCGGTCATGTCGGGCGGTAATGTGAATACTGCGGCTCAGACCTTGACAAGGGGCGGGGATAGTGGTATAATAAATCACAATGAAAAAGGAACGGCGGTATCTGATGTGCATTACATAGGCAAAATTGATGTCAACATATACAAGTGCGTTACCGAAGATATTGTGTCTGATGAAGTAATTATCACCGATGTGCAGGTATCGCATATTCAAGCACGCCACCCGGGAGTGTTTGAAAAGTATGGAAAGTATTTTGAAGAAGTGGTTAGTTCGCCGGATTATATTCTTGAAGCAAACAAACCGAATACCGCTCTAGTACTTAAACAGATACCAACCGAGAACGGATATACAAAGATGGCTCTAAGGCTTCATACATCTGCCGATGATCCAGCTTACAAGAATTCTGTGATTACTTTTGTCGAAATTGACGAAAGAGATTGGAACAGACTTCTTAGAAACAAAAAAGTACTTTACAAACACGAATAAGTGTGATATAATATTAGTAAGATAATAGTAGGTCATTTGAGGTGGAAGATTTCGTACAGTCCACACGCCGATGGTACTGACAGGGGAAACCCGAGAGATGCAGGAGAAGTGTACGCCTGCCAAATGACCGTATCTTGACCGCTCGGAGCAATTCGGGCGGTTTTCTTTACCAAATAATCAAGCGCTCCACACGGGGCGCTTTTCTATTGCAGGGTAGAGAAGTGGTCTATCTCGCCGGCTTCATACGCCGGAGATCACGGGTTCAAATCCTGTTCCTGCAACCATAACTAGCGCTTTGCAGAAATGCACGGCGCTATTTTTATGCCCGAAACAGGCTCACGGCATTAAACTGCGCCCGGAATTCAGTCATACGGACGTAAAACGGAGGAACAAATCATGGCAGAAACCAACACACAGACCAACACAACCACACAGACAACCACAGCCCCCGCGCAGACCACCCAGAACGCGCAGGAAGCCACCCCTGCTCCGGCAGAGGGTAACGACACCAAGGGGCAGGAAACCGCTCCTCAGAGCGCCCCTCAGACCGCCGAAAAGACATTCACTCAGGACGAGATGAACAAGATAATCTCCGACCGCCTGAAATCAGAGCAGAAGCGCTGGGAGAAAAAGGCGGCGGACGAAAAAGCCGAAGCCGAGCGTGTAGCGAAGATGTCCGCTGAGGAAAAGGCGCAGCACGAGCAGGAAAAGCGCGAACGCGAATTCGCCGAGCGCGAAGCCGCTCTCCAGCGCAAGGAACGCACCGCGACAGCCCGCGACTTACTCGCGGAAAAGAACGCCCCTGCGGCGCTTATCGGCGCGGTTGACGTTTCCTCGGACGAGGCGGTCACAACCAGCGTTGAGGCGGTCGTAAAGGCATTCAATGACGCGGTAAGCGCAGAGGTCGCAAAGAAGCTGGCGGGCGCTCCCCCTAAGACCGGAAGCCCCGCCAAGACAGACCCGTTCCGCGAGGGACTGGGCATTTAATTACAGGAGGTATACTATGGCAATTAACTTAGCAGAAAAGTATTCCAGCGCAGTTGATGAGGTATTCCGCAAGGGTACTCTCACACAGCCGCTGGCAAGCCAGAACACGGCTGAATTTATCGGCGCTCGCACCGTCAAGGTGTACAGCATGGACACCGCCGAGATGAACGACTACAAGACCACAGGCTCTGACCGCTACGGCACTCCCGAGGAACTGGGGGACACCACGCAGGAGCTGACCCTCACCCGCAAGCGCTCCTTTACGTTCACTATCGACGCGACTAACGCCGCAGACAGCCCCGAGGGCGTTCGTGACGCGGCAAAGGCGCTCCGCAGGCAGATAGACCAGCGCGTTATCCCGGAGTTGGACGGCTACCGTCTTGCCGCCGCCGCAAAGGGCGCGGGCATTTCCGGGTATTACACACCGGATAAGTCCACGATAGTAAGCCAGCTGCTGGGCATTACCGCGCAGCTTGACAATGCAGAGATACCCGAGACTGGGCGTTGTTTCTACGCTTCTCCCAAGGTCGTGAACCTGCTCAAATCCACCGACGAACTGCTCAAGACCAGCGAAGCCACAAACGCGCTTATCAATGGCGCAGTCGGCGAGATAGACGGCATGAGCGTCATCAAGACCCCGGAGAGCCGTATGCCGGTCGGGGCGTGGGGCATTATTATTCACCCTGAAGCGGTAGTCGCTCCGGTCAAGCTCGCTGAATACAAGGTTCATGAGAACCCTCCCGGAATCGCGGGGAATCTTGTCGAGGGGCTTGTTTACTACGACTGCTTCATTCTCGACAATAAGAAAAACGCTGTCGCGGTGTGCTACACCAGCTTCAACATCACCATGACCGGCGCTACCGTTAACAAGATTGCCGGCTACCCCGCAGGAACTCTTGTTTACAAGACAGGAGCAAGCGTTTCCGCGCCCAAGTTTGGCGACGACCTTTCCTCTTGGACTGCGCTCCCTGCGGACGGCGCTACAACTGCTTCCAGCAGCAATAAGGTATGCGTTGCGGTAAGAGGCGCAGACGGCAAGTGCGTGACGTTCTCCAATGTCGTGACGGTAGCATGACAGCCCTTGAACGCTTCAAGACCCTAGCCGGAATTACCGACGATACGCAGGACGGACTTATCTCCGTTCTGCTGTCGGATGCCGGGGACGCTGTGTGCGACTATATCGGGCGGGAGGAAGTCCCGGAGCGCCTTGTTTCAGTGCAGGTTCAGCTTGCGATAATCGCCTACAATAAGCGGGGCGCAGAGGGTGAAAGCTCCCGCAGCGAGGGCGGTATTTCCCAGAGCTTCGACGGTCTGCCGCCGGAGCTGCTGGCGCGGCTGAAAAACTATCCCAGAAAGGCGGGGGTACTTTATACGGCTGATGAATAAACGCTTGCAAGAGCTTCCGCTGTTTCGCCCGGTTGAGCAGAAAAGCAGCTATTGCGGAACAGATGTAAAATATCTCAGCTCCGGCACTCTCACCGCAGAGGTGCAGCCTATCTCCGACACCGCCACCGCTGAATTATACGGCGTGAATGTCATCCGCTCGGTGCTGCTTCTCTGCGCGCCGGGGGCGGCTGTAATGGAGCGCTGCCGGGTGGAGATAAACGGCGATATGTACGAGGTAAAAGGCGTGACCCGGTACACGAACTACACGAAAGCGGGTGCTGAAAAGGTATGACAGTACAGCAGCTTATTGCTAAAATGAAAGCTATCCGGAACGACAGCGACAGGGTAGTTGAGCGCGGACTGCTCAAAGCCGGGGAAAAGACCCGCAGCCGCGCGGTAATTCTTTGCCCGGTGGAAACAGGCGAACTGCGCAACAGCATTAAGGCGCAGAAAACCGCGCCGCTCACCGTTTCGGTAGGCACTAACAAGGAATACGCGATTTTTGTGGAATACGGTACCGGCACGGCGGGAGACCCCGCTGTCGAGCATACCAGCAAGGAAAGCTGGCGCTGGCAGGACGAGCAGGGCAACTGGCACACCTCCCACGGAAGCCCGCCGCAGCCGTTCCTGCGCCCGGCGGTGAGGGAGCAGGAAATTTACGACACTGTCGCACAGGAGATACGGAGGGCGCTCGATGATTGACGTATACACGCTTATCCCGCCGATGATAGAGGATATCGTCCGGGTAGAGCCGCAGTTCCCGGACACGGTGGCGAAGTTCCCGCTGGGCATTCTCACTCCGCTGGACGGAGGCTCCGGGGACATCATTTCCGGCGAGGAACGCTACGCGCTGGTGATGTTCCAGCTTGACGTGTACGACACGGAATTACAGCGCTGCTCAGAAACGGCGCTGAAGCTCTCACAGCGGCTTATTTCAAGAGGATTTGTCAGGACTTCCGGCGGGTCTATCCGGGAAAACCGCCTGCACCGCCGGACTATGACATTCTCGGCAAAAATCGACGAACACACAGGATTAATTTACAGGAGATGATATTATGGAGTACTTAACCAAAGACACGCACCTTGATTTCTCGACAGACGGCGGCACGACCTACAAGGAACTGTACGGCATGAACGGCTACCCGGACATGGGAAGCGAGCCGGAGCAGAAGGAAGTCACCAACATGCGCGACAGCAACAAGCGCTACATTGCCGGGCTGACCGACACCGGCAATCTGGGCTTTGACTTTTACTACAACAAGGAAACCGCAGAGGACAGCGGAAACCTTGTAAAAAAGGCGTTCGCCGCGCTCAAAGAGCTGGAGGGCACGCTGGCGGACTGGAAGCTGACCTATCCGGACGGCTCCAATTATACATGGAAGGGCAAGCCCACAGTATACATCACCGCAGGCAAGGTCGGCGACGTTATTTCGTTCCGGCTGTCCGCAACGGTTGAATCCACGCTGGTATATTCCGACGGCACAACATAAGGAGGTAACTCATGACAGGAGCAACACTTAAAATCACCCCGGAAAAGAGCGTTGAACTGCGCTATACAGCCCGCCGCGCGGAGAAGCTGGAGAACGAGCTGGGCGGCAGCCTTATTGAGGGGCTTGCGAAGTGCGACAGGGTAGGGGTTGCGGTGAAATTCATTGCCCACGGCGCGGATATCCCGACAACCGACGCCTACGATATCTACGATGAATTTGTGGATAACGGCGGCTCTCTGAACGACCTCGCAGAGGTGATAGTCACTGCCCTTGAAAACGGCGGCTTTATCGCGAAAACAGCGCTTGAATCCGCAAAAAAAATCCAGAATCAGCTTCAGAACCGTGCAGCGCTGCGGAGCTGATTTCCCGGCTGAAACAGTCGGCGGTAGAGCTAGGCGCGTACACGGTGGAGTTCTACCAGCTTACGCCGGCGGAAATAGGCGACCTTATCAAATCAGCGGCAAAGCGGCGGGAGGAGCAGCAGCGCACCCTCGCCGTGTTCTGCTGGCATAATGCGTATCTGACCGGGCTTGCGGTTAATTCGCCCCGGCACTTCCCGCGAAGCCCGGAGCAGCATTTCAAGTTCCTCGCGGAGGAAGCCCCGGACTGGCGAAAACACAAGGCGAAAATGGCGCAGTACGCTGCGCTTCATAACAGCACTTTCAAGGGGGGAAACAGTTGACAGCAGAAGAAGTAAACGTCATAATCACGGCGCAGAACCTGGAGTTCAACAACGCGATAAACGGCGTAATAAACCGCCTTGACGACATGGAGGAGCGCACCCAGCGCTATGGCGACTCCGCGACCGGCGTATTCAAGAAAGTAGCGCAGGCGGCTTCCGCGCTGGGTATCGGAAAGATAATCAGCGACAGCATAATGTCCGGCGGCGAGCTTGAACAGAACCTCGGCGGCGCTGAGGTTGTATTCCGGCAGCACGCGGACTCTATGCGCAATACGGCAAAGACCGCTTTCAAGGATATGGGCTTGTCGGAATCCGGCTACCTCGCTACTGCGAACAAAATGGGCGCGCTGCTGAAAGGCTCCGGCTACGATATCGCAAGCGCCGCTAAAACGTCACAGCAGGTCATGCAAAGAGCCTCGGACGTGGCTTCTATTATGGGAATTGACGTTTCCTCGGCTATGGAAGCAGTCACCGGCGCGGCAAAGGGCAATTTCACGATGATGGACAATCTGGGAGTAGCTATCAACGATACGACCCTCCAGATATACGCGCAGGAAAAGGGCTTAGGCAAGCTGGAAACCACGCAGCAGAAGGTTTCTGCGGCTATGCAGATGTTCCTTGAAAAGACCGAATACGCGGCGGGGAATTACGCCCGGGAAAACGACACCTTCTCCGGTTCGCTCACCACATTCAAGGAGGCGGAGATTGAGAACCTCACCGCTGACCTCGGCACGCAGCTTCTGCCTACCGCTACTTCCTTGCTTTCAATGGCTCGCAGCGGTCTGGAAGCGGTTTCGCCGCTGGTTGTATCTCTCGGCGAGGGAATAAATCAGGTTGCAACATTTCTGACAAACCTATCACCCACCGCAAAGACCATGCTGACTATCTCGCTGCTGTCGGCTGTGGCAATTCCGGCGGTGACAAAGGCGCAGCTTCTCTACAACGCGGCGAACGCGAAGTGGAAAGACCTGCTGAATATCCTCATTCCGAAAGAGATCACCCGGGCGAACGTGCTGAAAGCGACTGTCGGCTGGCTTGCGATAATAGCAGGAATGCTGGCGCTTGTCGCTGATATCGGCGCGACCGCAAGGGAGATGAACAGCTCCGAGGGTGAAGCCATGCAGGACACTGCCGACGGCGCGGACACGGCTTCTGAAAGCGTAGACGGTCTTGCGGACAGCTACGCAGGACTTGGCAACAGTGCCGACTCCGCGAAGAAGTCCCTGCTGGATATCGATACGCTGAATGTGTTCGGCGGTTCTGAAAGCACCGGCGGAGTGGATTTCGCGGCGGTGGCAGCGGGAGCGGAGGGCGCTTCTGATGTAGTCGCTGGTCTTACAAACGACCTCGGAGGGCTTTCTGACGAGCTGGACAACCTCAATAATTTCAGCCTTGACGGTCTGGGGAGTACGTTTAGCACCACGTTTTCGGATATCGGGACGGGGTTCTCGACCCTGCTGGACGCATTCAATTTCGACAGCGACACGCAGCTTTCAAGCCTGCGGGTGCTTGATAAGAAAGTAAGAGATCTGTTCGGCGATGGCTGGTCGGATTTCTGGACTGATGTTGGAAGTACCCTTTATCAGGCTTTCGGAGATCATGAGAATGAATACGCGCGTTCGCAGGCACTGACCGATATCCAGAACTGGCTTGAACAGATAGACAACGCTGCCACAACGTGGACAGGGGAATTCGGAAAAGCGTGGAGTGAATTCTGGCGCAATGTCGGAATGGATATATCTTCTTTTTTCCGGGATCAGCAGACGAACGACATGAGCGGCGAGAAGTCAATGAATTCTGAAACGGATACCACGAGTTCAGAAAGATTAACCTATCGTTATAACAGCATTGGTAATCAGCATTCCGGCGGTCGGGGAGGGGGTGGCGGCAGAGTTCGCGCTGTCGATACGTCACAATACCAGTACGCTGATTACAGCGACATTCAGCAGTCCCCCTCGTCGGGAATAGGGCAAATGCTCTCCCCGGAGGAATTGTCCAGCCGCCTGCGGGCAATGGAAAACGGCTCTGTAATCAACCTCAATCTCACCATGCAGAACGAAATAGACCTTGACGGAGATAAGGTCGGTGAGAGCGTGACTACCTATCAATCGAGGGAGAACGCGCGGTCGAACGGGTATTGACATTTGAAAGAATTTGTGATATCATACAATTGTCATAATTCATCGAAATAATTTGGAGGTTGGTAATTGTATGCTGTGTAACAAGTGCAAAATGGAAATACCAAACGGGGCGAAAATCTGTCCGTTCTGTGGATCAAAACAGGGTATCGGCTGCGGAGGTATCATTCTTGCAGTGATCATTGTCGGAGTGCTGATTTCCATATTGGTTAATATCGGAAAGGGAGCTAGAGAAGCAGAGGAGAGTATGAATTCAAGCGAAACCAGCTCAGTACAGCAGCTCTCCAAAGAAGATTACATAGCGAGCTGTACCGAGATAGCGTATTCCGACCTTGCGAGAAATCCCGACAAGTACAAAGGTCAGGCTTTCCACTTCAGAGGAAAGGTAGTCCAGACAGCGACCGAGGGCAACACCACTTATCTGCGCATTAACGTCACCGAGGGAACATATGTCTGGAGCGATACGATATTTGCGGAGGTATACCTCCCGAAATCCGCTGACAGAATACTTGAGGACGACATAATCACGCTGTACGGCGACTGCGAGGGTGTTTATACCTATGAAAGCATTGTCGGAAAGCAGGTATCGCTGCCATCTATCAGCATACGGTATTTCAACATTGAAACCGAATAATCCCACTTAAATTAAATCACAGCACCTTGCACCTCGCAGGGTGCTTTTCTTATGCCCGGAAAGGAGGAAAAATGCCGGACTACGCTTCAATAGTAAAGATAAACGGCGTGGAAATGCCCACACCGAGCAATTTCGACCCACTCTACAAGGACTACGACAGCAAAAGCGCCGGGCGGTCTGAGGACGTAACAATGACCCGCGACGTGATCCGCTCGGACGTGCGGCAGGTGACGTTCACATGGAAAGTCCAGACCCCCGACCTGCGGAAGATACGGCAGGCGATAAAGCCGCTGTCGCTGGAGCTTACGTTCTTCGACATCAATCAGGACGCCGACACGCAATACAGCACCATGACCTGCTATGCCGAGCCGTCCAGAAATCCGAAGCTTGTGCAATGGGATCCCTTCGACCCGGAGCAGAGCTGGTGGGAATTCACTGTAACATTCACGGAGTATTAACATGATCAATGTAAGCGATACCTACAAAGACCTCATCAAGCAGC
Organism: Oscillospiraceae bacterium; assembly: GCA_017829075.1. The sequence continues at coordinate 3,149 of JAGAJA010000114.1, read as the reverse complement.
CCGTCCGGTATGTGAGCATATACGGCGCAGTGCTTCTGAACAGCGGAGAACTCGTTTATTTCACAGATAAGAACCTGATCTCCGGCTCGCTTAGCATTACCCAAAAGCTCAACAGGAGCGGGGACTTCCGCCCAGGCGGGGTGTATTCGTCGGAGCTTTCGATAGGCTTCACCGGGCTTTTCGCAAGGACTAACGACCTTGACGGAGCGGCGATAAAGCTGAGTTTCCTCATTTATCCTAACAGCGATATGAACCCCCAAGAGGCGGAAAACGTCCCGCTTGGGAAGTTCTATGTTGACGGTTCCACCATAAAGCGCAGCGGAAGCGCGATCAGGCTCAAAGCAAACGACGGTCTTATGCTGTTTGATATCGAAGCCACTGCCCGGAGCGGCACTCTGTATGAGCTTGTAACAGGATCCTGCGACGCCGCCGGGCTAAGCTTCGGCATGACTCAGGAGCAGTTCGAGGCTCTGCCGAACGCCACAATTTCCGCGGCGATAAATACGTCGAGAATTCAGACCGAACGTGATCTGCTGATGTTCGTAGCCTCTGCAACCGGCAGCTTTGCGAGAATGTCCCGGGCTGGTATGGAACTGGATTTCATTCCGCTCACCTGCGATACGGACGATACTACCGGGGCAGTGATCCCAGCGCGGGAGATCTTAGGGAATATCCGGTTTTCCACCGACTTTTCGGACGATAAGACCCGCATTTCAAAGGTATTCATGCGCAGGAACGGAAAGGCGCTGTATTCTACACTCAAAGCCATTGGAAACCAGAAGCTGGCGCACCTTGAGCTTGAGGAAAATCCCCTCATGGCGGGGCTTAGCGACAGTGAGGTAAAATCCGCGCTCAACGATATCCTGCGGCAGATCTATGTATGCGTGAACCGCGTGTTCAATGCGGAATTCAACGGCGATCCGTCGCTTGATGTCGGGGATTATGTGAAGCTGCGGGGCGGTACAGTCGATGTTGACCGTGGCTATGCCTGCGGAATGATAACCTCGCAGGTGTGGCGCTATCACGGACAGCACACGATAAAATGCACCCTGCCCGCGTCGCTGGTGTATGTCGCAGACAGCACTTCAAGAAGCGCAAGCGCGAGCACGACAACACCGCCGGAGCGGAGCGTAACCAAAAGCCAGCTTGAGAAGCGCGTGGACGCAATGGGAGCCTTGCTGGACAAATACGAGAGCAGCTTTACCCTGACCGAATACCAGTACTTGACAGATAATTCCGTAAAATTCAACGGCACAACATATACCGCCGAAAAGGACGGTACAACAGGGCTTATCTCCCGTATCTCCGACGACGCGGGGAATGAGTTCGAGCCGACTATAAGCAGCGGTATCACTGACGTTACTATGCACAATGCGGCGTTTCTGGCGGTGGCTATGTTGTCGGGGCTGGGCAATTCAACGATCATGCCGGTGACTGCGGGACTTGTGGGGTACTTTGACTATAAGCGGCAGTGTACAGCGGCTCTCTGGACTAACCGTCTTGGCGGGGATAATATCCCGATTACCGGCAGCGCGGAGGTCAATGCGGACTGTCTGAGGTTTCCTAGCGGTGTATATGGTGAGTTCAAAGCGGCGCAGGAACAGGCTATCCTCTACTGCGTATATCGAACTACTGAGCAGACCAGCTCCACAGGAAGCATTCTCGCGGGCTGGCAGCATATCGTGTCGAAGTGGTTCGGGACTAATACGGATAAAGTGGCATTCTGTATTTCCACGACTCCGGAAAACATGATCGCGGCGACGTCGAATAACTACTCTGCGGTAAGCACAGTAATGTCTTATAACGAATGGCATATCGCGGTAGCGGTGCGCGTGAACAGCACGACTGCGGCACTGTATGTAGATGGTGTTCACATCGGGGATTTCGCGGCGGTTAGCGGGAATTACAAGGGAAGCTATTATCTGTCGCGAATCAGGAATGACGCATACGATGTTATCACATCAATTCCTGTTGAATACAAAATGGCGGCTTTCGGCGGGACTGCGCACACCGCCGAGCAGATAGCCACAAACACCGCATGGCTGAAAAAATACTACGGACTATAAGGAGGACAAACCATGGCAACAAAAACAATCACCCTCACCGGCGCAGAGGTCGCCGTGACCGGGCTTGACGGCGCGCACGCGCACATCAGGAACGACAGCACCGACACAATTTACGCGGCGAAAATGCCGGGAATAACCGCAGGCGCGGACGGTGTGGCTTCAATCCCTGCGGGGCAGGCGGACACGCTCCGGGGAATTTCCGGCAAGGTGTATCTGCGGGGGACAGGCTCGGCGCTTATCCAGAGCGATGACTATGTAGAAAGCCCTTTTAAAGCGTCCACAGCTTCCGGCGGTTCGGCGGTGGACGATGTAGCCAGAGCCGCTGCAAGCGCTCACGCAGGAAATGCTGATATTCACGTCACAGCGGACGAAAAAGCAAGCTGGAACGAGATAAACTATATCAACCCGAATTTACTAGATAATTCTGATTTCAAGATTAATCAGGCAGGAAAGTCCGTTTACTCGGAGGGAGAAAAGGAATGTCTTGACCGCTGGGTGGTTCAGGCAGATAGCACAGGAGGTATTACTGTTTCTCCGCTTGATCCCGGCGGAGTACGGATCGAAAACACCGGATCAAATGTGGGTATAAGACAGAACATATGCAGTGGAGTTATCGAAGAAGGAAAAAACTACACCATGTCGGTAGAAATAGACGGAACAAGATATTCCGCAATCTTAAACGCCGATAAAAACGGTTCTATCGTACCATACGGAGAAACACCTTATTACTCCGCATTAACGTATTTCAGTGAGGCTGATATATGGTTTGCATATCCTTATGTTGTCTATACCGGAGAATACTCCGTCGAACTAAAAAATGCAAAGCTTGAACCGGGAACAACCGCAACACCGTTTGTTGCTCCAAATGCAGCCATTGAGAACGTAAAAATAAAAAGCTCTTCTTATATTGGTGGATACAATGGTATACACGCTGACACCCTCGATGGAAAACATGCCGATGACTTCATATACGCTCGTGGCTATTTCGATAGTATTGACTTAAATGAAATCCGATATCCGTGTAGTGGATTAGCGACAGGGTGCTCAAATGCACCAACTGATAAAATGTGGGGAACGCTGATT
>JAGAJA010000113.1 GCA_017829075.1 Oscillospiraceae bacterium | reverse complement strand
GGCAAACCTGATTCTGGCTGACAGACCTTGTCTGGCAGCTTGATTCAGTGCGCCTCGGCAGACGTTTTAGGGTTGATATAGACATTTACTAAATGTGCTTATTATCCGGATTGTCATTGCATAATTGTGCGGTGTTGCCTTTTATATAATTATATAGAAAAAAATCGGTTTTGTCAATGCCGTGCGCCGGTGATTTTTACGACATATTACGCCCTCCGCTGAATTAGAATGCCCTATTGACAAATACCCCGTAGGGGTATATAATATAATTACAATAAATAAAGGAGATGATAAAAACGGAGAACAAGGAATGCTGCCAGTGCCAGCACTGCAAAAAAACAAAGGAGCGCCCGCCGGAGGAATTCCGCTCGCTTATGAACCGCATAAAGCGGATACAGGGGCAGCTTCGTGGCATCGAGGGAATGCTGGAGAACAACGCATACTGCACCGATATCATGATACAGGTAGCCGCTGCCGGCGCGGCGTTGAATTCGTTCAACCGGGAGCTGCTTTCCGCTCATATTAAGACCTGCGTTGCGCAGAATATCAGAGAGGGCAACGATGAGGTCATCGACGAGCTTCTGGTGACATTGCAGAAGCTGATGAAATGAAAGGAGCTGTGAATGCAGCAATTTGATATAACAGGCATGAGCTGCGCCGCGTGCAGCGCCAGAATTGAGAAAGCCGTTTCAAAGGTGGCGGGGGTAAGCTCCTGCTCGGTAAACCTGCTTACTAACTCCATGACTGTGGAGGGAACTGCGGACAGCGGAGTTATTATTTCCGCGGTGACTGCGGCGGGCTACGGCGCGAGCGTGAGAGGCTCTGAGGCGGCACAGAGAGCGGAGGAAGCTCCTGTGAAAAAAAGCTCCTCATCAATGAAAGCGCGGCTTATTTCCTCGCTCATCTTTCTGGCGGCGCTGATGTATTTCTCAATGGGACACATGATGTGGGGATTTCCACTGCCGCCGTTCCTTGAGGATAATCATGTGGCAATGGGGCTTATCCAGCTTCTGCTCACCGCGGCGGTCATGGTGATAAACCAGAAATTCTTCATCAGCGGCTTTAAGGCGCTGTTCAAAGGCGCGCCGAATATGGATACGCTGGTGGCGCTGGGGGCTTCTGCGGCGTTCGGGTACAGCACCTACGCACTGTTCGCAATGACTGACGCGCAGCTTCACGGCGATCATCAGGCGGTAATGTCCTATATGAATGAGTTCTATTTCGAGTCCGCCGCAATGATATTGACGCTGATAACCGTCGGGAAAATGCTGGAAGCCCGCTCTAAGGGAAAGACCACCGACGCGCTGAATTCGCTGATGAAGCTTGCGCCTACCACCGCAACGGTTATCCGGGACGGCGCCGAGCGGCAGATACCGATCGAGCAGCTCAATGCCGGGGATATTTTCGCGGTGCGCCCCGGAGAGAGCATTCCCGCCGACGGAGTAGTTACCGAGGGAGAAAGCTCTGTGAACGAAGCTGCGCTCACCGGCGAAAGCATTCCGGCGGACAAGGCGGCAGGGGACAGGGTTTCCGCCGCCACGATAAATCTTTCAGGATACCTGCGCTGCAAGGCAACTCAGGTCGGCGCGGACACTGCGCTGTCGAAGATCATAAAAATGGTGAGCGACGCTGCGGCGACCAAAGCGCCTATTGCAAAGCTCGCGGACAGGGTTTCCGGAGTGTTTGTGCCGGTGGTCATAGGGATCGCGCTGGTGACTGCCGCGGTGTGGCTGCTGTGCGGTCAGACCGTGGGCTACGCGCTGGCAAGGGGAATCTCAGTCCTTGTCATAAGCTGCCCCTGCGCGCTGGGACTTGCGACCCCCGTGGCGATAATGGTGGGCAGCGGTGTCGGCGCGAAGAACGGCATTCTGTTCAAGACCGCAGTTTCTCTGGAAGAAGCGGGAAAGATACGAATTGCCGCGCTGGACAAAACCGGAACTATCACCAAGGGCGAGCCAGCAGTAACTGATATAGTCCCCGCCGAGGGAGTTTCACGGACGGAGCTGCTTTCCGCCGCCTGCGCCCTTGAAGCTAAAAGCGAGCACCCCCTTGCCGCTGCGGTGATGAAGAAGTGCGGCGAGGAGGGGATTTCTCCTGCCGAAACCGGGAATTTCGTCATAATGCCGGGCAACGGGCTTTCCGCGGAATACGACGGCGGAAAGCTGCTTGGCGGCAGTGTCAAGTTCATCTCGGAGAACGTCGAGATATCTCCGGAGCTGCTTTCAGAAGCGGACAGGCTGTCCGGAGAGGGAAAGACCCCGCTGTGCTTCTGCCGTGACGGAAGAATGCTTGGAATTATTGCCGCCGCCGACGTTATCAAGCCGGAAAGCCCCGAAGCGGTGAAGCAGCTTCAGCGCATGGGAATACGGGTGGTAATGCTAACCGGCGACAACGAGCGCACCGCGCGGGCGATAGGCGCTCAGGCGGGAGTAGACGAGGTGATAGCCGGAGTGCTCCCGGACGGCAAGGAGGAGGTCATACGCTCACTGAAGCGTCAGGGAAAGACCGCAATGGTTGGCGACGGAATAAACGACGCCCCTGCGCTCACAAGAGCAGATATCGGCATTGCGATAGGCGCGGGAACGGATATTGCGATAGACGCGGCGGACGTAGTGCTGATGAACAGCCGGCTCACTGACGTTCCTGCGGCGATAAGGCTCAGCCGCGCAGCCCTCAGGAACATCAAGGAGAACCTGTTCTGGGCGTTTATCTATAACATTATCGGGATTCCGCTGGCGGCGGGGGCTTTTGTGAACCTGTTCGGCTGGAGCATGGATCCGATGTTCGGAGCGGCGGCGATGAGCCTGTCCAGCTTCTGCGTAGTCACTAACGCGCTGCGGCTAAATCTTGTGAAGCTTCACGACCCGAAGCGCGACAAAAAAATCAACAGTAAATCAAAGGAGAAGAAAACTATGGAGATCACAATGAAGATCGAGGGCATGATGTGCGGACACTGCGAAGCGTCAGTGAAGAAGGCTCTGGAGGCAATTCCCACGGTAGAGAGCGCCGAGGTGAGCCACGAAAAAGGCACGGCGGTGGTTAAACTTTCCGCTGAAACTCCGTTTGAGGTTCTCAAGAAAGCAGTGGAGGACAAGGATTACAAGGTCGTAGAGTGACAGTCAAAACAAGACGGGCAGATAAGTGGGAAAGTGGGAAGCATTCCTGTTTCTGCCCGTTTCTTTATATGCAAAATTCAGCAAAATTTCATAATTATAAAGTATTTGGTGCTTGAAATGAGTAAAGAAATATGATATAATATATACTGTATATTAATGTGCAGATATAATTTTAATTTATATTGCAAAGGAAACAGTATGGAAAATCAGGAAAATAATCTAATATACGGACGGAATGCCGTCACGGAGACCCTCAGCTCCGGCAGGGAGCTTGACACATTGTATGTCCAGAAAGGCGCGTCCCTCGGAAAGATCGTTTCGCTTGCAAAGCAGCGGGGCGTTGTCGTCAAGGAACTGAGCGACGAGCGGCTTACTGCGATGTGCGGTACATCGAAGCACGGCGGAGTTGCTGCCGAGCTTGCCGCCGCGTCCTATTCCACGGTGGAGGATATCCTCGCCGCGGCGAAAGAGCGGGGAAAGCCGCCGTTTATCATCATTGCAGATGAGATCGAAGATCCCCACAATCTCGGCGCGATAATCAGAACCGCCGAGGCGGCGGGCGCTGACGGACTGATAATTCCGAAAAGGCGCAGCGCCTCCCTCAACGCAACAGTATTCAAGACCTCGGCGGGCGCAGCCGCATGGCTTAGGGTCGCGAGAGTACCAAATCTGGTGGACGCAATAAAGCGGCTCAAGGAGCAGGGCGTCTGGGTTTACGGTATGGAAGCGGACGGCACGCCATATGATAAGGCTGACCTTTCCGGGGCAGTTGCGCTGGTTATCGGAAGCGAGGGATTCGGGCTGGGCAGGCTGGTTCGCGAGAACTGCGACATGATACTGTCGCTGCCGATGAACGGAAAGGTGAATTCGCTGAACGCTTCCGTTTCGGCAGGAATTCTGATGTACGAGGTAGTAAAACACCGCGGCTGATTTTCATGAAATAATTAGGAGAGATTCAGATGTCTGATAAATACAGCGTTGACGATATTCTGGCGGAAATAGACAAAAAGCGCAGCTCCGGCGGCACTTCAAAATCTACCGAAAGCGTGACCGAGATAATCGGAGGAAACGAGCTTGACGAGCTTATGCGCAGCACCGGCGCAAAGACCCGTATGTCCGATAGGGAGCGGGAGGAGCAGGAGCTTGCCGAAGAGGAAGAAAACCGCCAGCGTGCAGAAAGTATCCGCCGCGCAGCCGAGGAAAACGAGCGCCGCAAGTCCCAGCAGAAGCAGAAAAAGGCGGAAGCCGAGGAGCAGCGCCGCAGGGAGCGCGAGGAGAAGCAGCGCCTTGCCGAGCAGCGCAGACTTGAAAAGGAACAGGAAAGACTTGAAAGGGAGCGCACCGAGCAGGAAAGCGCCCGTAAAATGCAGTTTGACCCGGAGGAGGCTGAGCCGGAAGCGCCGGAAGAGCCGGAAGAGCCTGAGCACAGCGGCTTCACCGCCGAGCTTGCTTCTCCGACTGAGGCGGCAAAGCTGTTTGCCGAGCCGGAGCAGCCGGAGGAAGTCCAGCCGGAGAGCGAATATGTTCAGCCGTTTGTGAAGCCAAAGGTTGCCGGGGCTGACGATGATATAATTTTCCATACAAGAAGTGATCTTGTCACCACCGAAACCCAGCAGCTAAGAAAGCTCCAGCGGATCGAGGAGATAAACCGCGCCCTGCTTGCCGCAGATAAAGCGGCGGAGGAGCCGGATGACCTTGTGGACTCCCTGAATCCGATGGAATCCCGCGAAAAGGCGGTTGACGAGCTGAAAAACGCGTCCGAGTCCCAGCAGGAGATAGGCGATACGCTGGCGGTTTCCGGAAACGACCTCAAGAAAATGTCCGGCGGCGAAATGGAGCACGTCAAGGAGTACTCTCCGGTAACTTCACGCAAGAAGCACCAGAACAACGCGGACGAGGTTTTGTTCACTCCCGGCGCGCAGAAGAAGTCCGAAACCGTTTCTGAAAAGGAAAGACGCGGCAGCGACGCGCTTGTGGCTTCCCTCAACAAGAAGCTCAAGGAGCAGCGGGAAAAGAGCATCGCTGAGGAGCGCACTCTGACGCTTACCGACCTCTCTGACCCGAAGGCTCTGCCGCCCCGGTCACTCAATCTTGATTACGACAACAAGGTGATCGACACCTCTATACTTCCGAAAACCGATCCGGTTGCCGCAGTGCGCGAGGCGGAAGCCCTTGCTGCGCGGAAAAAGCGCCGTATTTCCAGCTTCATGCTTGAGGACATCGACGACGAGGTAGACAATTCCGATGAGGAAGAGGACGAGGAGCTCGACGACGATGAGGAAGAGGACGAGGTAATCGACCTCGATGATGAGAATGTTATCACCGAGCGTCTTGCCCGCGCAGGAAAGGGACTTGCCGGACGTCTTGCGATACTTGGACTGCTTACAGCGGTAGCGATCATCGCGGCGCTGGTATACTTCTTCAAGATCGATTCTATCCCGATAGTGTCCGAACTTATGAAGCCGGATATCTTCCTGTATACAAATCTCACCATTGGCATTCTGAGCTTCGGAGCCTGCTCCAGCGTTATAACCAACGGCTTCTCACGCCTGCTCAAGGGCAAGCCGGACGGCGACACCCTCTGCGCATTTGCGCATCTCGGCGCGCTTGGAGCGATAGTGATGTATCTTGCGGAAACCAACTATCTCGCAATGAACCGATCCTTTGTGTACCTTATAGTTTCCATGCTGTCCCTCTGCTTCAACACTATCTCAAAACTGTGCACGGTCAGCGCCGCGAAGAACAACTTCCGCTTTGTTTCCGGCGACAGCGAGAAATACTATGTTGAATGCACCGACGGCGAGGACGCGGAGCAGCTTGCCCGCGGAGCAGTGCGGGGAATGCCCGTAACTGCCTCCATGAGAAAGACGGAAATGCTCTGCGACTTCATCATTTCCACCTACTGCGAGGACGTTTCCGACCGCATTTCAAGAGTGCTGACCCCGGTAATCCTCGGACTTTCCGTTGTGGGCGGGGCTATCGGCTTCTTTGCGGAAACCGGAGTTACCTCCAACATAATGAACCAGTGGTCATTTGCAGCGACTGCGTTTTCGGCGGTGCTTTGCATAGGCGCTTCCTTTACCGGCGCGCTGATAGTTATGCTGCCTATGCTGAGCGCATCAAGAAAAACCAACGAGCGCCGGGCGGCGATCCTCGGTTACAGCGCGGTGGAGGATTTCAGCGCGGTAAATTCCGTGCTGGTGGAGGCAAAGACCCTGTTCCCCGCTGGCTCTGTTTCTATCCGCAATATCTGGGACTACAACAAGAATGGCGCCAACGGCTCTCAGCACGTCACCATTGACGAGGCGATAATCTATGCCGCGAGCCTTGCGGTAAGCTCCGACAGCATTCTTGCCGACCCGCTGTTCAATATGCTGAACTACAAGCCGGCGCTGCTGAAAAAGGTGTCCAACTGCGTTTATGAAAGCGGTCTTGGCGTTTCCGGCTGGATAGGAAGCCGCAGAGTGCTTCTCGGCAGCCGCGACCACATGAAATCTCACGGGATAACCGTTCCAGACAGCAAGAAGGAATCCGCCCTCAACAAGAAGAACGATGAAGTGGTTTATCTTGCGATAGCCGGAGAGGTATGTATGCTGTTTTTCGTCAGCCTTTCCGCAAATCCTCAGGTGAAGAACCATGTCCGCAGACTTTCAAGAAACGGCGTCAGCCTTGTTATAAAGACGGTGGACGGCGCGCTTACCGAGGGCGTTGTATCTGAGCTTTTCGATATCTACGCCGAGGACGTGAGAATACTTCCGGCGGAGGCGCACGACCTGTTCGACGAGCACACAAAGTACGCCGGAAAGGGCAGCGCGGCGGTTTCCTGCGACGGCACATTCTCTTCCCTTGCGTCTGCGATAAGCGGCGCAAAGGCTCTCAACGAGCGCATAAAGATGGGCTGCATAATGGAGATATTCGGCATAGCTATGGGAGTTCTGCTGGTGTTCATTTTCGCGGCATTCCGGAATTATTCACTGCTCAACGGCTTCTGGATCGCGATATACAATGCGGTATGGCTGATACTCACCGTTGCAGTTCAGGCATTCAGGCGGATTTAGCATGACCCTTGACGAGGAATATATGACAAAGGCTCTGGAGCTTGCCGCCCGCGCCTACGAGCTGGGCGAATGCCCGGTAGGAGCGATAGTGGTTGACCCGGAGGGAAAAATAATCGGCGAGGGCTACAACCTGCGGGAGCAGCTCCAGTCCCCCACCGCCCACGCGGAGATAATCGCGATAGAGCAGGCGGCAAAGGCTCTCGGAAGCTGGCGGCTCACCGGGTGCACACTGTATGTGACCCTTGAGCCGTGTCCCATGTGCGCCGGGGCGATCATGAATTCCCGGCTGAAACGGTTGGTTTACGGCGCGTTTGACGATAAGAACGGCGCCTGCGCCTCGGTGGTGAATTTGTTTGAGGAACGCTTCACCCACATTCCCTTTGTCCGCAGCAGGATACTTATGGAGCAGTGCGGGGATATCCTCACGCGATTTTTCCGGGAGCTGCGGGATAACGAGGGAAATAACACATAACGAAAGATTTCTGACATGAATAAATACCAGACTCTGGCGAACAACACCATTATTCTGGCGATAGGGCAGTTCGGCTCGAAGATGCTTGTGTATGTAATGCTGAAATTCTACACAAACATGCTCGGCGCGGACGGCTTCGGCGATGTGAACAATATCATCAACGCCTCATCGCTTCTGATATCAGTGGTAACGCTCTCAATAAACGAGGGCGTGCTTCGCTATGCGCTGGATAAGGCGAACAACGGCAAGCACGTTTTGTCTATCGGCATCAACACGGCGATAATCGGTCTGGTGATATTTGCGGCGGCGGTGCCTCTGGTTGGTCTGATTGAAATGCTCAGCGGCTATCAGTGGCTTATTTATATGTACGTTGCCACCGGAAGCATTAAGGGCATCTGCGCTATCTACGTCCGCGCGAGGGGACACGTCAAGCTGTTCGCTGTGGACGGTATTCTCACAACCCTTGCGGTGATTTTGCTTAATCTTCTGCTGCTGGGAGTGTTCAACCTCGGCGTTGTGGGCTATGTTTTGTCTGTATCTCTTGGAGATCTTATCTCAATAATATTCCTGACACTCAAGGCGAAGCTCTACAAGCAGTACCGCCCCCTCGGAAACGACCCTGCTCTTGCAAAGGCAATGCTGAGGTACAGTATTCCGCTCATGCCGACAACTGTCATGTGGTGGATAATCAATGTTTCCGATACATTTATGGTAACTGCGATACACGGCAGCGCAGCAAACGGAGTATACTCCTTTGCTTTCAAGTTCCCGAATTTAGCTGCGATAGTAGTGGGTATCTTCTCGCAGGCATGGCATATGTCGGCGATCACCGAGCGTAATTCCCGGAAGATAAGCCAGTTCTACTCGAATGTATTCAGCATGATACAGACGGTGATGTATATTGCCGCCTCCGGAATTCTGCTGGTGCTGCGTCCGATAATCATGCCGTTCTTCGGCTCGGAGGGCTTTGAGGGAGCGTATATGTATGTTCCGTTCCTGATATCTGCGGTTATCTTTCAGAGCTTCAACAACTTCCTTAGCTCCATATACGAAGCCTGCAACAAGACCACGCATTCCTTTATTTCAAGCGTGATCGGCGCGGTAAGCAATGTTGTGCTTAATCTAATTCTGCTGAACTCTCCGATGGGAGTGCTGGGAGCTGCGCTTGCGACCCTTGTCAGCTATGCGCTGGTATACATTTACAGAGCGATAGATACGAAGAAATACCTTTACATGAAGGTGAACTACCCGAAAATGTTCATCAATCTGCTGCTTATCGGAATAATGTCCGCGGCGATAATGCTGCTTGACAGCGGAGTGATCCTGAACGTGATAAACTGCGTGGTATTTGTGGTTATCTGCGCGATAAACTTCAAGTCAGCGGCTCAGGCTGTGAAGCTGTTTATAAGCCGCCGTTCCGGAGGCTCTGACAGCAGCGCTTCTGAATAAATAAAAACGGACAGCCGAAGCTGTCCGCAGATGAATATGTGAATTTTACTGAAACTTATTAAGCGTTTTCTCGGAGCTGTTCACCACTGAGAGCAGCGCAGCCGCTTTGTTGGTGTATTCCTGTTCAATGCGGGCTGTGGTGATCTTCTCGTCATCAGAGCCGCCGATATTTCCGGCTTCTCTCGCCCGGATATCCTCAACGGCAAGCGCCGCGGAGGTAAGCCCGGAAACCTTTTCCTCCGGAATGCTGAAAACGTGCTCGTCGTTCTTCTTTCCGGCGCTGTAAATCATTCGGTAGCAGCGGTAGACCGCCAGCGACAGATAAGAATACACCGCCTTTGACAGCTCGGAGTTCTTCGCCTTGATGAGCAGTGAGAAAAGGATCTCGATAGAGTTGGTAAGCAGCTTTTTCTGGAAGAACACCGAAAGTCCGGACGGAGAGCCGTCATACTTTTCAGTGTCAGAGCTTTCCGGGAGCTGCTGCTCAGTTACCGAGGCGCCTGAGCTCATGGGCGAGCGGCCGAGCAGATAGTCTACCGAAACGTTGTAGTAATCCGCCGCACGGACTAGGAAGTCAAGACCGCATTCCCGCTTGCCGTTTTCGTAGTGGGACAGCAGCGCCTGAGTCACCTCCAGATCGGCAGCCGCCTGCTTCTGGCTAAGACCCCGTTCTTTTCGCAGAAGCGTCATGATACGAGGGAAGTCCTTGTTCATACTTTTTTCTCCTTGATATATTAATTCCCCAATGGTTTTTTTGACGTTTTTTGTATAATACCATATTGTATATTATAAACTGAATATTCCGATTTGTAAAGTGTCATATTTCACAAAAAAACGACAGCGTCATAGGACATTATATATAATAACCATGCGGTTTTGACTGGATTTAGACAGGTTTTCCTGTTTCTCCGCAAAATGTTGTGAATGCAATTCTGCATTTGATATACTGAATTTATAATTTTTTATATACGAAAGGTAAACTGATTATGAAAAATTACTATCTGTATTTAATTCGCCATGGAATTACTCAAGGAAATCTGGACGGAAAGTACATCGGACAGACTGATCTTGCTCTTTGCCCGGACGGCGAGGCGGATATCAGAAAACGTGTAAATCAGGGTGTATATCCCTATGTTGAAAGAGTTTACAGCTCTCCGCTGAAGCGCTGCCTTGAAACTGCGGACATAATCTACCCGGATACCCAGCTCACGAAGGTGGACGAGATTGCCGAAATGGATTTCGGAGAATTTGAGGGTAAGCGCCAGCAGGAGCTTCAGAATCTGCCGGAATATACCGAGTGGCTGAAGGGCGGCGCGGAGGCGTGTCCCCCCGGCGGAGAGAAGTTCGGGGACTTCTCACTTCGCTGCATAAGCGGATTGGACATAATTTTCCGGGACATGATGAAAAAAGACATCAGCCATGCGGCGGTGATAACCCACGGCGGTGTGATAACAAATCTTCTGGCTGGCTTCGGTCTGCCGAAGGGACGACCTGCGGACTTCATCTGCGAGCCGGGCAACGGATTTGAGATACTTCTTTCCACATTTCTCTGGCAGAAAGGCCCTACATTTGAGATAAGCGGACGGTTGTTTTAAAGGAGGAACTATGACAGTACAGGAGTTACAGGCAAGGCTTTTTGAGCTGGATATTCCGCATTATTACTATAATATCTGCGGAACCGGCGAGGACGAGGAGCAGAGGATCTGTCTAGTCAACGAAAGCGGAAAATGGCTGGTTTATTACAGCGAGGACGGTGAGCGTCTTGAGGTTTCTGAGTATCTTGACGAAGCGGAAGCCTGCGCGGACTGCCTCAACCGTCTTGCAGAATGATGCGCGTTATGAAGAAGCATACAAGAACTGCGGCTGCGCTGGCGGCGGCTGTAATGCTCTGTGGTTGCTCAGCCTCTGTGCCGGAAAGCAATTCTGAGCCAAAGGCTCCGCTGGAGGTGGAGCTTGAGCCGGAATATGAGGGGAACTGCGTAACTCCTCCATTCTGGGTGGTGGAGGACGAGGAAACCGGGGCGCAGATCTTTCTTCTGGGAAGTATGCACGCCGGGAGGTCTGACGTAAAGTACCCGGAATATATCCTCAAGGCTTACCGCAACAGCAGCTACATTGCGCCGGAAATGGACACGGTTGAGTTTACCGGAGATATCCCGCTTCAGCGGAGATGTGCGGAGTATATGAAGCTAAAAAGCGGCTCTGTCAGCGACCTGCTGGGAGCAAGCTTTGAAGAAACGCTTGATTTTTTCAAGAGCAGCGGGATTTATCAGACAGGCATGGATAAGATGATCCCGTATTACTGGGCTTCGGCGGCAAGCGGACTTATTACGGATAAAGCCGGACTTGACAGCAGGTACGGCACGGAAACGGTGCTGCTTAATCAGGCTCACAAGGACGGAAAAGAGATCCGTGAGATAGAGGGCGGGGAAGCGCAGTACAAGATGATGAGTGAAATTCCCCTGAGTGTACAGCTTGAAACTCTGGAGCAGTGCGTAGGCGATGAAAACATTGCCTTGCAGGCGGAGTCAACCGTGGAGCTGTACGAGGCGTGGAGCGCTTTTGACGATGAGTATTTCAGCAGTATGACGGTGTTTGAACCCGCCGAGGTGGAAAACCCGGAGGACTGGCAGAGCTACTATGACATGATGTATACCGACCGTCAGAAGAAAATGGCGGAGTTCATTATTGACAGCCTAAAGGCGGGGGAGCAGGGGTTTGTTTTCGTTGGGACGATGCACTTTTATGCCGAGCCGTCCTTGATCACTCTTATGAAAGAGGCGGGGTATATGGCGGCGGCGATACGACCGGCAATCCCAGCCGGAGAAACAGCGGAGCTTCCGGCGGCATAAATCAGCCGGCGGCGGAATATATATACAGCAGATAAGTTAATGCAACAGCCGAACCGAAAGGAGCCGCCATGCTGAATGATCTGCTGAACCGCCGCAGGACAACCCCGGACGAGCGCCGGAAAAAGGAATTGCTGGAGGAATACACCCTGCTCACGGACAAGCTTGAGCAGATCCGCGCGAACTATGATTTTGTGAGCGAGGACGCGGAGATAGACGCCCTGATCTATGAAGAAAACGCTGTGCTCTGCCGTTTGTCGGCTCTGTACCGCCGGGCGAGGGAAAGCGGGATCCATGTGGACTATCCGGAGCGCAGGGGGTAGATCATAATATCCTTTCAGAAATGCCCAATCAAAAAAACGCAAAAATCTGAATATTTTTTAAAATAGGTATTGACAAAACAGAAAAGCTGTGATATAATAATATAGTCGCTGAGAGGTAAGAACTCAGTGATGAAATATGCGGGTGTGCTGGAACTGGCAGACAGGCACGTTTGAGGTGCGTGTGCTGAATGGCATACGGGTTCAAGTCCCGTCACCCGCACCAAATTTTAGCCGCGCGAACAAGCGCGGCTAAAATTATCCGATTTTTCTCAGCCGTCCCGGAGTGGGACGGCTGTTTTGCTGTGTAAACTAAATTTTTGTTGACGCATGAAGCTGACCGCAAAAACCGAATAAGGAGCTTGCGACGTTTCTCTGAAAAATCTCGTGCGCCATTACAGCGGT
>JAGAJA010000112.1 GCA_017829075.1 Oscillospiraceae bacterium | reverse complement strand
CAGCGCAATTCCCGCCCGGACATAATCGCATTTCAGTTCAGGGTAATTCAGCAGCCCGTAGCTGCTCTGAACATGAACCTTTCCCGGATTTATTCCGTCGCTTTCCAGTATGCTTAGTGCGCTGTAAAAACGGCTTATCTGATTCTGTGTGAAATCAACGTCCTCCGGATTCAGCGAATCGCAGCAGCACAAATGCGTGAAGATACCACATACGTTGAGGTGTTTCATGGAGTAAACCCTCTCGATATCCTGTATATTCTGTGCGTCTATTCCCAGACGGTGCATTCCGGTGTCCAGCTTGATGTGAGCGGACACCTTTATATTCTGGGCTTCCAGCAGTTCCGCATAGTTCAGGTCAATTATGGTCTGTATCAGCCGCCAGCGTTTCAGTTCCTTAGCACGATATGGTGAGGTGTAGCCGAGTATCAGTATCTTCCCGGTAATGCCATATTTCCGCAATGCGATACCCTCGTCAATAGTTGCAACGGCAAAAGCTGTCACTCCGACTCTTTCTAGAATTCCGGCGGTCTGCAATGCTCCGTGTCCGTATGCCTGCGCCTTAACCACCGCCATAAGCCGACAGCCCGGCGGCATTGCACTCTGGAGTACAGCGGCATTGTGCCGGAGATTATCCGAGTTGATTTCAAGCCACGCTCTGCCGGTTTTATCGGGAATGACAGGCGATTTGTGCAGCCTTTCATATACAGCGGCGGCGAAAACAGCGATAATCCCCGAACCAACGCATACCGCAATAAAATGAACCATGCTGTTTTCGATAAGAAGCTTCTCCGTGTGAAGCAGCCTTGCCGCAAACCTCACAGCAATTATTACCAGTGGGTGAATAATATAAACGATAAGCGATACCAGCCGCAACCTTGCCATTCTTCGCCCACGGAACGAGCATACTACCCCGAACAGGAAATACATACAAACCGGCAGGAACAGATACATACTGTCATGCCGCTGAACCTGCCAGAACCGCAGCAGCATTCCCTCCGCCAACAAAAACGCCGCCGAAGCCGCCAGACCTATCATATTAAGCCACAGAGAATGTGGCTTCTTTTCTGCGAGATAACCACCCAGCACCAAAAACAGCGGCGCAAAGAACAGCCCGTTTCTGGTGTATTCCATTATCTGAAACAATGCCTCATAAAACGGATTTCCTGCGAAAAAGCCATAGTAGCTGTCGCCGCCTATACCAATAAGGTACAGCGCCCCGGTCAGAATAAATGCGCCTCTAAAACCCAGACTTCGTTCTGCCGCCCATGCAACAGCCGCACCCAGCATTGCCGCCGGAAGATACCACAGGTGATAGAATGTGCCGTCAAATATCAGGTCTTGAATCAGCTTCGGCAGGAGGTCGGGAGCGGAGAAATACCCATTGTAGATGTTCACCGGAATGTAAAGAAGTATTCCTGCGGCATAGATAATCGCCGTTCTTTTGAGGAATGTTCTGAGCCTGTCCGCATTTTCGGCGTATCTTGTAATCAAGAAAAATCCCGATGTCATGAAGAAAAACGGAACGGCTGTCCGGGCGATAATCCTTGTCAGAACAAAATCTGCGGTTTCGCTGAATGAAAGCAGCGGCGAGGTGTGAATTGCCACCACCAGAAACGCAGCGACCACTCTGAAAACATCAATTCCGGGGTAGGAACTTCCGCTGTTTTCACGCATTATTAACCCTCCATTGAGTGACAACAAAGCCGTCCGTGTTATTGCCGGAAACCTGATAAGCAGCGCTGTTGACCGATATTTCTGTTTCCGCCGGAGCATAGAATATCTCTGCTGCTATTCCTTTGTGACTGTAATGCAGCGAACATTCCTGTCGGAATGTTTTTATGTATTCCGTGTATTCCTCAAGGGTGAATTCCTTTTCGGCAATTATCATTGAGTGCGGAAAGCCCACATAACGGAAATGCCACGGTTCGTGGGCAATTCCGGTGATATTCTCCTTCCCGGCAGGGTAACGCTCGATAAATCCGAACTCCGGAGCGGCTTTGCGGAATTTCTCGCAGATACCGCTGTATGGGAAGTCCGGGCAAATAAAATCAATATTGTCAGTGTTCAGCGCAAGGTCTATCGCAAGCCCGGTCTGGTGTTCGCTGTGGTCGGGTAATGCAACATATTTCTGCGTGAAATCAGCGCCGTTTTCTTTCAGCGAATTCTCATAAATCGCTGTCTGCTCTGCTTTGGATCTATAGCCGCTTACCGGGGCTATCATGTTTCCTGCACCGATTTTATCAAGAATAAGCTGTAACTGCTCCACTGCACAGCGTTCCATAGTTATTTCGGCAAATCCCGTTACGGCAGGAGCAAGGTCAGTGGGAGTGCTCCGGAGCGGATATTCTGCATTCACAAGAATAAGGCTTCCTGTGTATATTTCGTTTTGTTCAAGAACAACGGTTTTCATTTCAGATATTCCCCGATAAGCCTGTCAAGCATATCCGCAAACGACAGACCTATTCCTTTCATCATGCTTGGAAAGCGGCTGTGCGCTGTAAAGCCGGGGATAGTGTTCACCTCGTTGAATACTATCCTTTTTTCGGGTGTGTAGAACATATCCACCCTAGCGAAGCCGGAACAGCCAAGAGTGCGGTATATCACCTTCGCCGTTTTCTGTATACGTTCTTCCTCAGCTGGGGTTATCCTTGCCGGCATATAAATGCGGGAGGTTTTCAGCGTATATTTTTCGGTGTAATCAAAAAATCCTCCGGACAGCTCTATTTCGTCAACTCTGCCCACAGTAAGATTGTCTGTTCCCATGACCGCACAGCCCACCTCAAAGCCGTCAATGTTTTCCTCAACGACGACCTCGCTGTCATACTCAAAGGCGGTAATCACAGCCCGTTGCAGCTCATCTGCTGAATGCACCTTGCTGATACCAAAGGACGAACCGGAACGCACCGGCTTCACGAAAAGCGGAAAGTGGAATGTCTTTCTGACTTCTTGAAAGGCTGTTTCTATGCTGCTGGTGGTGAATGTAAGCAATTTTGGGACTGCTATCCCGGCGGCGGAAACAAGCCGGTGCGCCCTCGTTTTGTCCATGCAAAGCGCAGAGGAAAGAACTCCGCAGCCGACAACCGGTATCCCCGAAAGCTGAAAAAGCCCCTGCACCGAACCGTCCTCGCCGTTTTTTCCATGAAGCACCGGTAACGCAATATCAACGCCGACAGTCCGCATTTTTTCGCCGTGGAATTCAATAAATCCTCCTGCACCCCTGTTTGCTGGAAATACCGCCGGAAACAGATGTTCAATGTCCTCCCACCATGAATTATCGGCAATTCTTTCGTATTCCCCAGTGTAGTGGAACCACTTTCCCTCCCTCGTTATTCCTACCGGAATGACCTCGTATTTCTCTGCGCCGAGATTTTTCAGCACCGAATAAGCGGATTGCAGCGATACCTCATATTCTGTCGAACAGCCGCCGAAAATTACTGCTATTTTTGATTTTTTCATGTATTTTCCCTCTTTCCGGGCAGAAAAAACTGCCCCTGATACCTTTATTGTATCAGAAGCAGTAATGATATTTTTTTGCATTCTCTGTCGGAAATCATATTTTTTCCTATGGAATTTCTTACAATTTTCCTACAAAACCGGAATTGTTACTGTAAACTCTATCAGCTCGTTTTCGCTTTTTGCGGTAATGCTGCCGCCGTGAAGTTCGGTTATCTGCTTTGCTATTGCAAGCCCCAGACCTGCGCCGCCGCTGTTCGTGCCTCTCGAGGGGTCAAGCCGGAAGAACTGCTCGAACAGGCGTTCCAACTTTTCCGGCGGTATTGTATCGCCGTGATTTACAAACTGCACCACCGTGGAGGTGTCGGACTGCTCGGCGGTAATGCTTATCTCGCTGCCCTCAAAGCTGTAAAACACCGCATTCCGCAGCAGATTATCAAACACACGCTGGAATTTGTTCACATCGCATTTCAGCATAATGTCCGGCGCAGCGGTGAAAGTGCAGTGAAGCTGCTTTTCGTTCAGCATAGGCTGGAACTCAAAGACAAGTTGTTCCATCATACGGGTGAGATTTATGCGGCTGTATTGAAGCTCAATATTCGACAGATTGAACCGGGTTATCTCGAAAAACTCGTTGATAAGCTCCTCCAGACGCTCCGCCTTATCAAGGGATATGGAAAGGTACTTTTCCCGAAGTTCCGGAGATATTTCCTGCTCGTCCCGCAGCAGCGTGAGATATCCTATGACCGAGGTGAGCGGTGTTTTCAGGTCATGGGCGAGGTACACGATAAGGTCGTTTTTGCGCTGCTCGTTTTCTTTAGCTACCTGCGCGTTATGCAGCGAGGTTTCCCGGGCGCGGTTAAGCTCGTCCTGTACGCTTTTGAGCTTGTCCGACAGGATTATCTGTTCATCTGTAGGATTTGCAAGGCTTTCAGACGCGGAAATTACCTCGTCAAGATACCGCAGCGGGCGGCTCATGAAGAAATAGGTGATTATTCCCCAGCCGGCAATAAACGGAACGGCGAGGAAGAATACCAAAAATCTCTGCACGAATTTAAGAAACTGGTACACCGGGTCATCATACTGCCAGTAGAACTGCTTTACAAACCAGTAAGCTAACCAGTAAGCTGCGGCGAAAAGCGCGAAAAACGCCACAGTAAATATCACCAGCGCCAGAATGTACTGAACAAAGATACCGCGGGTCAGCTTAGTTCTTCTGCTTGATTTATTCAATTGTATAGCCTACCCCCCACACGGTTTTTATGAATTTCGGGCTGCGAGCCGGCTCGTGAAGCTTCTCGCGCAATCTGCCGATATGTGCCATTACGGTGTTGTTGCTGTTGAGGTATTTTTCGCCCCAGACCGCTTCAAACAGTTCCTCCGATGGAACAACTCTGCCCT
>JAGAJA010000111.1 GCA_017829075.1 Oscillospiraceae bacterium | reverse complement strand
TTCTCATTGCCGGTCATCTCACTGTTCACGCTCGCAAGCTCTGCCTTGCTCTTGGAAGAAGTAATGGTTGGATTCATACCTTCTTTAGACTCGCTGCCGCGTTTTGAGTTTTGCGGAATCAGGGAATTTGCTAATGGACAATTTAATACTATTGAATTGCTGCTTAACATGAACTCTTTCGGTTTTATCCGTGAAGGCTGTCGAGTTATGGGACAACAGTTCAAAATGGACGATGATAATTTTTTTGATGATCTTGTTGAATATGATACTACCAAGCTGGATACATCAGATAATTCCGTAGAAGCATTAAATCAAATTGCTGGTGGAGATTACTGGAAATCAATTATAGAACAATACTTGAGTGGCAAGATTAACGGCTACGAAGCTGAAGAAAACTTCTCTGAGCAATACTGCCTGCGGTTGAGTCAAAGCTATACATATGTTTTGAATATGCCGATTCGTATTCATCAGAATCAGCATCCGAAGTACAGAATGATTCATGCGACAAATCATCCAAGTGGATGTGTTTTGATGGCCAATAATATATGTAATCGCTGGGAACTATTGAAAGATATTCAAAGCGGTGGGCAGTTGTCTCTTTTCCAAGACGATTTCAATAACCAGTCTATAGATGAATCTACATTAAAAGAACGAGTTATTGATCACTTTACACAGTACGGCACATGGACTCCACTTACCGAGGCAGAGGCAATGTTCTATGTGAAGTACGGTGCAATATGCAAGTCTGGAGATATTGCAAATGTACTCAAGGCATTAGAAAAAGAGGGGCGTCTTGCGGTAAAGAGAAATCCGGCTTTTTCTGAAAAGACTCAACGACCCACGAACTTTATGGCAGAGGGTCATGGTCATACTGTATCAGTAAAGTGGGTGAAATGATGAAGGTGGCAGGATACATAGAAAGAAAGAGTATGCTCTACCAGACTGGTGTTGAGTACGGAGACTATACGATGAATCATGTGCTCGGCTGTTCGCACGGCTGCAAATATCCGTGCTATGCCTTTTTGCTTAAAAAGCGATTCGGTCAGGTCAAGACATACGAAGAGTGGCGCAGCCCGTTTCTTGTGTCCAATACTCTTGAACTGCTAGAGAAAGAAATCCCTAGGTTGAAAGATAAGATACAGTCTGTTCAGCTTTGCTTTACCACTGACCCATTCATGTATGGATACCCCGAGATTCAAGATATGAGCATTGCAGCTATACGAAGATTAAATGAGGATCATATAAAATGCTGCATTCTCACAAAAGGATTGCTGCCGATTGAGCTGAAGGACTTATATAGTGAGAACGAATACGGAATTACGCTGATTTCTCTCGATGAGGATTATCGTAAAAAGACAGAACCCGAGGCAGCATCATATGCTGACAGGCTCGCTGCACTAAAATTCCTTCACGAAGCGGGCTGTAAGACATGGGTAAGCATTGAGCCTTATCCTACACCGAATTTGATAAATCAAAGCCTTGGAGAGATTCTTGAGGCAGTCAGCTTTGTTAATAAGATTATTTTTGGTAGGACAAACTACAGCAAGACGGTCACTGAATATAAGGAGAATAAGCATTTTTACAATGAATGTGCAGAGGAAGTCATTACCTTCTGCGAGGAGCGTGGTATAAGCTATCACATAAAAGCAAAAACTCAAACGGAAGAATAAGGTGAACAACTGTGGCATTACTATAGGATTTGATAAAGCCGATGATACCATGAATAAACTATAATCAATTGCTGGAAGTGACAAAATGAACGGAACAATACTCGTAGTAGACGATGAAAAAGAGATCGCCGACCTTATTGAGGTCTACCTCACAAACGATGGCTACACAGTCCGGAAATTCTACAACGGCACGGACGCTCTGAAATACCTTGAAACCAGCGAACCCGACCTTGCGATTCTGGACGTCATGCTGCCGGATATTGACGGCTTTCACATCTGCCGGAAGATACGGGAAAAACACTTTTATCCTGTGATAATGCTGACAGCAAAGGTAGAATCCGGCGACAAGATAATGGGCCTCACCATTGGCGCAGACGATTATATAACCAAGCCGTTCAATCCGCTGGAGGTGGTCGCAAGGGTAAAGACCCAGCTTCGTCGCTGCCGGAATTACAACAACCCCTTGCCGCAGGAGCAGAAAAACGAGTACGATATCCGTGGACTGTACATAAACCGCGACAGCCACAAATGCACTCTCTACGGAAAAGAAGTCACTCTCACCCCGCTGGAGTTTTCAGTGCTGTGGTATCTGTGCGATAATCAGGGCAGAGTTGTTCCATCGGAGGAACTGTTTGAAGCGGTCTGGGGCGAAAAATACCTCAACAGCAACAACACCGTAATGGCACATATCGGCAGATTGCGCGAGAAGCTTCACGAGCCGGCTCGCAGCCCGAAATTCATAAAAACCGTGTGGGGGGTAGGCTATACAATTGAATAAATCAAGCAGAAGAACTAAGCTGACCCGCGGTATCTTTGTTCAGTACATTCTGGCGCTGGTCATATTTTCGGTGGCGTTTTTCGCGCTTTTCGCCGCAGCGTACTGGTTTGTAAGACAGTTCTACTGGCAGTATGATGACCCGGTGTACCAGTTTCTTAAATTCGTGCAGAGATTTTTGGTATTCTTCCTCGCCGTTCCGTTTATTGCCGGCTGGGGAATAATAACTTATTTCTTCATGAGCCGCCCGCTGCGGTATCTTGACGAGGTTATTTCTGCGTCTGAAAGCCTTGCAAATCCCACAGATGAGCAGATAATCCTGTCGGACAAGCTAAAAAGCGTACAGGACGAGCTTAACCGCGCCCGGGAAATCTCGCTCCATAACGCGCAGGTTGCTAAAGAAAACGAGCAGCGCAAAAACGACCTTATCGTGTACCTCGCCCATGACCTGAAAACACCGCTCACTTCGGTCATCGGGTATCTCACTCTATTGCGGGACGAGCAGGAAATATCCCCGCAGCTTCGGGAAAAGTACATTTCAATTTCCCTTGATAAAGCGGAGCGTCTGGAGGAGCTTATCAACGAGTTTTTCGAGATAACCCGGTTCAATCTGTCGAATATCGAGCTTCAATACAGCCGAATAAATCTCACCCGTATGCTGGAACAGCTTGTGTTTGAGTTCCAGCCTATGCTGAACGAAAAGCAGCTTAAATGCACTCTTACCGCCGCTCCGGACATCATGCTGAAATGCGATGTGAACAAGCTCCAGCGTGTTTTCGATAATCTGCTGCGGAATGCGGTGTTTTACAGCTTCGAGGGCAGCGAGATAAGCATTTCCGCCGAGCAGTCCGACATCTCCACGGTAGTGCGGTTCGAAAATCACGGAGATACCATACCGCCGGAAAAGCTGGAACGCCTGTTCGAGCAGTTCTTCCGGCTTGACCCCTCGAGAGGCACGAATAGCGGCGGCGCAGGTCTGGGGCTTGCAATAGCAAAGCAGATAACCGAGCTTCACGGTGGCAGCATTACCGCAAAAAGCGAAAACGAGCTGATAGAGTTTACAGTAACAATCCCGGTTTTGTAGGAAAACTGTAAGAAATTCCATAGGAAAAATTATGATTTCCGACAGAGAATGCAAAAAAATATCATCACTGCTTCTGATACAATAAAGGTATCAGGGGCAATTTTTTCTGCCCGGAAAGAGGGAAAATATATGAAAAAATCAAAAATAGCAGTAATTTTCGGCGGCTGTTCGACAGAATATGAGGTATCGCTGCAATCTGCCTATTCGGTGCTGGAAAATCTCAGCGCAGAGAAATACGAGGTCATTCCGGTAGGAATAACGAGGGAGGGTAAGTGGTTTCACTACACCGGGGAATACGCACGAATTGCCGATAATTCATGGTGGGAGGACATCGAATATCTGTTCCCGGCAGTATTTCCGGCAAACAGAGGTGCAGGAGGATTTATTGAGTTCCACGGCGAAAAAATACGGAATGTCGGCGTTGATATTGCGTTCCCGGTGCTTCATGGAAAAAACGGCGAGGACGGTTCGGTGCAGGGGCTTTTTCAGCTTTCGGGAATTCCCGTTGTCGGCTGCGGTGTGCTTTCCTCTGCGCTGTGCATGGACAAAACGAGGGCGCACCGGCTTGTTTCCGCCTCTGGGATAGCAGTTCCGGAATCACTGACATTCACCCGCAGTAGCATGGACGCGGCTTTACATGATGTCATGGCGAAATTTCACTTTCCGCTTTTCGTGAAACCTGTGCGTTCCGGTTCGTCCTTTGGTATCAGCAAGGTACATTCAGAAGATGAGCTGCAAAGGGCTGTGATTTCCGCATTTAAGCATGACAACGAGGTCGTTGTTGAGGAGAATATTGACGGCTTCGAGGTGGGTTGTGCGGTCATGGGAACAGACAATCTTACTGTGGGCAGAGTTGACGAAATAGAGCTGTCCGGAGGATTTTTTGATTACACCGAGAAATATACGCTGAAAACCTCCCGCATTTATATGCCGGCAAGGATAACCCCAGCCGAGGAAGAACGCATACAGGAAACGGCAAAGCTGATATACCGCACTCTTGGATGCTCCGACTTCGCTAGGGTGGATATGTTCTACACACCCGAAAAAAGGATAGTATTCAACGAGGTGAACACTATCCCCGGCTTTACGGCGCACAGCCGCTTTCCAAGCATGATGAAAGGAATAGGGCTGTCGTTTGCGGATATGCTGGACAGGCTTATCGGGGAATATCTGAAATGAAAACCGTTGTTCTTGAACGAAACGAAATATACACAGGAAGCCTTATTCTTGTGAATGCAGAATATCCGCTCCGGAGCACTCCCACTGACCTTGCTCCTGCCGTAACGGGATTTGCTGATATTTCTATGGAACGCTGTGCAGTGGAGCAGTTACAGCTTATTCTTGATGAAATCGGTGCAGGAAACATGATAGTCCCGGTAAGCGGATATCGCTCCAAAGCAGAGCAGACAGCGATTTATGAGAATTCGCTGAAACAAAACGGGCCTGATTTCACGCAGAAATATGTTGCACTACCCGACCACAGCGAGCACCAGACCGGGCTTGCAATAGACCTTGCGCTAAACACTGACAATATTGATTTTATCCGCCCGGATTTCCCATACAGCGGTATCTGCGAAGAATTCCGCAAAGCCGCTCCTGAGTTTGGATTTATCGAGCGTTACCCTGCCGGAAAGGAGAATATCACCGGAATTGCCCATGAGCCGTGGCATTTCCGTTATGTGGGCTTTCCGCACTCAATGATAATTGCCGAAAAGGAATTCACCCTTGAAGAATACACGGAATACATAAAATCATTCCGGCAGGAATGTCCGCTGAGTTACAGTCACAAAGGAATAGCAGCAGAGATATTCTATGCTCCGGCGGAAACAGAAATATCGGTCAACAACGCAGTTTGTCAGGTTTCCGGCAATAACACGGACGGCTTTGTTGTCACTCTATGGGGGTATAAAAATGCGTGAAAAAAGCGAAAGCTCCTACCCCGGAATTGACGTTTTCAGAGTGGTCGCTGCGTTTCTGGTGGTGGCAATTCACACCTCACCGCTGCTTTCATTCAGCGAAACAGCGGACTTTGTTCTGACAAGGATAATCGCACGGACAGCCGTTCCGTTTTTCTTCATGACATCGGGATTTTTCTTGATTACAAGATACGCCGAAAATGCGGACAGGCTCAGAACATTCCTCAAAAGAACGGCGATTATCTATGCCGCAGGAATACTCCTTTACATTCCGGTAAACATTTACAATGGGTATTTCGCCGCTCCCGACGTCTTGCCCAAACTTATTCAAGACCTGATATTTGACGGAACATTTTACCACCTTTGGTATCTCCCGGCGGCAATGCTGGGTGCGGCTGTCGCATGGGCGGCGGTACGAACTCTGGGTTTTAGAGGCGCATTTATTCTGACCGGGGCGCTGTACCTTGTTGGTCTAGGCGGCGACAGCTACTATGGCTGCTTTGCAGGAAATCCGTTTTATGAGGCATTGTTTCAGATAATGGAATACACAAGAAACGGGCTGTTCTTTGCGCCGCTGTTTATGGTGCTGGGTGGTTATATCGCAGAAAAGAAACCACGTCCTTTGCGCTACAGTATAATTGGCCTGGCGACTTCGGCGGCGTTTTTGCTGGCGGAGGGAATGCTGCTACGGTTCTGGCAGGTTCAGCGGCATGACAGTATGTACCTGTTCCTGCCGGTTTGTATGTATTTCCTGTTCGGAGCATTAGGCTCGTTGCGTGGGCAAAGAATGGCAAGGCTTCGTTTGGTATCTCTTATTGTTTATATTATTCACCCACTGGTAATAATTGCTGTGAGGTTTGCGGCAAGGCTGATTCACATGGAGAAGCTTCTTATCGAAAACAGCATGGGTCATTTTATTACGGTATGCGTTGGTTCGGGGATTATCGCTGTTTTCGCCGCCGCTGTATCTGAAAGGTTGCACAAATCGTCCGTCACTTTCGATAAAACGGGCAGAGCGTGGCTTGAAATCAACTCGGATAATCTCCGGCACAATGCCGATGTACTCCAGAGTGCAATGCCGCCGGGCTGCCGGCTTATGGCGGTGGTTAAGGCGCAGGCATACGGACACGGAGCATTGCAGACCGCTGGAATTCTTGAAAGAGCCGGAGTGACAGCCTTTGCCGTTGCAACTATTGACGAGGGTATCGCATTGCGGAAATACGGCATTACCGGAGAGATATTGATACTCGGCTATACCACGCCGTATCGTGCTAAGGAACTGAAACGCTGGTGTCTTATTCAGACCATAATTGACCTGAACTATGCAGAACTGCTGGAAACCCAGAATATTAAGGTGTCCGCTCACATCAAGCTGGACACCGGAATGCATCGTCTGGGAATAGACGCACAGAATATACAGGATATCGAGAGGGTTTACTACATGAAACACCTCAACGTATGTGGTATCTTCACGCATTTGTGCTGCTGCGATTCGCTGAATCCGGAGGACGTTGATTTCACACAGAAGCAGATAAGCCGTTTTTACAGCGCACTAAGCATACTGGAAAGCGACGGAATAAATCCGGGAAAGGTTCATGTTCAGAGCAGCTACGGGCTGCTGAATTACCCTGAACTGAAATGCGATTATGTCCGGGCGGGAATTGCGCTG
>JAGAJA010000110.1 GCA_017829075.1 Oscillospiraceae bacterium | reverse complement strand
TCATCTACTTTTTTGGACGGTGTCCCCCCGCCTACAACAGTTCCCAAGTTTGCTATTGTTCCTGATTTCCACTCTGGGTTAGCTTTATCAATGAACAATCTGTTAAATAGAGCCTGCGCTTGCTGCTCTAAATTACAGTTTCCAACAATTCATAAAGGAGGTTGATAGTATGGCTGACAACTTTGCAGAAGCCAACTATGAAAACGCTATAATAGACCTATTCCAAAGCAATTTGGGATATGACTATGCCTATGGTCCGAACATAGAACGCAATTTCAACTCCCCATTATACGATGAAGTCCTTGAAGAAAGTCTGCGCCGCCTTAACCCGAAAGCGCCTTATGATGCTATTCAAGACGCATTACATAAACTCCGCAATTTTGAGAACGGCGAGCTGGTGCAGAAAAATGCCGTGTTTATGGACTACTTGCAGAATGGCGTACCTGTTCGATATACCGAAAAGGGAGAGGAACGCTCTGCGCTCGTTTACCTTGTGGATTATGAGAACATCGACAAAAACTCCTTTATTATCGCAAATCAATGGACAATCGTGGAGAACGCAGAAAAGCGCCCAGATGTTATTGTTTTTCTGAACGGTCTGCCTGTGTGCGTGTTTGAGCTGAAATCCCCCTCCCGTGAAGAAACAGACGCTTCAGAAGCATACTTACAGCTCCGCAATTATATGTATGATATTCCCTCGCTGTTTATCTATAACGCTATTCTCGTTATGTCCGACCTTTCTACATCAAAGGCAGGAACAATCACCTCCGGCGAAGATAGATTTATGGAGTGGAAAACGACAGACGGCAATTATGAGAATACACAATGCGCTCAATTTGATACTTTCTTTGAGGGCATTTTCCAAAAAGAGCGTTTCCTTGATATACTGAAAAACTTCATCTGCTTTTCCGATGACGGAACAAAGGAAATCAAGATACTTGCAGGCTATCACCAGTATTTTGCGGTTAAGAAAGCGATTGAGTCCACCAAAAAGGCAACCGTTACCGACGGAAAAGGCGGTGTGTTCTGGCATACGCAAGGAAGCGGAAAATCGCTGTCAATGGTGTTCTACGCTCATTTGCTGCAATCGGCGCTCAATAGTCCGACAATCGTTGTTATGACCGACAGAAACGACCTTGACGACCAACTTTACGGGCAGTTTGCAAAGTGCAAGAACTTTCTGCGGCAAGACCCTGTTCACGCCGAGAGCCGTGAGCATTTGAAATCTCTGCTTGCAGGAAGAAAAGCCAACGGAATTATCTTTACCACTATGCAGAAATTCGAGGAAGCAGACGAAGCCCTTTCCGAACGCAGAAATATTATCGTTATGGCTGACGAAGCCCACCGTGGACAGTACGGGCTTGCCGAAAGCGTTGAAGCCGAAACAGGTAAACTTAAATACGGTACGGCTCGTATAATAAGAAACAACCTCCCGAACGCTACTTTCATAGGGTTTACAGGAACGCCTATTTCTTCAAAAGACAGGAGTACAAGAGAGGTATTCGGCGATTACATTGATATTTATGATATGACGCAGGCTGTCGAGGACGGAGCTACTCGTCCCGTTTATTATGAAAGCCGTGTCGTAAAGCTGAAACTCGATGAAGATACTATTAGGCTAATTGATAAAGAGTATGATATAATGGCTCTCAATGCGGACGCAAGCGTAATTGAACAGAGCAAACACGAATTGAGCCGTATGGAAGCAATTCTCGGTAATGACGCTACAATTAACACTCTTGTCATTGATATTCTCGACCATTACGAAAACAACAGAGAAAACCTGCTGACAGGTAAAGCGATGATAGTTGCGTATTCAAGAGAAATCGCAATGAAAATCTACCGCAGAATACTTGAAATTCACCCCGATTGGACGGAGAAGGTTGCGGTAGTAATGACTTCAAGCAATAAAGACCCCGAAGAATGGCGTGACGTTATCGGCAATAAGGCTCACAAGAACGAGCTTGCGAAAACATTCAAGGACAACAACAGCCCGCTTAAAATCGCAATCGTAGTTGATATGTGGCTTACGGGTTTTGATGTTCCCTCGCTGGCTACAATGTATGTTTATAAGCCGATGAGCGGCTATAATCTTATGCAGGCTATTGCAAGAGTAAACCGTGTGTTCCGTGACAAGGAGGGTGGTCTTGTAGTTGACTATGTGGGTATAGCTTCTGCTCTTAAACAGGCTATGAACGACTATACCGTTCGTGATAGGAAGAACTACGGCGATACCGATGTCGGAAAGGTGGCTTATCCGAAATTCCTTGAAAAGCTTTCACGCTGCCAAGACCTTTTTCACGGATACGATTATCATAATTTCAATAACGGCAGTGACCTTGACCGTGCAAAGACTATCAGCGGCGCAGTAAACTTTATTATTGCTCCCGCAAGAGAAGCGGATAAAGAGGAGTTCCTGAAAGAAGCCCTTATGCTTCATCAGTCGCTTTCTCTCTGCTCCTCGTTGGTTGACGAACAACTTCGTATAGAAGCGGCGTTCTTTGAAGCTGTCCGGGTACTTGTTATGCGACTTTCCAATCAAGGTGGCGACAAGAAGATTTCTCTGCCCGAAATGAATGCTCGCATAAACGAATTGCTTAAGCATAGTATCAAGAGCGACGGTGTTATAAATCTCTTTTCAGATGTGAAAGAGGAATTCTCTCTGTTCGACCCTAAATTCCTTGAAGATGTCGCAAAGATGAAAGAGAAAAACCTTGCTGTTGAATTATTGAAGAAACTGATTGCCGAGCAGATACATATTTACCGCCGCACAAATGTGGTTAAATCAGAGAAATTCTCCGAGATTATTCAGCGCACGATGAATGCTTATCTCAACGGAATGTTGACAAATGAGCAGGTCATCGAAGAACTTATGAAAATGGCGAAGGATATTTCCAACGCCGCCAAAGAGGGAGAAGAACTCGGTCTTACTGCCGATGAGCTGGCTTTCTATGACGCATTGACAAAACCGCAGGCTGTAAAGGATTTTTACGAAAACTCCGAGCTTATAGCGATTTCAAAAGAGCTTACCGAAACGCTGCGGAAAAATAAGACGATTGATTGGCAGAAAAAAGACTCGGCAAGAGCAAGAATGCGTATGCTGATTAAGAAGCTGCTGAAAAGTCACAGATACCCGCCAGAGGGTATGGAGGACGCAGTTCAGACAGTTATGACGCAATGCGAATTGTGGACGGACAACGTGTTCAACTGACGTTAAGTTGATAATGGGTGCTACATATAGCACCGCCGACTTTTCTTTTTCAAATCTGAAAAAATCGCTGTCCACTCATCAGAGCGGGCGGCGATTTTCTTGTAAATTATCGTAATATATACAGCTCTATATTGTCAACTATTTTTAGCAAGACACCCGTTTGTCTTATTCAATAATTATAATAGAGATAGAAATATGAGAGGTGGAAGAAATGGAAAACACAAAAAAGTATCGAGTTCTTGAAATCTTTTTTCGTGGATTGCGTGGTGAAGATATTTCTGTACAGGAGTTGGCTAATGAATACGGAGTTTCGACCAAGAGCATAACACGCAGTATCAATGAAGTAAAAGACTTTTTGCTGAACACAGGAATTTGGTTGGCAACACTGAATTGCAGTATTCATACAGCAATAAGTGTTATCGTCTTTATATGGACGAATTTCTTTCGAACAAGGAATTGTTTTCGATTATTGAGGTGATAATTGGTGCAAGAGCTTTTTCGAAAATAGAATTGCTTACGATAACAGACAAGTTAAAGCGGTTTACTACCCCAGATGACCGACCTAAACTCAACGAACTTATCCGCAAGGAACTTTATCATTATCCCGAAATCAAGCACGATTGCGATAGTGTTCAAGAAAACCTATGGAAAATCGTAAATTGTATTACGGAGAAAAAGGAAATAAGCATTGATTATTATCGCATAGACAGGAAGTGGGTTACACATCGTTTGCGCCCTGCCTCGGTGATGTTCACAGATTTCTATTTTTATCTTATTGCGTTTCTTTCCGAAGATGACACAGAAAAGCCGTACTATTTCAGAATTGACCGAATAAAGGAGATTACTGTTCATAGAGCAAAGCGGAACAACGAAGCACCAATTTTCGATGAGGGATTGCTTCGTAAGCGTAGTCTGTTAATGTTTCCGGGCAAGTTACGGACAATACGCTTTGAGTTCAGTGGTCCTTCTGTTCAAGCTGTTCTTGACAAGTTACCTACTGCCAAAATCATCGAGCGAATGAGTGGCGGCAAATATCTTATTGAAGCCGAGGTTTATGGCGATGGGATAAAGATGTGGCTATTAAGTCAGGGAGTGTGGGTTAAGGTTGTTTCACCTGATGAGTATGTAGAGGAGATGAAAGCTTAAATTAAACACTTGTGTAAAATGTATGAAGAGTAATTCTGAAAAACCATTATAACCCCTCCTTATTTTCAGCAAGACAACCATCTGTCTGTCTAAATTGCTATAATATGCAATAAGCAGGATGCCTGATAGACAATCGTTATACGCTGCCTATTATAACATAATTTACATAAGAGCAATTTGATATTTTTAACATATTTATTGTCAATAAATCTTGACTTTTTGGCTATTATGTGGTAAAATGTATAATGATATATGTTATTCTGAACAGAAAATCTATTCTTTATTTGGGAGGTATTTATGTTTACTGATTATCAAGAATGCAAAAACAAAGTTCTCTCTGAACACGAGAGATACCCCCAATCGACATAATATTACACATTTATTATATATAAATATATGTGTGAATGTCAATATGCCTACAACATTTTTTCCTGTTCCCGCTGCTGGACAGGGAACAAAATACTGTCTATATTCTGCTTGACAGCATCGTATTCCCGAAGCTGCTTTTTCAGCTTGCCGTATTCGGAATACAGCCTGTCCTTTTCGGCAGCAAGCCGTTGGTAGTCTGCTTTGAGCTTGGCGGAATCAGGGAGCTTACCAGATACGCCTGCGGCTTTCAGTGCCTTTGCCGCTGCTTCAAAGAGGATGATTTCACTTTCATGCCCGCGCAGATATTTTTCTTTGTCACGGGATTTCTTGTATTCGTCATACAGCAGTTTCAGCTCTTTGTATGTGGTGATGTTCTTAATGAGCAATGCCATATCGGACAAGCGGCGTTCCACATCTTTGAGCGTTGCCGCTGTCTGCTCATTCTCGCCCTGCAGGGCAGCTATTTTTCGTTCCAAGTCTGCATACCTGGCAATCCCGTTCTGATCGAGAAATACCATTGTCCGGGCTGTGCGTTTGAGGTTTTCAATCTTTGCCCAGCGCTCATAACCTGCCGACTGCTGCGCCTTGATACAGTTTTCAATATCTATGAGCAGCGAAACGCCGGTGCGCTCTGGCTTCGGGGTTTTCAAAATGACCCTGCCATTGATGCGCTCGGCTAAGGCTTCCTCTGTGTAGGCTTCGCCAAGCGTTTTACAGCGAGTGAAGCGTTCCTGTCCGGGTGCGCGGAATGAGATATATTTGCCGCGCTTGATCTCATAGCCCTCGGCTTCCAGCCGCCGCAGCAGATCGTCAAGGTCTGCGGAGACAGGAATGAGCCGGTCAATGGCGATTTTCAGCTTTTGTTTGTAGCTTGTCCCTTTGCGCTGGGCATCCCATTCTGCATAATGCTTGCCGCGATCCGCGCCGGGGATCACAACGGACAATCCGTTTTCCTTGCACAGTCTGTCACTCGTTCTGCGGATAAAGCCATAGCTTTTCCGATTGGAGATATACTTCTT
>JAGAJA010000109.1 GCA_017829075.1 Oscillospiraceae bacterium | reverse complement strand
TGCCCGCGTAAGGCATAAGGCGTAAGCCGTTGCCAGTACAGTTGTGCGGATAGAAGTGTTTTTTGCCCCGGCAGAGCTGGGGCAAAAAACGGATTTCAAAAGCCCGCTTCGCGGGCAAAACTGAGTTTTTCGACAAGCTGAGGCGCTGTTTTTGACGGTGCCTTATTTTTATGTGTTGTGATCTGAAAAATGACGTATGGTTAATTAATGAATCCGGTAATTATTATTTGTTCGGGAGGTCGATTTTTTCCTGCGCTACCTCGTGAGTGCGACAGCAGAAGCTGTCGGCGGTCAATTTGATCAGCGCTATACTGTTGAGCACCTGCTCACTGAATTTGTGTTCGGTTTTTACCTCGTCATACTTGGTAATTATCGAGGTAAGTCCCGTCAGCTTTTCTATTCCGTTAATGATCTCAACTGAGCCGGTGCCGGTTATACACTCGTAAAGCGCGGTAACGCTGCAATCGCTTTCGTCCTTAATTATTCCTGTCAGGTGATCTATCTCAAAGCCGGCGGTGTTGTTTTTCTTTATCAAGTCTATTTTCTGACCCTTTGGCGAGCTGTGAAAATACAGCTCCAGATGTCCGCCCTCCAGCTTATAGCCAAAGCACATCGGTATTACATATGGTTTGTCGCCGTTTATCAGCGCTATGCGGCAGATCTGCGCCTCTTTTAGCAGCTTTTCTATCGCTTTGATGTCTGTTATTTCTCTGTCTGTTCCTGTCATGGTATATCTCCCCTTTATGTACTTTTAATACTAATTCTTAATCACCTTATAGACTTTGTCTATAAGGTGAGCCGCCTGCAAGGCGGCTAGTCAAAACCTTTGGTTTTGACAGAATCAGTATTGAACGGCTTTCCTGCGGCTTCGCCGCTCCAACCGCCATGGCGGTTGGTTCAACCTATGGACTTTGTCTATAGGTTGAAAACGAAATAGTATAACATACTTTTTTCGTCAAAAAACAATCACCCGCACGCTATTCTGCCTGCGGGTGTATGTTTGCTTTCTTCAAGTAATTATGCAGAAGCGTTAGCTTTCTTTGCAAGCTGGGACTTCAGACGTGCAGCCTTATTCTTGTGGATAAGACCCTTACCTGCAGCCTTGTCTACGCTTACAACTGCAGTCTTGATCACAGCAGCGTCAGCACCCTCAGCACGAGCCTTCTTGATAACTGTCTTAAGTGCAGTCTTGGAAGCCTTGTTAGCCTCTGTTCTTTCCTTTGCGATAAGAACTCTCTTCTTTGCAGACTTAATGTTCGGCATTTATTTTCACCTCCATAGCTATTCAATCGGAGCATACATTTCTGCGCTGCTTCTCGATTTATTATTGTTGTTATTGAACGGTCAGCTTCTATCTATACCTTTTACGCTGAACGGCTCATAATAATATATTTTATTATATCACAGTTATTTTCAAATTGCAAGGGGTTTTGAGAAATTTTTTTTAGATTAATCGGTTTATATGACTATTTTTTTTGTTAAAATCGCATGAAATCGCCGGAAATGCTTGCAATTATGGCTGTTTTGTGGTATACTATATATAATATATGCAATTCTAAGGCAATATCGCATAATTTTTATCGTACGATTACGCCGTCAGATTTTTCGTTAGATTGAATAACTTGCGGTTTTCGGCGGGAGCGAAGCGTATTCAAGCCGAAAACACGTGAGCGCAGGCGGGCTGTTCTGTCGGTCAACCCCTCTGGCACTTGCGTGCCACCTCCCCCACCGGGGGAGACACGCCCGTCAAGCGAAATTTGTGCAAGATAACGGAAAAGATGCAAGTAAGCGTGCGGTAAAGGCGTTAGCCGGTAATTGTGCGATATTGCCATATATTGCAGGGTTCTGCGGGGCTTTTGTTCCGCGTCTGACGTACTGATTTTTTCAGTATGATATGGAGGGTAAAGGTTTATTTATGGCTGAAAATGAAAACGCTCAGAATATGAGCTACGGCGCAGACGACATACAGGTTTTAAAGGGTCTGGAGGCTGTAAGAAAGCGTCCGGGTATGTATGTAGGCTCTTCCGGCGAGGGCGGTTTGCACCACCTTGTTTATGAGATCGTGGACAATGCTATTGACGAGGCGCTGGCAGGTTTCTGTACGGAAATCGACGTGGATATCCTGCCTGACAACGTTATCCGCGTTGTTGATAACGGTCGTGGTATTCCTACCGCTATCAACCATGCGGAGGGTATTTCGGCGGCTACCGTTGTATTTACCGTGCTTCATGCCGGAGGTAAATTTGGCGGCGGCGGATATAAAGTTGCCGGAGGTCTGCACGGCGTTGGTGCGTCGGTTGTAAACGCTCTTTCGGAATGGCTTGAGGTGGAGATACACGACGGCAAGAATATTCATTTTCAGCGGTTTGAGCGGGGTGAATACAGCGAGCCTATAAAGGTTATCGGCGAAACTGACCACACCGGTACTACCGTTACATTTAAGCCGGACGGAGAGATATTCCATACTACTGTATTCAATTATGCAACTTTGCAGGAAAGACTGCGGGAAAAGGCATTCCTTAACGGCGGTCTGAAAATAAAGCTCTCTGATACCCGCGACCCGGAAAATCCGGTTCATGAGGAAATGATGTATGAGGGCGGTATCAGAAGTTACATTGAATGGCTCAACCAGAAGCGCGGCGCGGACGTTCTTCACCCGGACGTTATTTATCTCACCGGAGATATGAACGGTATCAACGTGGAAATTGCATTCCAGTATACTACTGACTTCAACAGCGAGATATTCCGGTCGTTTGCTAATAATATTCACACCGGCGAGGGCGGTACTCATGAGCTGGGCTTCAAGAAGGCTCTCAGCAAGGTTGTGAATGACTACGCGAAGGCTTACAAGGAAAATCAGGAGAAGAACAAGCCGAAGAAGAAATCCGCGAAGAAGGGCGAGGAAGAAAAGCCTTTCGCGGGATACAGCGGCGAGGCTATCAGAGAGGCTATTAATGCTATCATTTCGGTGAAGCTGCCGGAGTGCGAATTTGAAGGTCAGACCAAGGGCAAGCTGGGTAATCCGGAGGTTCAGCCGGTGGTTTATAAAATCGCCACGGAGCAGCTCACATATTACTTTGAAGAGCACCCGGAAACCGCTATGATCATCATGAACAAGGCAATGAACTCTCAGGCGGCTAGGGACGCGGCTAAAAAGGCAATGGAGGCAAAGAGAAAGTCCGTTATGGACAGCAACGGCCTTCCCGGCAAGCTGGCGGACTGCTCAGAGAGCGACCCTTCGGTAACTGAAATTTACATCGTAGAGGGAGATTCTGCGGGCGGCTCGGCTAAGAGCGGACGCGACAGGCGTTTTCAGGCTATTCTGTCCCTGTGGGGCAAGATGCTGAACGTTGAAAAAGCAAGAGCGGATAAGGTTTACAATAACGACAAGCTTTCGCCGGTGGTAAAGGCTCTCGGTACGGGTATTGCGGAGGATTTCGACATTAATAAGCTCAGGTATGGGCGCGTTATTATCATGGCCGATGCCGATGTGGACGGCGCGCATATCTGTACTCTTATGCTGACGTTCTTCTTTAGATTTATGCGTCCTCTGATTGAACAGGGTCATGTTTATATCGCGCAGCCGCCGCTGTTCAAGGTTGCAAAGGGTAAGACCGTGAAATACGCGTTCTCCGATGAGGAACGGGATATGTATATCAAGGAGCTTTCGGGAGAGAGCGGTTCAAAGGTAGATGTTCAGCGCTACAAAGGTCTTGGTGAGATGGATCCGGATCAGCTCTGGGAAACTACCATGAACCCGGAAACCCGTACTATGCTCAGGGTCACTGTTGAGGACGCGGCTAAGGCTGACGAGATCATGACAGTTCTTATGGGTGACAAGGTTGAGCCTAGACGTGAATTTATTGAGCAGAATGCTACTTTGGTACAAAATCTGGATTTCTAATTTGTAATGTTTATTTTATATATTACTATCTGTATTAATTTGTTAAGGAAGTGATCGTTATTTCTAATGGTATTCTGCCGGATCTCGGCGGGCTGGCTGATGATAATAAGGAGCAGAAAAGCTCTGAGGCTGTTGTTCAGTTCAGCTATGACAATACGCTGGAGGAGATCGACGGCGCAATGAAGTCGTTTCAGCAGAAATACAAGAGCAAGCGCGGTATGTTTTCTATCGCGGCTTATGCACTGCTGACGGTGGCGGTCATTGTGGCGATAGTTATTAATCCCACCTCGATTTTCGCGTATGCGGCGCTTATTTTCTGCGGGCTGGGTCTGGTTTACAGTCTGACAGACAAAAAACGCTCACGGCACAAGACAATCGAGGCTCTCAAGGATATGAACCCGGAGGACTACAATGCGGCTTTCTATCCGGATAAGATCGAGATTGAAACAAAAATCAAGCCGAAAGCGAACGAAGTCCATGTGAAAATCGACGAGGACGCGGACGAGGAGATTATTTCGCCGCTGAAAACTACGTTCATTATCGGGCAGGATCTGCTGGAATTCATAGAAAATGACGAGTCGCTGCTTCTGGTGTTCAACCGGCAGCAGATATACTGCTTCCCGAAACGGTGTCTTTCTGTGGAACAGGAAAATGCAGTCAGGGATTTTCTGACGAATAGGCTGAATGCCGAGGACGCTGAATAATTACTCCCGTCAGATACTGTGTATCGGGAAAATGCTGAACAAATCCGGCGGAAATGCCGTAGATTGCTGACAGCTCTTAATTTTTGGAGGAAAAATGGATATTGATTTCAGCTTGGAAAAGCTTTTGAATGTTGACCTTGAGCAGACGATGAAAACATCGTTTATTACCTACTCAATGTCGGTTATTACTGCGAGAGCGCTTCCGGACGTCAGGGACGGTCTGAAGCCGGTTCACCGCCGTATTATCTACACTATGAACGACGCCGGAAACACCTCGGACAAGCCGTTCAGAAAGTGCGCGTATACTGTCGGTGAGGTTCTCGGTAAATATCACCCCCACGGCGACGCTTCCGTTTATGACGCGCTGGTCAGACTGGCGCAGGACTTCTCTATGCGCTATCCGCTTATCGACGGTCATGGAAACTTCGGTTCTGTGGACGGCGACCCGGCGGCGGCTTACCGTTATACTGAGGCTAGGCTTGCGAAGATATCTAACGAAATGACCCAGGATATCGGCAAAAAAGTTGTGGATTTCACCACAAACTATGATGATAAGCTTCAGGAACCTGTGGTTCTTCCCTCTAGATTTCCTAATCTGTTAGTTAATGGAAGTAACGGTATTGCTGTTGGCATGGCTACCAATATTCCTCCCCACAATCTCGGCGAGGTAATTGACGCGCTGATGCTGATGATAGATAATCCCGACGTTTCTATTGAGGAGCTTATGACCCAGATACAAGGCCCGGATTTCCCGACTGGCGGTATTATTATGGGTTACAGCGGCATTCGCTCGGCTTACTACACCGGACGCGGAAAGATTATTCTGCGAGGTCGGGCTAATATAGTTGAGGAAAACAACCATACTCGCATTATTATAGACGAAATTCCCTACATGGTGAACAAGGCGCGGCTTCTTATGAGCATTGGCGACCTTGTACGGGACAAGCGTATCGAGGGTATCAGCGTTGTACGCGATGAGTCAGACAGAAACGGAATGAGAATCGTTATTGAGCTGAAGCGGGACGCTAACGCTAACGTTGTACTCAATAAGCTGTATTCCTTTACTCAGTTACAGGATACTGTCGGCGTTATCATGCTGGCTCTGGTGAACGGTCAGCCTAAGATACTTACTCTGAAAGAGTGTCTGGAATATTATCTTGACTTCCAGGTTGATGTTATTACCCGCAGGACTAAGTATGACCTTGAAAAGGCTCTGGAAAGAGCGCATATCCTTGAGGGCTTCCTTATCGCTATCGACTTCATTGATGAGGTTATCGCTATACTGCGTTCAAGTAAGACTATCCAGGAAGGCAAGGAGCGTCTGGTGGAGCGGTTCAAGAATATTGACGTTTCGCAGACCGGATTCTTTGAGGAGGGAATCTATTCCCTCACTGAAGTTCAGGCGGACGCTATTGTTCAGATGAGATTAGGCGCGCTGACCGGTATGGAGAAGTCTAAGGTAATAGACGAATTGCAGGAGAAGCGCGGAACTATTGCAGAGCTGCGGGAAATTCTTGCGGATCACGGAAAACTGCTTCACGTTATCGGCGACGAACTGCTTGCTATAAAGAAAAAGTACAACGACGCGCGGCGCACAAAGATCGAGCCGGTCAGCGGCGAGGTGGATATTGAGGATCTTATTCCGGAGGAGGACTGTGTTGTTACCTATACTAATATAGGTTACATCAAGCGTCAGCCTGTGGAGCTGTATAATATCCAAAAGCGCGGTGGCAAGGGTGTTTCCGGCATGAAGCAGAGGGACGAGGATTTCGTTGAGAATATGTTCATCTCCTCCAGCCATGAGAATATTCTGTTCATCACAAATCAGGGTAATATGTACCGTCTGAAATGCTATGAAATTCCGGAGGGAAGCAAGCAGTCGAGAGGTATGAATATCGTAAATCTACTCCAGCTCAACGAGGGTGAGCGGGTGGCTGCTATGATGACTACCCACGACTTTGCAGATAACAAGTATTTCATCTGCGTGACAAAGAATGGCACGGTAAAGCGCACTAAGCTTTCGGAATATAAGAATGTACGCAAGAAGGGTCTGAGGGCAGTTACTCTTGCGGAAGGGGACGAGATTGCGTCTGCGTTCCTCACCGAGGGTGATTGCAGAATCCTTGCGGCTTCGAGAAACGGCTATTCTATCTGCTTTGACGAGAATGACTGCCGTCCGCTCAGCAGGCAGGCAAGGGGCGTTCGCGCTATCAGACTGCGCGAGGGTGACTATGTTGTCGGTGCAACAAAGATATTCGACGACAACGCAACTATCCTTACCGTTACGGATAAGGGTATGGGCAGAAGATGCGCAGTTTCCAGCTATCGCTTGCAGAAGCGCGGCGGTCTGGGTCTGAAAAACTACCCGGTAAGCGAGGAGAAGGGTTACGTCTGCGGTATCCGCACTCTTGGCCCGGACGATGATGTTATTCTTATCAGCACTGACGGCGTAATTATCCGGTTCAGGGCTAACGATATGAGAATTATGGGCAGGCCGGCTTCCGGTGTTCGTGTAATGCGGCTTGCGGAGGACAGCAGGGTTGCTTCCTTCACGAGAACGGCGCATGATGATTCGGAAAGCACCGAGGAGATTGAGAAGGTTTCCGATGAGGAAATCCAGGCTTCTCTGTCGGCTGAGGCGGCTGAGGTGGTTGAGCCTGATGAGGCTCCTGATGATGAGGATAATTCCGGAGAGGCAGAGGATAATTCTGCTGAAGATGAGGAGTAATTCTCAATAATAGAATAAGGTTCGCCCGAATAATCATTCGGGCGAATTTTTGAGAATAGGAATTGTTCCACATGGAACATTATTTCGTTTTGTGTCGAATGTATATTGAAAGGAAGATGAAAAATGAGCAGCGCATATACTCTTGAGGAATATGATGTGGCTGTTATCGGCGCGGGTCACGCAGGCTGCGAGGCGGCTCTGGCTGCGGCAAGGCTTGGAATGAAAACTGCGGTGTTTACTTTGTCGCTGGATTGTATTGCAAATATGCCGTGTAATCCCTGCATCGGCGGGTCGGCTAAGGGACAGATAGTGTGCGAGATTGATTCCCTCGGCGGGGAAATGGGACGGGCGGCAGACGCTACGTTTATTCAATCGCGAATTCTCAACCGTGGCAAGGGACCGGCGGTGCATAGCCTCAGAGTGCAGAGCGATCGGGTTAAATATCATACCTATATGAAGCAGACGCTGGAGAATACGCCGAATTTGTATATAAAGCAGGCGGAAGTCACCGGGGTTGATGTTGTTGACGGGAAAATTACTGCGGTGCGGACTAAGCTGGGGGCGGTTCACCCGGTTAAGGCGGCAATCATTACTACGGGTACTTATCTGAATGGAAAAATACACATAGGTGAGCTGAATTACAGCAGCGGGCCGGACAATGTTATGCCCTCGACAGAACTGACCGGGTGTCTGAGAGAACTTGGGATTTCTATGAGAAGGTTCAAGACCGGAACTCCGGCGAGAGTGCATAAGCGGTCAATTGATTTCTCGGTTATGGAAAAGCAGACTGGGGACGAGCAGATCATGCCGTTTGCATTCGATAATGAGCGGGAACTGTATAATCAGGCGGACTGCTATGTTACTTATACGAACGAGAATACTCATAAGGTAATTCTGGACAATCTGGACAGGTCGCCGCTGTATTCCGGAAGAATTGAGGGTATTGGACCGAGGTATTGTCCGAGTATTGAGGACAAGATCGTGCGTTTCCGGGAAAAGGAACGGCATCAGCTTTTTGTTGAGCCTATGGGTCTGGATACGGACGAATACTATTTGCAGGGTATGTCCTCATCACTTCCGGAGGACGTGCAGATAAAATTTCTGCGGACAATTATGGGTCTGGAAAATGTGGAGATAATGCGGCCGGCTTATGCTATTGAATATGACTGCTGCGACCCGCTGGAACTGCTGCCTACACTGGAATTCAAGAAGATCTCCGGGTTGTACGGCGCGGGGCAGTTCAACTGCACTAGCGGTTATGAGGAGGCGGCGGCGCAGGGTATTGTTGCAGGTATTAATGCTGCGCTGAAAATATCCGGCAGAGAGCCGCTTATTCTGGACAGGGCTTCAAGCTATATCGGTACGCTTATCGACGATCTTGTGACAAAGGGCTGCTCTGAGCCTTACAGAATGATGACTTCAAGGAGCGAATACCGGTTAATTCTCAGGCAGGATAATGCTGCGGACAGGCTTCTGCCTATTGGCCACAAGGTTGGGCT
Organism: Oscillospiraceae bacterium; assembly: GCA_017829075.1. The sequence continues at coordinate 35,330 of JAGAJA010000109.1, read as the reverse complement.
TGTTTCGGACGAGAGGTTTAAGAAGTTTCTGCGGGAACAGGAAATCTGCGCGGAGGAACTGGAGCGCATAAAATCTGTGACAATTCACCCCTGTGAGAAGGTAAATAAGCTGCTGAGGGAGAAGGGAACTTCTGAAATTACTGCCGGGGTAAGGTTAATTGAGCTATTGAAGCGGCCGCAGCTTAATTATTCGGATTTTGAGGAGTTTGACCCGGAGCGTCCGAAGCTGAAATACTCCCTGGTGAATAAGCTGGAGATTGAGCTGAAATATTCCGGTTACATCAAAATTCAGCAGGAACAGATAGATAAAATGCGTAAGCTGGAGGAAAAGGCTCTGCCTGCGGACGTGGACTACAAGACTATAAAGGGACTTCGGCTGGAGGCGCAGGAGAAGCTGAATAAGTTTAGACCGCTGAATGTGGGGCAGGCGGGGCGTATTTCTGGAGTAAATCCGGCGGACGTGTCGGTGCTGCTGATCTGGCTTGCTGCGCGGAATGGGAAGGGGGAAAATGATGAGTAATTCTGAGAGAATTGATTTTACTGTTCAGAAATTTGCACAGGCTGGGATCACTATTGACGAAAATCAGGCTGAAAGGCTCGTCAGACTGTGCGATTTTATGGTGGAATATAATCAGAATGTAAATCTGACCTCGATAACTGAGTTTACTGAGGTGGTTGTGAAGCATTTCGTAGACAGTGTTCTGCCGTTTTTTATGGTGGATATTCCGCAGGGCAGTTCGTTTATTGACGTTGGGACGGGGGCTGGGTTTCCGGCTCTGCCACTTTTGATAGTACGTCCGGATTTGAAAGGGACACTTTGCGACAGTTTAAATAAACGGTGCGTGTATCTGGAAAAGGTTTGCGCGGAGGTTGGCATTTCGGCGGAGATAATCCATGCCCGTAGTGAGGAACTTGGCAGAAAGAAGCGGGAATGTTTTGATTTCGCGACGGCGAGGGCGGTTGCGGCTATGCCGGTGCTGGCGGAATATTGCATTCCGTTTGTGAGGGTTGGCGGCAGGTTTATTGCGCTGAAATCGGTGAATGAAGATATTGACGGCGCGGTTGGCGCAATTACAAAGCTGGGCGGTGAGATTGAATTCACAAAGGACTATGAACTTCCAAATAGAGATAAAAGAAGGCTTGCTGTTATTAAAAAAATATCGCAGACTCCGACAAAATATCCTAGAAACTCAGCTAATATTTCTAAAAAGCCGCTTTGAAGCGGCTTTTTTTGGTGTTTCATGTCGGTAAATGGGTGGAAATGCGATTTTTTATTGTGGATAATATTTCCTTTTCATGGTATAATTGAGGTAACTTAAAGACAGGGTTATTCCAGAAAGGAAGTATTAATTATGACCGGTATATTTAAAAGCAAGGAAAGGCAAATCCAGAGGGTGGTTTCAATTGATGTAGGGCTTATCGTTCCTAATCGCTCTCAGCCGAGGGTGGAATTCAGCGAGGAGGAGCTTTCTTCTCTGGCGGAAAGTATCAGAGAAAATGGAATTCTTCAGCCGATAAATGTGCGGCGATTCGGGGTGAATTACGAGATTGTAAGCGGTGAACGCAGGCTCAGGGCGGCTAAAATCTGCGGATTGAAGGAGGTTCCGTGTATTGTTATCGAAGCGGACGACGAAAAATCGGCGGTTCTTGCTCTGATAGAGAATATACAGCGGCGGGATTTGAGTTATTTTGAGGAGGCAATGGCTATTGAGAAGCTGATAAATTACTATGGGCTGACTCAGGAGGAGGCTGCGGCGAAACTTGGAAAGGCTCAATCTACTATTGCAAATAAGCTGAGGTTATTGAAATTCAGCGACGCGGAGAGAAATCTGCTGGTTCGAGGGAATATAACTGAGAGGCAGGCTAGGGCGCTTATAAGACTGGATAACCAGAAAGACAGGGTACGGGCGCTGGGTGAGATCATAATTAATCATCTGAATATTGAGCAAACGGAGCAGCTTGTGGAATCTGTTCTTAATCAGGGAATTGAACAGAAAAAAGAAGTTAAGCAGGCTGCACCGGCTAAAAGAAAATTTCATTTTCCGGTGCCGAGACTTTACATAAACAGTATAAATAAAATAGTCAAGAGCATGAAAGAGGCTAACATTGAATGCGAAACCCAGATGAACCGGGTGGGGGACTGCTATGAATACACGATAAAAATACACTCGGCTGCGGAGATTTAAACAGAATAATTGTTCCACATGGAACATTTCGGCTGGAAAGGTCGAAAAATTGTTCCATGTGGAACATTTTTTATAAAAAGGGCTTTATTTTTTCAGAATAGTATGGTATAATAGAAAAGTAATAATAGAATGAAAAAAGGGGGAAAAAATGTGGGCGTTGTAATCGGAGTTGTAAACCAGAAGGGCGGAGTTGGAAAGACTACTACTTCTATAAATATTGCCGCCGGGCTGGGGACTCTCGGCAAAAAAGTTTTGCTGATTGATTTTGACCCGCAGGGCAACTCTACTACCGGGTTTGGAATAAAGAAAAAAACTCTGGATATCTCTACATATGATATCATTATGGGAGAGGCAAGACCTCAGGAAGCTATTATCAAAACTAGATACAAGAATGTCGATATTATTCCGGCAACAAATCAGCTTTGCGAGGCGGAATTGCAGCTTGCGGACGTGGAACAGAGAAATCATCAGCTCAGAAAAATAATATTACAGTTACGGGATAGCTATGATATAATTATTGTTGACTGTCTTCCGTCGCTCGGTATCCTTGCGATAAACGCGCTGGTTGCCTGCGACAGAATCATCGTGCCGATGGTGTGTGAGCCGTTTGCGCTGGAGGGTCTGGCGCAGCTTATGCAGACGGTGAAAAAGGTCAAGCGTTCCGCTAATAAGGAATTGCAGCTAATGGGAATCGTGTTCACAATGATGGACAGGAGACTGCTTGCAAGCAACGAGATTATGCGGGATATTAAGAGAACATTCCCGTCGGACGTGATATTCAAGACGGAAATTCCGCGGAATGTGAGAATAACTGAGGCGCAGAGCCACGGCGAGCCTATTATATTCTACGATAAGAATTCAAAGGGCGCGGACGCGTACAAGCGTCTTTCAAAGGAAGTGCTGGAGAAGTGCCGCGAAATGGAGAAGAAGAATGAGCAATAAAAGAATAGGCGGGGATTTCAGCAGTCTTTTTGACGACAACAGTATGGAGGAGTCGGAGAGCCTGAGAACCCTGCGTATCTCAGAAATAGAGCCGAATAAGGGTCAGCCGAGAAAGGTTTTCGACAAGGAGGCTATGGAGCAGCTTGCGGAGTCCATTCGGGTGAACGGTGTTTTACAGCCGCTGCTGGTCAGACCGCTGGCGACTGGAAACTATCAGATAATCGCCGGGGAAAGACGGTGGAGAGCCGCTAAAATTGCGGGGCTGAGCGAGGTTCCTGTGGTTATCCGGGACGATCTCTCGGAGGAGCAGATAATGCAGGTGGCTCTGATAGAGAACTTGCAGAGAGAAAATCTTAATCCGATTGAAGAGGCTCAGGGGTACAGAGAACTGATAGATACCTACAAAATGACGCAGGATCAGCTTTCAAAGGCTCTTGGCAAGGCGCGTTCCTCTATTGCGAACAGTCTGGGTCTGCTGACACTGCCGATAGGAGTGAGGGATCTTCTGGCGGACGGTCGGCTTTCAGCGGGTCACTGCAAGGCACTCAAGGCTATCAAGGATCCGGCACTGATGACGGAAATCGCGGTTAGGGCTTCCGAGGGCGAACTTAGCGTCAGAAGCATTGAGGCTATCGCTAAGCGGGAGGCTAAGAGAGAGGAAGAAAAGACCGAGGTCAAGCCGAGAATGGCTTATTACACCGAGGTGGAGATCAGTCTTACCGAGGCGCTTGGCACAAAGGTGAAGATCTGTGAGGGAAAGAAATCCAACACCTTACAGATATCCTTTGAGGACAAGGATCAGCTTGAGGGTATTCTTCAGCTGATGGCAATAAAATAAAGCTATGTACAGGACAAAACCTGAAATTTATAAAAAGAAAGGCAAAGAAAATGATAGACATTAAGTTTTTAAGGGAAAATCCGGACGCTGTAAAGGAGAACATCAAGAAGAAGTTCCAGGACGAAAAGCTTCCGCTGGTTGACGAGGTTATCGAACTGGACGCTCAGCTTCGCAAGGCGCAGCAGCGCGGAGATTCCCTCAGGGCAGACAGAAACCGCATCTCAAAGGAGATCGGCGGCTTTATGGCTAAGGGTCAGAAGGAAGAGGCTGAAAAGGGTAAGGCAACGGTCAAGGAATTCTCGGACGAACTGGCTGCACTTGAAAAGCAGGAGGAGGAGCTTGCGGAGAAGGTCAAGAAGATCATGATGACCATTCCGAATATCATAGATCCGTCTGTTCCTATCGGTAAGGACGACAGCGAAAATGTTGAGATCAAGCGTTACGGTGAGCCGGTAGTTCCGGATTTTGAAATTCCGTATCACAGCGAGATCATGGAGAAGCTGAACGGCATTGACCTCGACAGCGCGAGAAAGGTCGCAGGAAACGGCTTCTATTATCTGATGGGCGATGTGGCAAGACTGCACTCCGCTGTGCTTACCTATGCGAGAGATTTCATGATTGACAGGGGCTTCACCTATTGCATTCCGCCGTTCATGATCCGTTCTAATGTTGTTACCGGCGTTATGAGCTTTGCGGAGATGGACGCTATGATGTACAAGATCGAGGGCGAGGATCTCTATCTTATAGGTACCAGTGAGCACTCTATGATAGGCAAGTTCATTGATACTATCCTTGATGAAAGCACTCTGCCGAGAACTCTCACAAGCTACTCTCCCTGCTTCCGCAAGGAGAAGGGCGCGCACGGTATTGAGGAGCGCGGTGTTTACAGAATACACCAGTTTGAAAAGCAGGAGATGATCGTTGTCTGCAAGCCGGAGGAGTCCGCTATGTGGTTCGACAAGCTGTGGCAGAATACGGTTGATCTGTTCCGCTCTATGGATATTCCGGTTAGAACGATCGAGTGCTGCTCAGGTGACCTCGCAGACCTCAAGGTTAAGAGCTATGACGTTGAGGCTTGGTCGCCCAGACAGAAGAAGTACTTTGAGGTAGGAAGCTGCTCTAACCTCGGCGACGCGCAGGCGCGCAGACTGAAAATCCGCGTAAAGGGCGAGGACGGCAAGAACTACTTTGCTCATACGCTGAACAACACTGTTGTTGCTCCCCCCAGAATGCTTATCGCATTCTTAGAGAACAATCTAAACGCTGACGGTTCGGTGAATATTCCGGAGGTTCTCAGACCTTATATGGGCGGAAAGTCCAAAATCGGCGGCTGATTTGTGGTTGATATGAAATGAAAAGGAGGCAGGGATACACCGGCGCTTTGGCGGCGGCTTTCTCTGCCTGCTCTTTTAAAAATAGAGCTGCTGCGGCTGCATAATAAATCGGATAATGAAGAAAAGTTGAGGAGAATATATGGCATTTGTTACATTGAAGGACGTTTACAAGCGCTACCATATGGGTGAGGTCACGATAAACGCCGCCGACGGAATGACTTTCGATATCCAGAAGGGCGAATTTGCGATAATCGTGGGGCCGAGCGGGTCGGGAAAGACTACGGTGCTGAATATGCTCGGAGGAATGGACACCTGTGACGAGGGTGTTATCAGCGTTGACGGCGCAAGAGTGGATAGAATGAACCGCAGGCAGCTCACTAACTACCGCAGATATGACGTGGGATTTATTTTTCAGTTCTATAACCTTATGCCAAATCTGACTGCAAAGGAGAACGTGGAGCTGGCGGCGCAGACCACAAAGGATTATATTCCGGCGGCAGAGATTTTGCAGAAGGTGGGGCTGGGAGAACGGCTTTGGAACTTCCCGGCGCAGCTTTCCGGCGGCGAGCAGCAGAGAGTTTCTATCGCGAGGGCGCTCAGCAAGAAGCCTAAGCTGCTGCTGTGCGACGAGCCGACCGGTGCGCTGGACTACAATACGGGTAAAATGATACTTAAGCTGCTTCAGGATACCTGCCGGGTTGACGGTATGACTGTAATTCTGGTTACACATAACACGGCTATCGCGCCTATGGCGGACAGAATTATCAAAATAAAAAGCAGCAGGGTGGAGGATATCATAACTAACAGCTCTCCTACTCCTGTGGAAGAGATAGAATGGTGACGGAGGTGCGGATTTGAAAGCTGTTACCAGAAATATTTTCCGGGAGATCGCAAAAACTAAGAACAGGTTTATGTCTATCTTCACTATCTGCGCCATTGGCGTGGGATTTTTCAGCGGAGTAAGGGCTACCGGAAACGATATGAAGATCACCGCGGATAACTACTACGATCAGCATGAGCTGTTTGACCTCAGAGTTATGTCTACATTTGGGCTGACTGAGGGGGATTTACAGGCTCTGGAGCAGGTCGAGGGAGTTTCGGCAGTGTATGGGTCGAAATATACTGATTTAACGCTTAGTTATAGTGGCAAGGATTATAACACACGGATATACTCCTTTGACGAAGAACAGAAGATGAACAAGGTCGATCTGCTGGAGGGAAGACTTCCGCAGGCAGAGAACGAGTGCATAATCAATTACAGCAAGCTGAAAGCCGGCATGAAAGTCGGGGACAAGGTTTCTTTGTCTGATCCGACGGAGGCTGACGAATTTCCGCTGAAGCACAAGGAATACACGATCGTAGGTATTTTCGATACGCCGATGTACATATCCTCAACCCAGCGGGGAAGTACTACTATCGGAAATGGGTCGCTGAGCGCGTTTCTATATATTGCCGAGAGTAATTTTACACAGGAAGTATACACTGAGATATATATTCAGTCGGAGGAATTAAAGGGGCTGGCGAGCTATTCTGACGAATATGAGCAGCTTAGGGACGATATTTCGGATAAGCTGGAGGAACTGGGGATTTCCCGCAGCGAGATCAGGTATGACGAGGTTATCGGCGAGGCGCAGCAGAAGATAGCTGACGGAGAAAAAGACCTTGAAAAGGCGAAAAACGAGGGTCAGCAGGAGCTTGATGACGCAAAGGCTGAACTTGAGGACGCGGCGGTAAAAATCGCGGACGGTGAAAAGGAGCTTGCGGAGGCTGCACAGGAGATAGAGGACGGAGAAAAGCAGCTTGAGGACGCGAAGCAGACCCTTGCAGATGCAAAGGCGGAACTGGACAAGGGCTGGGCGGAGCTTTCCGAAAACGAGGAGAAGCTAAATGACGCGGAAAAGCAGCTTGACGAGAGCAAACAAACTCTCATGGACGCGAAAAAGCAGCTTGACGAGGGAAAAAAGCAGCTAGATGACAGTAAAACTGCCCTTGACGAGGGTCAGCGGGAAATCAACGAAAACCGGGCGCTGCTTGAAGCCGGTAAAACTCAGATCAACGAGGGGAAGGAGCAGCTTTCTCAGGCGCAGGCGCAGTATGACGCGGGGCTTGGGGAGTATAATACTCAGCTTGCGGGATATGAAGCCGGAGTGCAGCAGTATGAGGCTGGCATGGCGCAGCTTGAGCAGGCGGAGGCTCTGCTTGGAAAGGATAATCCGGAATTAGCTCAGCAGAGGGCGGTTCTGGAGCAGACTAAGGCGCAGCTTGACGCGGGTAAGGCTCAGCTTGACAAGGCTTTGGAGAAGCTTAACTACGCTAAGGCGCAGATTGATGAGAATACCGCGATAATTGCTGAGAAGGAGCAGGAGATCACCGCGGGTGAAGCTCAGCTTGACGAGGCTCAGAAGCAGATAGACGAGGGGGTTATTCAGTATAACGAGGGGCTTTCGCAGTATGAGGAAAACTGGGCAAAATATCAGGACGGCGTAAAGCGGTACAATGACGGTTACGCGGAGTATTCTAACGGGCTTATTCAATTCAATGACGGGCGGAATACTCTCACAAAGGCGCAGAAGGAATATGACGAGGGCGCGGCGGAGCTTGCGGAAAAGGAACAGGAGTTCCTTGACGGAAAGGCTGAATATGAGGACGGTCTTGCAGAGCTGGAGGGCGCGAAGCAGAAATACGCAGACGGTCTTAAGGAATATGAGGACGGAGTTAATACGTTCAACACCGAGATTGCTGACGCGGAAAAGAAGATCGCCGACGGAAAGAAGGAGATAGCGGACGCCGGGGAAGCAAAGTGGTATGTATTCACGAGAGAGGACAACCCCGGTTACGCGGAATACGAGAGCAACTCCGAGAGAATAGACAAGATTTCCATGATATTCCCGATTTTCTTCCTGCTGGTGGCGGCGCTGGTCTGCCTTACTACTATGTCGAGAATGATCGAGGAGCAGCGTATGCAAATCGGTACACTGAAATCCCTCGGTTATCCTAACCGGACTATAATGCGGAATTATATCGCGTATGCGGTTCTTGCCGCGGCGGCGGGAAGTATTATTGGCGCGTTTATCGGAATGTATTTGTTCCCGTTTATCATCATGTTTGCTTATGGCATGATGTATATTGTTACAAATTATTACTTTGAGTTAAATCCGGCAAACATTATTATTTCGGCGGGAAGCATGGTGGCGGCTATTGCGCTGACTGTGTTCCTGTGCGTCAGAAAGGCTCTGGCGGAAACCCCGGCGGAGCTTATGCGGCCGAAGGCTCCTAAGGCGGGAAAACGTGTGCTTCTGGAGAGGATAGGGTTTATCTGGAACAGACTGTCGTTCTTTGGCAAGGTTTCCGGACGTAATCTGTTCCGGTACAAGCGCAGAATGTTCATGACGGTTATTGGCATTGCGGGCTGCACCGCGCTTTCTCTGACCGGCTTTGGACTTAAGGATTCTATCGGGGATATTGTTGACTTACAGTATAATAACATCAATCAATACAGCGGGTATATTGCAGTTGACAGCGATATGAACCCGGAGGAGCTTCAGGCGGTGTATGATGAGCTGCTGGACTACAACCCGGAAACGGAATACACAAGGGCTTTGATAAAGCAGTATAGCATTACCTCTGAGGAGGGCAATGCGCAGTGCTACGTTACAGCGATAGAGGACACCGGGATATTTGAGGACATGATAGACTTCCATAACCGCACAAGCGGCGAGAAAATCAGCTTTGAAACGGCGCAGGACGGTATCATTGTAACTGAGAAGCTCACTAAGCTGCTTGGAGTTAAGCAAGGGGACAGGGTTTCCCTGAAAATCAGTGACAACAATATCAAAGATGTCACTATCGGGGCGATAACAGAACATTATACCAGTCACTATATGTATATTTCGGGTGAAAAATACTCGGAGTTATTCGAAGCGCAGCCGGAATACAATGTGGTGTACTTCAAGAATGGAATAAGCAGCGATAAGGCGGCGCAGGACGCATTCACCGAGAGAATGCTCGGTGTTGACGGGGTTCTCAGCGTTTCGCTTAATTCCGGCGCTTCAAGCACATTCAGCGATATGATGAAGATAATGGATCTGGTGGTAATCGTGCTTATCGCCTCGGCGGGGGCGCTGGCTTTCGTGGTGCTGTATAATCTCACAAACGTTAATATTACTGAGCGTATACGAGAGATTGCAACGCTAAAGGTACTTGGATTCTACGATAACGAGGTGGCAAGCTATGTGTTCCGGGAGAATATTATACTTTCAGTAATGGGCGCGGCTGTCGGGCTGGGACTTGGTGTGGCTTTGTGTCAGTTCGTAATTCAGACGGCGGAAATTGACGAGGTAATGTTCGGACGGAGCATTCACCCGCTTTCGTTTGTGTGGTCGTTTGCGGCTACGGTGGCATTTTCGCTGATAGTGAACCTTATCATGCGCAGGGATCTCAAAAAGATCAGCATGGTGGAGTCGCTGAAATCAGTTGAATAATATGGGGGTAAGAATATGATCGAAAATCTGGTGTCGGTTAGGCTTCCGGCGGACGAGGAGCTGACTATCAAAAAGAACAGCTTAAAAGGCGTTGGCTGCGAGGGCGGAAAGAGGATAGCCATAGTTACCGGAATACACGGTGACGAGCTTGAGGGGCAGTATGTCTGCTATGAGCTGGTGAGGACGATAACCGCGAACATGGCTTATTTAAAGGGAACGGTGGACATCTACCCGTCTATAAATCCCCTCGGAATGGAGGCGGTCAGCCGCGCCGTGCCTATGTCCGGGCTGGATATGAACAGGGTGTTTCCCGGAAGCGATACCGGGGCGATCGCGGAAAACGTTGCGGCGAAGCTGGTGGCTGATATAAAGGGCGCGGATATCTGCGTGGATATCCATGCGAGCAATATTTTTATCAGGGAAATTCCGCAGGTGAGGATCCCCAGCACCGACAGCAGCCGTCTGCTCAGATACGCGAAAATGCTCAACACCGACTTTGTGTGGGTGCATGACTCAAACGCGGTGGGGGAGGGCTCCCTTGCGAGCGCGCTGAGGGAATGCGGAGTTCCTACGCTGGTGATAGAAATGGGCGTGGGGCAGAGGATAACAAAGGCTTACTGCAAGCAGCTTCTCACGGGTATTTTCAACCTGATGTCGGAGCTTGGCATATGGACGGGGCCGGAGGAAACGGTTTCCCACCCGATGGTAAGCACTGACGGCGCGGTGAATGTTATTCACTCGACGCAGAGCGGCATTTTCATTCCCTCGGTGGAACATAATATGTGGGTGCAGAAGGGGACTGTTATAGGTGAGATAGTTACCCCTATCACCGGTACTGTGGAGGAAGAGGTAACTGCTCCGGCGGACGGACTTATATTCTCAATGAGGGAATATCCTATCGTGTATGAGGGGAGCGTTATCGCCCGGATACTCAGTATGAGTTAAATGCGGTAAATAACTTGACGTAATTTGTATTTTATGGTATTATATTATTAAAAACACTGACTATTTTCGTGAAAGGTAAGGCTATGAAAGGGAGAATTCTGGAATCCGGTGAGGATTATCTCGAAACTATACTTATTTTACAGAACCGCAATGGAGAAGTCCGCTCGGTGGATATCGCCACAGAGATGGAATTCTCAAAGCCGAGCGTCAGCGTTGCGATGAAAAATCTCCGGGAGCAGGACTGTATCCTTGTGGACAAGAACGGCTATATCACGCTGACGGATAAGGGCAGGGAAATCGCTGAAAAGGTGTATGAGCGGCATCTGCTGTTTACCGGGTGGCTTACGTCTATGGGTGTGCCGGAGGAGATCGCGGCGCGGGACGCCTGCCGTATCGAGCACTGCCTGAGCGCGGAGAGCTTTGAGGCGATAAAGCGCCATGTTAAGGGGGAATAAGCTTCTTGAAGCTGATTTGTCTGATAGATAACACCGCCGTTGACGAAAAGCTTTATTCGGAGAACGGAGTTTCGTTCTTTGTGGAATTCGGCGGGAAAAACTATGTCATTGACACCGGGCTTACCGGAAAGGCGGCAGAGAATGCCCGGCGTATGAAACAGCCGGCGGACAGGCTGGACAGCATTATTATTACTCACAATCATTCCGCGCACATCGGCGGCATTGACAGCTTTATGCGGCAAAACCCGGACGCGGAGATATATCTGAGAGCCGGGGCGCAGACGGAGCGTTTCAGAAAAAACGGGCTTTTCAAGGAGCCGGCGGGGGCTTCAAGGACTTTTTTCCGCAAGTATGCCGATAATCTGACGCTGTTCAACAGCTTCTCAGAGGTGGCGGAGGGGTTCTATCTTGCTTCCTGCGAGGTGTTTGAAGAGAAAAATCTCAACCCGGACAGGGCTTATTTCTCGCTGGAGGGGAAAAAGCAGATACCTTATGACTGTTCCGATGAGTGCTTTGCGGTGATATTCCCGAAAAAGCGCAAGGCGGACGGGCTTGTCATTATCGGCGGGTGCTTTCACTGCGGCGTTCAGAATATGCTGGAAACGGTGAAGCAGTGCTGGCACGGAATTCCGGTGCTGGCGATCGTCGGGGGATTTCATTTCATGGGGTCAAATCCTAAGACGCTGGGCTGCTCAGCGGAATATATTGCGGCTCAGGCGCGGGCGCTGAAGCTCAGCAATGCGGACAAAATCTATGCCTGCCACTGCACTGGCTTCAAGGGCTTCGATATCATGGACGAAATTCTAGGCGACAAGCTGATGTATATTGGCGGCGGCGAGGAGATAGATTTCTGAGTAGATCTGAAAAAGTTAATATAATATTAAGAAATTTTTGCAACATTTCCGGAGATTTTGCGTTAAAATATATGTAGGGTATCGCGAGTAGCGAACGGTTATCATATAACGCAGAATTCCCGGAAATTTTTTTATTAAAAATACAGATTTTTCTTGAAATGATGCAACTTTTTGGCTGTCAGCGCTGTTTTATATAGTGAAAGACAATATAACGCGGAGGGGTATTACCGCGTAAAAATTTGGAGCTGTTCAGCTCCGGATATGGAGGGAGTTTGTATGAGAAGGAAAGCTAGGATAGTCGCGGCTTGTCTGTGCGCGGCTCAGATCGCGGCAATGATTCCGCTGAGCGCTTCGGCGGCGGGGACTGAGGTCAGCGTGGACACGATCGCTGTCGGTGAAAATCACAGCCTTGTTATCAAAAGCGATATGTCGCTCTGGGCTGCCGGGGATAACACCAAGGGACAGCTTGGTATTGGAAATGATACCGACAGATCCAACGGAACTAAGGTAATGGACAAGGCGGTTTTTGTGGAAGCAAATGATGATGTGAGCTTCGCAATAGACGAAAACGGAACTCTTTACGGCTGGGGTGACAATTCGAGAGGACAGGTAAGTCCGAATTCTTCAAGTACATACATATATAAGCCGCAGAAGATTAGGGAAAATGTCGAAGAGGTCTGCGCGGGTGATACCCATACGGTGGCTCTGCTTCAGGACGGTTCGGTAGTCGGCTGGGGCAGCAATGAATACGGAGAACTGGGTTTCACTGCAAACAGCAAGATAAACTCTGAAACAAAGATTTCTGCTAATGCTGCGGACATCGCGGCTGGCGACGGATTTACCATTATCGTTACCGCCGCCGGTGAGGTCTATGCCTGCGGAAGCAATGAAAACGGTCAGCTTGGCACAGGAAATTACAAGGATCAGGCGGCGCTTGTAAAGGTTGTTTCCGGCGGCGTGGCTGAGGCAGAGGCGGGTAACGATCACTCTGTTCTGCTTATGTCGGACGGCACTGTGAAAGCTTCTGGGCATAACAACTGCGGGCAGATTGGATCAGACAGCGGTTCTGCAATCAGTTCTTTTCAGACGGTTAATGTAAAGCGTGCGAAGGCGGTATTTGCCGGTGGAAATTCCTCCGGCGCAGTGACTTCTGACGGCGTTCTTTATACATGGGGCGCGAATGAAAGCGGTCAGCTCCACAACGAAAACCGTGACAATACGAGCAATCCGGAGAGGATAACAAGCGGGGCGGTTTCGATCGCGCTGGGCGAGCATCATTCTCTTCTGCTGAAAAGCAGCGGCAGTATTTCAAGCGCAGGCTCCGGCGTATACGGTGAGCTTTTCACAGAGAAGAATTCTATCGTACCGAAGCCGGTGCTGACGTTAAAGAATGTCATTGCTTATTCCGCGGGAACAGACCATGCGGCGGCGATCAATGAGGACGGTGTGCTTTACACATGGGGCTGCAACGACAAGGGTCAGCTTGGTCTTGGCGACTATACATACAGAACCATTCCGACAAGAGTGAGACTTTATGACAATGCGGTAAACGTATGGTGCGGAAATAAGGTAACTATCGTTCAGACTGACGACAACAGCGTTTATGTATTCGGCGACAACAGCGGTTATCTGCTGGGAATGAGCACAAGAAGCAGCACTGTTAATAAGCCGGAGTATAACGAGGAGCTGTCATTTAGTAAAATCGACAAGATCGTACTGAGAGATAATTTTGCGATTGCGCTTATCAGCGGTACTGTATATGGCTGGGGTACTAATTACGCCGGAAGGCTTACTAGCTGCGGAAGGACTGTGAAATATCCGGAGACTCTGGATTGCCCGGGCGGGGTCAGCGATATCGCGGCTGGAAACAATCACTGCCTTGCGCTCATTGGCGGAGAGCTTTACGGCTGGGGCGGCAATAGTCTTAAACAGCTTGGTATAACTACTGATTCCAGAACTGTTGAGTCTGCTGTTCTGCTGGAGATCAAGGACAGAAAGAATAATCCGCTGAGGTTTACGGATATTGACGCGGCGGGAGATCACACAATAGCGGTGACATCTGACGGAGATATCTATGCGTGGGGCGATAATTACAACGGTCAGCTTGGTTCGGATATCTCAAGATTGAGAGAGCCGACAAAGGTCGGCTATGCAGGAAGCATTGTTGCTTCGAGCAGCGATTTCTCTGCGGTCATCAATGCGATGGACAGCGTTTCGCTGAGCGGAAACAATTTACAGGGTCAGCTTGGAGATGGTACGACAAAGAGCAGCAGCGAATTTAAGAAAGATATATTAGATAATGCAGTATATATCAGTCTTGGCGGTAATTTCGCCGGGTGTATAACTGATGAAAACAGGCTTTATTGTTGGGGTGATAATACATACGGTCAGGTCGGCAACGGCTCAGGAGGGGTTAAGTCTGAGCCGGAAACCGTTATTTCCAACGGTCTTTGCAGGCCGGTCGCTCAGCCGGAGAGCATTACTCTTGACAAGACGGAGCTTTCATTAAAGCCTAAGGGCGTCGCAAGGCTTACTGCGACGATTGCTCCGGATAATGTTTTCAACAAGACGGTGGTTTGGAGCAGCTCTAATGAAAGCGTTGCTACGGTGAATGATTCCGGACTTGTAAAAGCGATCAAAAATGGTACTGCCGTTATCACGGCAAAGACCAGCAACGGTCTTACTGCGAAATGCAATGTGACGGTGGCAACTCCGGTTTCCAGTTTCTCGGTTTATCCCTCGAAGTCTAAGACACTCAATGTCAACGGTACATTCACATTCACCTCAAAGGTATTCCCGGCGGCGGCAGATGACAAGACACTGCTTTTCAGCTCATCAGACGAGAATGTGGCGTATGTTGACGACAACGGCACTGTTACCGCAGTAGCTCCCGGTATGGCAACTATTACCGTGACAGCTAAGACTAATACGGCAAAGACCAGAACGGTTACTATATATGTCCGTCCGGATAAGGTCAAGGTAACGTACAGAAAAGCTACCAGCGAGGGAGTTGTCCTTGAATGGAGCGAGTCGGATAATGCAGATGGATATGTTGTTTACCGCAGGAATACCCCTAAGGGAACATCAAAATTCATCGGAAAGGTGACCTCTGACGATCCGGAGGATCTCAGAATTGTTGATAAGACAGCGGTCAAGGGGAATTATTATTACTACTATGTGAAGTCTTATGTTCTTATCAACGGAAAGCGGCTTTATTCCTCTTCTCCGACTCTGTATAAGATAAAGGCAAAGTAACCAAGTGTGTTTTTTAACCAGACAACCATTCTCCCCCCAATATAAAGGAAAAGGCAGGGCTTCGGCTCTGCCTTTTCTCAGATCTTCGAAAAAGTCCCATTGGGACTTATCCCCGCCGAAACATTTATGTCCGGCATCCATGCCGGACTTTGGGTTTCGGCTTTGCAGCATCCTGCTGCGCCGAAACATCCGCCCTGCGCGCGTAAGGCATAAGGCGTAAGCCGTTGCCAGTACACTTGCTGGGATAGAAGTGTTTTTTGCCCCGGCAGAGCTGGGGCAAAAAACGGATTTCAAAAGCCCGCTTCGCGGGCAAAACTGAGTTTTTCGACAAGATGGGAAAACATAACTGATCTTATACGATAATTTACGATGAGGTTACATTCTCAGCGCTTCTACCGGATCAAGCCGGGCTGCCTTGAGCGCCGGATATGCTCCGAATACTGCGCCGACTATTCCGGAGGCAAGCGCTGCCGCCGCAATGAATATTGCATTAACGCTGAATGGAACAGAGAGTATAATACAGCCTATCCATGACAGCAGCAGACCGGCGGTTATTCCGGCGATACTTCCAAGCATGGTAAGAAGCACGCTTTCGCATAGAAATTCCCGGCAGATATCGCCGCTGGTCGCGCCTATCGACTTTTTTATGCCTATTTCCCGGGTTCTTTCGCTTACGCTCATCAGCATGGTTGTCATGACGGATATTCCGGATACCGCGAGGGATATACCTGCAACCAGCGACAGCGCGGTGGTGACAATGCCGAGAATGTCCTCAAGCTGTCCTTTCTGGGAGAGCAGGTTATTGACAATATATGCGTCAGTGGTGCCGTTTGTCTGGTTGAGGGCGGTTTTTACCGCTTCCACTACCGGAATGTCGGTGTTCATGTCGTCCAGCTTTACCGCGAGCTTGTCGTAGGTAGTACGTCCGCAGAGCTGCTGCATGGTTTCTATCGGGATATACATAAAGCCGGGCATTATGTTTGAAAGCATTCCCTGCAAGCTGGAAAGCCCGGACTTTGCCACACCGATTATTTCAAACTCATGATATCTGCCGCCGAGGAACATGGACAGCTTTTTACCGACAATATTGCTCCTGCCGTAGGATTTCAGGGCAAACTGCTCGTCAATAACGCACACCTTCAGCCCGGCGGCGGAATCGCTGTTGTTTATCAGCCTGCCGTGCTTTGCTTCAAGGGAAATAAGACGGTCTGCGGATTTGTCCACTCCCCAGACATAGCAGTCAAGCCGCCTGCCTATCATTTTCGCTTCAGTTACAGAAGCCATGAGCGGCATGACATCATTCACTCCGTCCACCCTGCGGACGGTTTCCACGTCCTCGTCGGTGAGTTTCACGGAAACGCTGTTATCCGCAGCCTGTACAAGCAGGGTGTCTACTCCCATTGTGACAAGGGTGTCGCTTACCTGTTCAGTGCCGACAGTTCCTACTGTGGAAACCAGCACTACCGAGAATACACCCACCGCAATTCCTGCCATAGTCAGCAGGGAGCGGGTCTTGCTGCGGAAAATGTTGATAATTGTTGCGGCGATGTTCATTCTTCTATCCTCACAAAACGGCTGAGGGATATTTTTTCCGGGTTTAATATCACCCTGTCCCCGGCTGCGGCTCCTTTTACTATTTCCGTGCCGTTGGAAAACTCAGCCCCGGTGAAAATCTTGCGCCGGGCGGCGGTTCCGTTTTCGAAAACATAGATATATTCGCCCTCGTCGTCCTGACCTATTGCTTCATAGGGAAGTACGCATATCTTTCGCGGGTCGGAGATGTCAAAGCGCACATCTGCGGTAAGTCCGGATTTCAGGCGGGGGTCGGGGTCGTCCGGAGCTATCAGCACGTCAACTACTGTTTCGAGGACTGCTCCGCTGTACTGACTGCGGGCGGCTGCGGAGATGCGGGCGACTGTTCCTGTGAATTCATCGTCGGGATAGGCGGAGCAGGTGAAACGCACGGTCTGACCCAGCTCTATCCGGGATATGTCAAGCTCGCTCACCGCCGCGTTGACAACAAGTGTGTCAGTTCCGGCGATGGAAGCAATGCTGGAGCCGGACTCCACCGCCGCTCCGTTGCCTGCGGTGGAGATCACTCTGCCGGAGCGGTCGGCGGTGATCTCATCAGGGATAAGGGACATTGCGGTGGACAGGCTTGCGGTGGCGGCGGCAAGCTGAGATACCTTGCCGAGGCTGCCGATAAAAGCTTCGCTGGCGGAGCGGTCAACTCTTGCTATTACATCGCCGACAGATACCTCGTCACCCTCGTCAACGGTGAAATCCTTTATGACAAGCGGCAGGGCGGAGGTTACGTCCGACTGTCCGATGTAGCAGAGAGAGCCGCTTCCGAGGACGTATTCGTTATAGAGGACTTCCTTGGGGGTGACTGTTTCGGCGGCGGGGACGCTGGCTTCCACCGCCGAGGGGAGGGCGGATATTCCTGCGGTGAGCACGGCGCAGACTACCGCTAGGGCAATAAATCGTTTCAATGGCTTCATTCCTTTCGGGGTTTTCATGATTTTTCAAAACAGAAATATTGTGCGGTATTATTGCGGAATTATTCCAGAAAAACAAATAAAATTACCCTCCGCGTTTCCACGGAGGGCAGGTCGTATTTTATGATGGATTTTTACCCTTAGTTGTCGTTCAACTCGTCAAGGCGGTCGTTGAGGTCGTCAACGGCGTTCTCAAGCTGACCGGAGATGTCTTCCAGCTTGTTGGTTATTTCGTCAGTCAGGTCGGATAATCTGTCGCCGAACTGCTCCATTATTGAGTCGGCGATATCGTCTGCGTCAATGTCAACGTCTCCGCTGTCTACTCCGTTTATCGCTTCTTCAACAATCTGCTGAACTTGATTAATGATTTCCTGATGCATACCACCGTTTTGCAGCTCGTTAAGCATATCCGTAAATATACTTGTGACTGAGCCTTGCAGGGCTTCAAGCTCAGGCAGAACACTGTTCCCGGAACTTGAGAAAGTCGGGGGTGCTGGTACAGGCGGGGGGGTTGGATTGGATAGTATTTTATTCTCCCAATCCTGTCCGGATAACTGCCTTTTGATTTTTCTTTCACGGAGCGCTTTGGTGGAGTACCATGTGTTCATGGGGAAGCCGTCGTCGAACACTATGTTGTGCCGCTGGGGGCGCTCGCCCTCGAACTCGTCAAGGATTTCCGGCAGGTCTGCGTATTCGGAAGCCGGTTTTGCGTTAAGAACCGTCATATAGGCGCGCTGTGCCACAAATCTTAGCTGGGTGTACTCGTTGTCCGCAGTTATGAACGGTATCTCGTACAGCTCCCAGCCGCGGCATTTTTTCAGCGGCTTTATGAAGTTTCGGTTGAGATTATAGGTGTAGCGGTTTTCGTAGTCATTGTTGAAGATTATCTCTAACCGGCAGACCTCGTTGTTGTTGTCGTTTTCGCCGCCATTAAGCCAGAATGTAAAGGTGTGGAGCGTGTGCTTCGGGAGAATGAGGGATTTTGTGACTATCTCCGTCCAGTTATAGCCCCAGTCGCCGATAGTGAAGGCTTCGCTGATAATTCCATCGGGACCCTGCATAAAGCTGCGGCTGCCGACATTCTTCTGGCAGTCCTTGTTGAAGCTCCACTCTCTGGCGTTGAATAACAGCCTGTTTATCGGCTGTTCGGGTATGCTTTGCTGTACAGGGGTTTCCTGCACGGGAGCTTTGGTTTCGTTAAGGGTGTTGTTTATATTGTTATCCATCTTGATGTCCTCCGTATTTGATGCGTCGGACACGCTGTTAAGACGAATGGTATTGTCGTTCACGAAACGTGCCCGACCTTTTTTGACAAGTCCTGCCGCCCGTCTGGGATAGGTAAGACCTGCCTGCTCACCGTCCTGCGATAAAACAACGACGGTGCGTTTGTCTGCATTGGAATTGTTTTTTGTCATGGGTGTCCTCCCCGTCCAATGTGTAATTGTTCTGCTTTTTTGTTATGTGCGCAGTTCACCATATTTAGTTTAGCATACAAAGACATATTCCGTCAAGCGTGAAATATGGACAAAGTTTTCAACGTTTATTTGTTTAAACAATACAAAAAAGCCCCGGTAAACCGGGGCTGATGATCCATTTTTTTATCTGCCCATCATCTTGTTTCTTACGAACAGGAAGCCGAACAGAAGTCCGAGAACTGACAGCAGTATGCCTGCGCCCAGCAATATCGGGTGAGTAGAGGTATCAGTAACCTTTATGTACAGCTCAAGGCAGTATTCATCAATATCCGAAGATGTCATACCCATGTCGCTGAGGTACTCGCGGTAGATCTTGACGTCCTCGCTGTCCATTTTGCAGACCTTGCCCTTGAAATGAACTGTTCTCGGCTCTTTGTCTGTATAGCCGTTCCAGTAGTCGCTGCCTTCTTCTTCCTGCTTGTCAAGCTCCTTGATGAGGTCGTCGATAGGGGTGTAAAGTCCCATTAAGCCCTCGTCGCCGGCGTCGATAAGATAATAATATCCTACGACCTTCTTAGTGCCGCTGTCGCTTTCGCGGGTTATGTTTTCATACCAGCCGTAGTTGTCCAGCAGATCGCCTTCCACCATCATTCCGACCTTGTAATCCTCTTTCTGGAGATCAGCGTAATTCTTCGGCGTCTTTGCGTTGTCAATAAGATCGCCGGCGGTCATGACTGTAAGTACGATTCCTAGAACCAGAAATGTAATTCCGGTTGTCAGAAGCCGTATACTGTTTCTGAATAATGCCATGCTAAAAAACCTTCCTTTTCTGCGGTATTCCGCATAATTTATCTATATCATATTGATTTTATCATATTATTTAAATTCTGTCAATCGTTATATATGCTTTTTTTATTTTTTTAAAACTGACAGCATATGACATAATACACTACGCCAACGACAGCATTCGATATTACTTTTAGTATTATTTGTGGCATAAAAACATTTAGCGCAATCTTAACGCAAAAATAATTGACACAGACAACTGGTTGTGTTATACTATCTGTAAACAAGCAAATACATCTACTCAGCGTTATTACCATAAATTAGGAAAAAGGAGAAGCACTATGTGGACAATCACAGAAAAGAAGTATACCAACGAGGAGGGTGTGAGCTACACGGGATATGGAGTTTCGTCGGGAGAATGCAGCGTGGAGGATATTACTCCGAGCCTTCCGGCGATCAAAAGGTTTGTTGAGGCGCTTAACCGCTTTGAGGCTTCACAGGTACATATTGACGAGCTTGTGGAGAATTTTCTG
The DNA here is from genome assembly GCA_017829075.1 of Oscillospiraceae bacterium. The sequence continues at coordinate 14,808 of JAGAJA010000109.1, read as the reverse complement.
GCTGAGATATGAATGAAATGCTCCCGCCGAAAGGCGGGAGTACAGCTTGTAAAAAAACGGTGTTTCGTTTGAAAAATCGCTTCGCTCTTTTCAAAGAAGAGAAGGTGCAAAGGGGAAAAAGAAGTGCGCTCCGTGCGGTTTCGCCGCAGGCGAAATTCCCGGCGTTTAGACGGGAAAGGCTGAACATATGGGAGCGAAGCGACCTACTTTTTTCTTCCTTTTGTACCAAAAGGAAGCGAAAATCATTTCCGCGCTTCGCGCGGTTTTGTCGCTTCGCTCTAGGTTTTTCAACAGTCTAAACCGCCCGGATCTGATCCGGACGGTTTCCCTAGATTATTTGTAAAGGCTGCCGTAGGCTGCGCAGGCTCTGTAATCCGCGCCCTCAAGATCGGTGGTGCCGAACGCGCTCCATGAATGCGGTCTGAACAGGCGGTCGTCGGACAGGTTATGCAGTGAAACCGGAATTCTCAGCATACTTGCGAGAGTTACCAGATCCTCTCCGATATGACCGTAAACAAAGCAGCCGTGATTTGCACCCCAGTTTGCCATGACGTTGTAAACGTCCGATACTGCTTCCTTGCCGGGAACGGTGATAGGCGCGAACCATGTGGAGGGCCATGTCGGGTCGGTTCTGCCGAGCAGGGTTTTGTTTACCTCCTCAGGAAGCTCCACGGTGTAGCCCTCGATTATCTGGATCGTCGGGCCGAGGTGCTTCACATAGTTCACCCTTGCAAAGGTGCAGGGCATTACTCCCTGTGTGGAGTAGCTGGAGGAAAATCCGCCGCCACGGAAATAGCCGAGGTTAGCGCAGGGCCATGTGGTAGCCTTTAAGCAGGCGTCGATGTCATTTTCCGTCATATCCCACCACGGTTTCATTACACTCTCGCCGTTTTCGTCCTTGACAGCTCCGGTTCCGTCAAGCGCCGCTGCGCCGGAATTTATCAGGTGGATAAAGCCGTTCGCTGCCTTTCCGTCAGGAGTCCAGCCGGTAACGCGCTTTACCGACTCCGGAGACCAGTATGTCCTTACGTCCGCGAAAACTGCGGCTCTGCCGGTGAGCAGGTGCAGGAACATCAGGGTCGTGCCGTTGAGGGTGTCGTTTTCTGTCGCAAAGGGGATAGGTTCTCTTGCGCCGTTCCAGTCAAAGGTGGTGTTGAGGATTGCTTCGGTGAAGTCTGCGTTGGGCATGAAGTCTGTCCACATTCTCTGACCCTGGAAGCCGCCCAGCACGGCGTTTCTGCCCTTTGCTTCTTCAAGCCAGCCCATTTCCGCAAGCTTGGGGTTGCCCTTGAGGATATCCCGGATAATGCAGGTCATTTTCGCGATGAACTCCCAGTTTTCCTCCTTTTCCTTTGCGGAAAGGACAGGGCGCATATAGGTCATGCCGGGGGTGGGGTTGATGTCAACTCCCTCCGGGCATTTTTCCTTTATCCATGCGAGTGCCTTTTTGTACTCTGCCTCGTCGTAGATACCCAGCTTTTCACGGCGGATAATTTCCGTCATGTCCACCCACTCCGGGTGAATTCCGAGGTAATCCCGGAAGAAGTCCTCGTTGCAGTAGGCTCCGGCAATACCCATAGCCTGCGAGCCGATGTTTACATAACTCTTGTTCTTCATGTCGCCGACTGCGGCTGCGCAGCGGGCGAATCGGAGGATCTTTTCCTCGACGTCTGCGGGGATCGTCTTATCGTCCGCGTCCTTTACGTCATGACCATAGATAGAGAAGCAGGGCATTCCTATCTGCGCGTATGCTGAGTTCGCCGCCGCAAGGAACACCGCGCCGGGGCGCTCTGTTCCGTTAAAGCCCCATACCGCCTTAATGGTATTCGGGTTTTCGTCGATTACCTGAGTTACATAGCACCAGCAGGGGGTTACTGTCAGAGTTGCTACGACGTTCTCGCGGGAGAATTTGTCGGCGCAGGCTGCGCTCTCCGCGATACCGCCGATCGTGGTGTCTGCGATTACGCATTCAAGCGGTTCGCCGCTGGCATGGCGCACCTTTGAGGTGATAAGCTCCGCCGCAGCCTTTGCCATGTTCATGGTCTGCACTTCAAGGCTTTCGCGGATTCCGAACTGTCTGCCGTCGATCACCGGTCTGATTCCGATTTTTGCTAACATAGGTTTCGTTCCTTTCGTGTATGTATTCCGTGGAATTACCTCGCTGGGCAAGGTAAAACGTTTTCATTGTTCTCTACAATTATAACAAAAATCCTATGGAAAATCAATATATTTTTCGGAAATTGTATAAAAAATCGCCGTTCATGGGGGAACGGCGATACAGACCGTCGAAAAAGTCCCGTTGGGACTTTTCCGCCGAACATCCGCCCGGCGCGCACGGTTTGGCGGCATTGCCGCCAAACCGCACACTTGTGCGGATAGAAGTGTTTTTTGCCCCGGCAGAGCTGGGGCAAAAAACGGATTTCAAAAGCCCGCTTCGCGGGCAAAACTAGGTTTTTCGACAAGCTGAATCGCCGTTCACGGGGGAACGGCGATAAAAAATTATGGAGTGCCGATAAGAGCTTTTATCATTTCGGAGGGAATAGTCATGCCGTCGCTCTGAATCTGGGCTAGAATATCACAGCATTTTTCGTTGAAATGCCGGTCAGCATATCCGTTTACTCTAAATAACCCTCGGTTTCTATGCGGCGGAATGCGGCGATAAAGCTGCGCTCCTGCTGGATATAGGCGCACATTTCGTTGTGCTGGTCGCGGTACTTCGCGGGCGGGGTCAGCTTTTCCGCTTCGGACAGGCAGCTCTCCATTTTGTCGGCTATTCCGGGGACGGCGCTGTAATCCGGCGGGGTATCTCCCAAAATTGCATTATAGAGCAGAAGGGACGCGTTCAGCGTTTGGTCGGTGTATTTTTCACCAATAGCCGAGAGTTTATTAGTGTATTCCTGCGGGGAAAGCTCTGAGGAGCAGGCGGTGAGGGTCAGGGTAAGTACAGCTAATAATACTATAAGTATTTTTTTAATGATAATTACCTTTCGGTCATTAAATAAAAAACTGCGCCAATATACAATCAGTTATATCGGCGCAGAAATATTCTTATTGTGTTGAGATTACAGCTTCTCGATCCAGCCCATGTCGTCCGGAAGTCTGCCGTACTGCATACCGGTCATGGTGTCATAGAGCTTCTGGGTGATCGGGCCGATCTTGCCGCCGCCGATCTCCATTACCTTGTCGCCCCACTTGAGGTGGCCTACCGGAGAAACTACCGCAGCGGTACCGGTGCCGAATACCTCGTCAAGCTTGCCGGCATCGTAAGCGTCTGCGACCTCCTGAATGGTAATACGGCGCTCGGAAACCTTCATGCCCCACTTTCTGCAAAGCTCCAGTGCGGATTTTCTGGTGATACCGGAGAGAATGCTGCCCTGAAGAGAGGGAGTTACAACCTCGCCGTCGATAACGAACATGATGTTCATTGCGCCGACTTCTTCTATGTACTTGCGCTCTACGCCGTCAAGCCAGAGAACCTGAGAGTAGTTCTGCTTGTGCGCTTCGTCCTGACCTGCGAGGGAAGCTGCGTAGTTGCCGCCGGTCTTGGTGAAGCCCATGCCGCCTCTTACCGCGCGGACATAATTGGTTTCAACATAGATGTTTACGGGGTTGATTCCGGTGCTGTAATATGCTCCGGAGGGGCTCATGATAATGATGAAGTAGTAATGCTCGCCGGGACGTACTCCGAGGAACGGATCAGTTGCGAAAATGAACGGACGGATATAGAGAGATGCGCCATCAATGTGGGGAACCCAGTCCTTATCTACCTCTACCAGAGTGTGCAGAGCCTGAAGCGCGTCTTTTTCGTCAATTTTCGGGATAACCAGACGCTCTGCGGAGATGTTCATTCTCTTGAAGTTCTCCTCAGGACGGAAGAACTGGATAGAGCCGTCGGCGGTGCGGTAAGCCTTTAAGCCCTCGAATATCTCCTGACCGTAATGCAGAACCATTGCGGAGGGCATAAGCTCCAGCGGGCCGTAGGGAACTATTCTTGCGTCGTGCCAGCCCTGTCCCTCGTCATAGTCCATGATGAACATATGATCGGTGAAAATATGTCCGAAGCCCAGCTTGGTTTCGTCTGTGGGCTTTGCCTTGGGGCAGGTGGTTTTCTCAATTCTGATTTCCATTATAGTATCCTTTCCTGTATTTCCGGCGGCAGTTTTGCAGGGGGAAATGCAATTACATATAGGCAACACCGCACAATTAACAGCTACCGCTTTTGCCGCACGCTTGCTTGCATCTTTTCCGCCATCTTGCACAAATTTCGTTTGACGGGCGCCAGCCCGACTGCACTCAATTTGTACAACCTGACGGAAAATCTGACGGCGCAATCGCACGACAATAATTGTGCGGTGTTGCCCTAAAATACATATTAATTATATCACTATTATTGCTGATTGTAAATATTTTTTTGAGATTTTTTTGTAAAATTGCAATTTTCGCATGACAAATCCCGCAAAATATACAATATTGCAATATTAGCGAAAAAAATGGACTGCACAGATGCTGCGCAGTCCATTCGGGTCGTTGTGCGAATTACTCAGCGATGTAGCCCTTGATCTCCTCGAGGAAGTCCTCGCAGTTGTCGGAGTGAATATTAAGTGTCAGCTCCTTGGAGAGGTCGAGGCTGAAAATACCCATGATGGACTTTGCGTCGATCGCATATCTGCCGGACACGATATCCACGTCGTAATCGCAGCGGGACACGATGCTGACAAAGTTCTTGACATCGTTAATGGTGTTGATGTTTACCTTTACTGTTTTCATAATGATACTTCCTTTCCTGAATGTGTTTATGGTTGTTTCTTATGCTCTGAATTTTGTCACTTCGTCGAGAAGCTCGTCTGCCTTTGCGCTGTCATCGTGGACTACAAAGGTAAGCGGCTTTGAAAGATCAAGGCTGAAAATACCCATGATCGACTTTGCGTCAACCGCATATCTTCCTGATACAAGGTCGCTTTCAAACGCGTAGCTGTTTGTGAGAGCCACAAACTCCTTTACGTCCTCGATAGAGCTGAGCATAACACTCATTTTCTTCATAAAGATCGCCGCCTTTCTTATGTTCTTATTATTTATCTGCCGGAGGATACTCTTTTATCCTCCTGTAAATTAGTATATCTTCAAATTGAAAAATAGTCAATAGCTTATTGCAAAATTCGGAATAATCAAGTATAATAAGTATAGTTTGAGTTTTGGATTTGGTTAAAATTACAAATTCATTTTGACGTTAGTTAAATTAACCAGCTTTTTCAGGGTGGCGAGAAGCCGCCAGATGCTAGGAACCAGCCTAACGGCTAGGCTTTGCGTATGCTGCCCATGGTTGCGTGACGTCCTGTCACGCTTTTGGGGCAGCCACACAAACTTCGTGTTTGTGCCTGCCGTTAGGCTGAGTGACGACGCAGATGGTGGTTTATAGACAGCCTGAGATTTTGTCGATTTATCCGGAAAGAGGTATTATAATGAAATTCAGTATCATCACCCTCGGCTGCAAGGTCAATTCCTGCGAAAGCGCGGCGATAGCCAACGCCTTTACCGCCGCCGGATATGTGCAGGGGGAAGAAAATAAGCCTGCTGATGTATATGTGATTAATTCCTGCGCGGTGACCGGCGCGGGAGTTAAAAAGGCGCGGCAGGCGGTTTCACATTGCAGGACGGAAAATCCGCAGGCGGTGGTAGTTCTGTGCGGCTGCTATCCGCAGGCTTACCCGGAGGAGGCTCAGTCCGATACCGCCGCCGATATAATCACCGGAAACATGAACAAAGCGGAGCTTCCTGCGCTTGTGACAAAATTCCTGACGGAGCGGCAGAGGATAACCGAAGTTCCGCCGCTTTCGAGGGATTTCGACGAGAACGGCTCCGCCGCCGACCTCGACCGAACAAGGGCATTTATAAAGATAGAGGACGGCTGCGACAGGTTCTGCACCTACTGCATAATACCTACTGCAAGAGGCAGGGTGCGCTCCCGCACTCCGCAGGAGATAGCAAGGCAGGCGGAGCAGTCCGCGGCGGCGGGAAACCGCGAAATAGTTCTCACGGGAATAAATATCGGCTGTTACGGTGAAGATATAGGGTGTACCCCGGCGGACGCGGTGAAAGCGGCGCAGGTTCCGGGAATTGAGCGCGTGCGGCTGGGTTCTCTTGAAGCGGACACCCTTACCGATGAGGAAATTGAGCGGCTGCGGGGCTGCGAGAAGCTTTGTCCGCATTTCCACCTGTCATTGCAGAGCGGCAGCGATACTGTACTTCATAGAATGAAGCGGCGGTATACCTGCGCGGAGTATGAAGCGGTGGTGGAAAAGCTGCGGCGCGCGTTCCCCGGCTGCGCAGTAACTACTGACATCATGGTGGGATTCCCCGGAGAAACCGAGGAGGAGTTCGAGGAGAGCATGGCTTTTGCGGAGAAAATAGGCTTTGCGAAGGTACATGTTTTCCCGTATTCTATAAGAAAGGGGACTATCGCCGCAATGCGGCAGAATCAGGTACTTCCGCAGATAAAATCCCGCCGGGCAAAGGAAATGAATGCTCTCGCCACAAAGCTGGAGCAGAAATTCCTGTCGGAGCAGGTCGGAACGGTACAGACGGTGCTTATTGAGAAAAAGACCTCTCCGGACTACTGCAATGGATTTACTGGGAGTTATATTCCTGTTAGAATTTACGACGAGGAGATTGCGCGGCATTCTCTCGTTCGGGTGAAAATAACCGAGGCGCGGGACAGCTACTGCGTCGGCACTACGGAAATATAAAGGAGATAAGATATGAAAAGCAGCATAAAACAGCTTCTTGAATTAGGACAAATTCCGGCGGACAGCGATATGTCGGACGAGCTGTTCGAGAAATACGACAAGCTTCTTCAATTCAATCAGCCGCTGTTCGAGGACGAAGCGGAGCAGTTAGTCGGGCTGTTTTCTCCGGACTGCGACGGTCTTAACTGGACGCTGCTCCGGGCGATAGAGAGCGCAGGCTGCTCGAAAGAGAAACTTATGGAGCTTGCGGAGAAATGCCCTAACCCGGAATATGCGGAAATGTTGAGAAATCGGGCAGAAAATCGTTGATCATGTCCGTTATATTTATGCGGTATGACACTTGATTTTATAGTGGTTTAGTAGTATAATGAATATGTGATTATTACAGCCTCGGCTGTGCATAGAACAAATGGAGGAAAAATAATGGCAGTTTATCGAATTTATGTGGAAAAAAAGCCGCAGTTTGCGGTTGACGGAGGCGCGGTGCTGTCCGACCTCAACGTGGCTCTCGGCATTTCTTCCGTGGAAAACGTGCGGGTGATCAACCGCTACGACTGCGAGAAGCTCCCGAGGGAGAACTTTGACGCGGCTGTGCCGACGGTATTCTCAGAGCCGCCGGTGGACGAGGTTTTCTATGACCTGCCGGAGCTGGCTGCGGACGAGAGAATGTTCGCGGTGGAATTCCTGCCGGGACAGTTCGACCAGAGAGCCGACTCCGCGGCGCAGTGTATTCAGATGCTGTGCAAGGGCGACAGACCCGTTGTGAAGTACGCGAAGATCTACATTCTCAGGGGAAAGATCACTGACGAGGAATTCGAGAAGATCAAGCATTACCTCATCAACGCGGTGGAGTCAAGAGAGTGCGGCTTTGAGAAGTACGATACCCTTGAGGTGAAGTATTCCATTCCTACCAGCGTGGAAACTCTGGACGGATTTATAAACAAGTCTGACGAGGAGCTTGCGCAGTTCGTGGTAAATTACGGGCTTGCTATGGACAATGACGATATCAAGTTCTGCCAGAACTATTTCAAGAGCGAACACCGCGACCCGACTATCACTGAGATCCGCATGATCGATACATACTGGTCTGACCACTGCCGTCACACCACGTTTGGTACGATCATTGACAGCGCGGACATCAAGCCCTCCTACATTGCGGACACCTATGCAGAGTACCGGGCTGACCGCAGCGAGCTTGGACGTGACGGAAAGCCGATATGCCTTATGGATATCGCTACCCTTGCTGCGAAAAAGCTCAAGAAAGACGGACTTCTCCCTGATCTTGACGAAAGCGAGGAGATCAATGCCTGCTCCGTAAAGATCACAGTTGACGTTGACGGCAAGGACGAGGACTGGCTGCTGATGTTCAAGAACGAAACTCACAACCACCCGACTGAGATAGAGCCTTTCGGCGGCGCGGCTACCTGCCTCGGTGGCGCGATACGCGACCCGCTCTCCGGACGTTCCTACGTTTATCAGGCGATGAGAGTTACCGGCGCGTCTGATCCGCTGCTTCCTGTTGAAAAGACGATAAAGGGCAAGCTCCCTCCCAGAAAGATAACCACCACCGCCGCTGCGGGTTATTCCAGCTACGGCAACCAGATAGGTCTTGCGACTGGTCATGTTGCGGAGATCTACCACCCCGGTTATATGGCGAAGCGCATGGAGATCGGCGCGGTTATCGGCGCGGCTCCTGCTGAGAATGTACGCAGAGAGCGTCCCGCGCCCGGAGATATCATTATTCTTCTCGGCGGCAGAACCGGACGTGACGGCTGCGGCGGCGCTACCGGTTCTTCAAAGGCGCACAGCGTGAAGTCCCTCGACAGCTGCGGCGCGGAGGTGCAGAAAGGTAACGCTCCGGAGGAAAGAAAGCTCCAGAGATTGTTCAGAAATCCGGAGGCGACACGGCTCATCAAGCGCTGCAACGACTTCGGCGCAGGCGGCGTATCCGTTGCTATCGGCGAGCTTGCGGACGGACTTGAGATAGACCTCAACGCAGTTCCGAAGAAGTATGACGGTCTGGACGGCACTGAGCTTGCTATCTCCGAATCCCAGGAGAGAATGGCGGTTGTAGTTGCTCCGGAGGACGCAGACAAGTTCCGTGAACTGGCTTCCATTGAAAATCTGGAGTCCACTCCGGTGGCAGTTGTAAAGGCTGAGCCAAGACTGCGCATGAACTGGAACGGAAAGACTATCGTTGATATCAGCAGAGAGTTTCTGAACTCCAACGGCGCAGAGAAGCACACAACCGTTTCTGTGCCTGAGGTAAAGGTGTCCTACTCCACCGGCAGAAAGAACACTGCTTCTGACTGGGAGGGAATGGTTACTGACCTCAATATCTGCTCCCAGAGAGGTCTGGTTCAGCGTTTCGACAGCACTATCGGCGGCGCGACCGTACTGATGCCTTTCTCCGGAAAGACCCAGCAGACCCCGGTGCAGGCTATGGCGGCGAAGCTTCCTGTGCTCAACGCAAAGACCAGCACCACCTCTATCATGGGCTGGGGCTTCAATCCTGCGGTTTCTGAGCAGTCCCCCTATCACGGAGCGATCTGCGCAGTTGTAGAGAGTATTGCGAAGGTTGTTGCAGCCGGCGGCACTTATGAGAAGTGCTGGCTGACCTTCCAGGAGTACTTCGAGAGAACTCAGGGCAAGCCGGAGAGATGGGGCAAGCCTTTTGCGGCGCTGCTCGGCGCTTACCGGGCGCAGCTTGAAATGGGCTGCGGCGCGATTGGCGGCAAGGACAGCATGAGCGGCACGTTCGAGCATATAGATGTTCCGCCGACGCTGGTTTCCTTTGCGGTTTCTGTGGCAAAGGCTGAGGACGTTATCTCTGCCGAATTCAAGCAGGCAGGGCACAAGATAGGTTATATCGCGCCGAAGTATGACGAAAACGGTCTGCCGGATTTCGACAGCGTAAAGGCGGTATTCGGCACTGTTGAGAAGCTTATAAAGAGCAAAAAGGCTGTTTCGGTATGGAGCGTTGCGAACGGCGGCGTTGCTGAGGGTATCTTCAAGATGACTCTGGGCAACCGCATCGGAGCGAAGCTTGCTGACCTCACTGACGAGGAGCTGTTCACTCCGGTTTACGGCGCGTTTATTCTGGAGCTGGACGGCGAGGCTGAGGGAATTAAGACTATTGGTGAGACTGTTCCGGAATACGAGATCACCTGCGGCGGTGTCAAGCTGGATATTGCGGGTCTGGAGAAGAAGTGGGACGGCGTTCTTGAGCCGATATTCAAGGCGCAGCTTCCTGAAAAGTCCGCTCCGGAGAAGATCGCTTACACCGGCGGCTGCGACCTGCTGAAAGATCATGTTTCTGCAAAGATCGCAAAGCCCCGCGTTCTTATCCCGGTATTCCCCGGCACGAACTGCGAATACGACATGGCTAATGCGTTCAACCGCTACGGCGGCGACAGCGACATTTTCGTTATCCGCAACCTTTCCGCAAAGGACGTTGAGGACAGCGTCGCTGAGTTTGCAAAGCACATTGAAAAGTCGCAGATCATCGCAATTCCCGGCGGTTTCTCCGGCGGTGACGAGCCGGAGGGTTCTGCGAAGTTCATTAACGCGTTCTTCCGCAATCCTAGGATCAAGGACGCTGTGGAGGAAATGCTGTACGGACGCGACGGTCTGATGATCGGTATTTGCAACGGCTTCCAGGCGCTCATAAAGCTGGGTCTTGTGCCGTTCGGAAAGATTGTTCCGCTGACTGCTGAGAGCCCCACACTGACCTACAACACTATCGGACGTCATCAGTCGCAGCTTACTCTGACAAGAATATGCACCAACAAGTCCCCGTGGCTTAGCTGCTGCAATGTCGGAGATATCCACAATATCCCGATTTCCCACGGCGAGGGTCGTTTCGTTGCTCCTGAGAGCGTGATAAAGCAGCTTATCGCCAACGGTCAGGTGGCTACTCAGTATGTTGACCTCAACGGCAACCCCACTATGGACGTTGCTTACAACCCGAACAGCTCCATGTACGCTATCGAGGGTATCATCTCCCCGGACGGACGTGTTCTCGGAAAAATGGGACACACCGAGCGTCTTACCGACAATGTGGCAAAGAATGTTGCTGGAAACAAGGAGCAGCTCCTGTTTAAGGGCGGCGTGGAGTATTTCGCGTAATTCATGCAAGATGTGAGTTAATATGATGTTTTCAGCCCGGAGAGAGATTCTTTCCGGGCTGGATTTTTTGATAATTGAACTGTGTGTCAAAATATGCAAAACACGCATTAGATGTTTGTGCATTATTGCGGGTTGAAATTAATTGAGATGCGTGTTATAATGTATTTGACCAAAGGTTTAATATTATATTTTGGAGGAAAACATGAAACACAGTCTTATACCCAAATATGTTATCATTGCGGCTGTCACACTTAGTATAACGGCTTGTTCAAGCGAAACAGTTCAAGATGAAAAAAATGATTTGCTAGGTCACTCAGGTATCTCTGCTACGTCACATAGTATATTAGAGGATAATGCTGATCCCATATATGTTGCGGATTCATTTGTTGATATTCAGGCAACTGGCACCCCTCAGTCATATGAAGATTTGCAGGATTTTATAAAGCCATATGAAAGTGTAAATTTTTTGAAATATGAGATAATATCACAATATACTCCGGAAGAAGCGTATGAATTCTCTGGTGATGATATGTTTTTGTATGGAGCGACACTTTATGATATTCATGTAACATATGATTACATGAATTCACAGCCCTTGGATATTTATACTAGATTATCTTCTGCTGGAACTCCCGAGAGTCAATTTGAGGGTTTTCCGCCATATCTTCCGGGTGAGGTATATGCCTGCTTCCTGCCGGATTTTGATGAAAATCAAATAAACTATGAATTTTCTGAGCTTTTGTTTGCGATAGATTGTATTTCAGAAGATGTGCAGGCTTACCACTTGGGTTTTGAAAAAATAAACTTCGTTGATCAAACCGGCAAGAGCATTGCAGACAGCGATTTTTCACCACTTTCTGTAATAACTTCAACGCGAAATAATCCGGTATACTATGTTAAGAAGATTCAGTCGGACAAATTGGTTGAGTACCTTTATAATGATTGGTCGTCAAGGGATTATGATTTTCAGACGAGTTTCAGAAAAACAAAGGAGGAACATGAATGAATAAAATTAAAATACTACTTCTTTTTCTGACAGCATCATTCTGTGCTGTATCCATTCTGTCCGTTTCTTCATCAGCTCATACAGTATCAATCGTAGTTGAGCATGACCCTCAGTATACTGGGTGGGATATTTATAATGAAAGCGAAGCACATCACTCGAATTACACTACTGCAATAACTGTCAATAAAGGTGATTTTACGTCTGCTGATTTTGGTAATTACATAACAAATGCAGTTACACAATGGAATAATGCGACATTTAATGGAACGGACTTACTATATATGAAAGAGAGTTCAACAGGTTATATCAAGTTTTGCAAAAAGACTTTAGCGCAAATGCAGAAAGTCAACAAAGGAAATGCGTGGGCTTTTGTATATAGATCTAAAGCGACAACTGATTCCAATTCACATTACACACTTAATTCGGGAAATGTGGAGATATGGGTTAATTGGGACGATGTTTTGTCAGCTAAGGCAACTGGCTGTAAAACACATACAGCTCTTCATGAGCTTGGTCATGTAATTGGATTAGTTGATATTCCTGCATCAGTATCGCCTAACGCATACTTGATGTGTAATGAATTCGGCTCATATTATTCGGTTCCAAAGGAAATAACGATTAACGACAAACAGGGAGCGGCGGTAATTTTGGGACAGCACACAAATCATTCATTTTCCAACTCTGGTTCATGGAATGAAAAAATAGATAACACACAACATAGACGAATTTGCTCTGTTTGTGAAGGCTACACAATTCAAAATCACTCATTCGGAGCGTGGTCGGATTATGGTCAGTGGCTGCAAGTGAGATTTTGCTGCTGTGGATATGCGCAGTATCGAGATAAATGATGAGGAGTTTTGTGCAGTTATCAGAAAAAATGTAATACACTTGCAGGCGGTAGTTTTAATGTAGAAAAAGAAATTTCCTATCTACAAAGCTTCAAAGAATGTTGCCGGAAACAAGGAGCAGCTCCTGTTTAAGGGCGGCGTGGAGTATTTCGCGTAAGTTCTAGGACTAATAATATACAGCCCGGAGAGTTCTTTCCGGGCTGGATTTCTGTAAATGAGAATACCCGCTCTTGTACAGGGCGGGTTTTTGCTGCTTTTGGGATCAGAAGAAAATTCTTTCCTCAATATAGGACTTTACCTCGGTCAGCGGGATCCTTACCTGCTGCATGGAGTCGCGCTCACGGACTGTTACGCAGCCGTCGGTTTCTGTGTCGAAATCGTAGGTCACGCAGAACGGTGTGCCGATCTCGTCCTGTCTGCGGTAACGCTTGCCGATAGCGCCTGCGTCGTCGAACTCAACGTGGAAGTGCTTTGCAAGCTCGTCATACAGCTCGCCTGCCTTGTCACTGAGCTTCTTGGACAGGGGGAGTATTGCAGCCTTTACCGGAGCAAGCGCCGGGTGGAGGTGCATAACGGTGCGGCTGGTGCCGTCCTCAAGCTCCTCCTCGTCATAGGCATCGCATACTACGGCGAGGAACAGACGCTCAACGCCGAGGGACGGCTCGATAACGTAGGGGATATACTTCTCGTTGGTTTCGGGGTCGAAGTACTCAAGGCTCTTACCGCTGGTCTTCATGTGCTGGGTGAGGTCGTAATCGGTTCTGTCTGCAACGCCCCAGAGCTCGCCCCAGCCGAACGGGAACAGGAACTCGAAGTCGGTGGTCGCCTTTGAATAGAAGCAAAGCTCCTCCGGGCTGTGGTCGCGCAGGCGGATATTTTCCTCCTTTAAGCCGAGGGAGAGCAGGAAGTTCTTGCAGTAGCTGCGCCAATACTCAAACCACTCAAGGTCAGTGCCGGGCTTGCAGAAGAATTCAAGCTCCATCTGCTCGAACTCGCGCACGCGGAAGATGAACTGTCCGGGAGTGATCTCGTTACGGAAGGACTTGCCTACCTGAGCTACGCCGAAAGGTACTTTTTTACGGCTGGTACGCTGAATATTTGCGAAGTTCACGAAAATTCCCTGTGCTGTTTCAGGACGAAGGTAGATCTCGTTCTTGCTGTCCTCGGTAACGCCCTGGAAAGTCTTGAACATCAGGTTGAACTGACGGATATCGGTGAAGTTGGTGCTGCCGCAATTGGGGCATTTGATTCCTTTTTCCTTGATGTAGGTCATCATCTGCTCGTTTGTCCAGCCGTTTGCGTCTGTTTCGCCGAAGTCCTCGATCAGCTTGTCTGCGCGGTGACGGGTCTTGCAGTCCTTGCAGTCCATCAGCGGGTCGGAGAAGCCGCCTACATGTCCGGAGGCTACCCATGTCTGGGGGTTCATCAGGATAGCGGAATCAAGTCCTACATTGTACTTGTTCTCCTGAATGAACTTCTTGCGCCATGCTGCCTTGATGTTGGTCTTGAGCTCCACGCCGAGGGGGCCGTAGTCCCATGTGTTCGCAAGGCCGCCATAGATCTCGCTGCCGGGGTAAACAAATCCTCTGCCCTTGCAGAGAGCGACAATTTTGTCGAGGGTCTTTTCTGTGTTGTTCATTTTGTTTGTTCCTTTCATGCCCTGCATGGCTTGCAGGGACAGTTTTGTTTGTCTTATATAGTATAGCGCAAATTATGGATTAAGTCAAGGGGGGAATCAAAAATGGGGGGTGGTGTTAGTGTTAAATTGGAATTTGTCGGGCAATAGGTGGCAAGGGGCGAAGCCCCAAAAAGTCTTGATTATTCGCAAAACAACCTACCCTCAGGAATGGGTCTGAATGCCGTCGGCAGCGCACCTTTCCCCGGTCAAAGTATCTTTCACTTTGTATCCGCAAAAAACCGGACAAGGGGGGAAAGGGGAGAGGGCGCAAACATGACGTTTGCGCAGTTGCCCCAAAGTGCGACACGATGTCGCACAACTATGGGCAACATGGGAGAGGAGTCTGAGGAGAAAACCGTAGGGGAAAGGGGGGAACGTCCGGTTTTTGTCGGATTTTCTAAGTTC
>JAGAJA010000108.1 GCA_017829075.1 Oscillospiraceae bacterium | reverse complement strand
TCCGAGGTCGTCGATACGGCGGACGATTCCGGTTGCTTTCATATATAAATTCCTCCGTTGTTTAAAAATAACAGCATTTCTGCCTGTGGTGGTATTGTCTGTCTTTTCCGTGGAATTATTCATGCGGTTTCGACAAAATTCATGCTTGGCGGGATAAATTGTAAAATCGTATCAGGAAAGAAGCGCTTTGATATCATATTTGTGCAAAATGCATGATTTAATTCAAGTATTATTGTTTGCGTATTATATTGACTTTTCGTGTGTGTGTATAATAAAACTGTAACACATTTCTTTAAAGAAATGCAGCAATTTATCACAAAGGAAGGTAAGTCAATGAAAATTTTTAAGAAGATCATTGCAGCGGCTGTTGCACTTGCGGCATTGCCGACTTCGGCATTTGCCGCGGAAGACTGGATGGCAAAGGCAAAGGTCATTCAGCCAGATAAGGAGTATAACTTTACTTTGCCGGATAACACTAGCGAAACTGTTGAATATAAGCTCGACATGAAGTTCCCTGGATATCTGGTGCTTGATATTTCATCAACGGCTGATGAAACTAGATTCGACCTGTGTTCTGAAACGAGTGACTATAGTTGGTTTAATAACTATGAATCCATAAAGGGTTTAGCTGATTGTTCTTGTATATATTCTTCTATAAATTCTTCAAATACTTCTTATCTAAAATGGGATCCCAATGCGAAAAAGGGTATCGGCTCATTTTCTCGGGAACTGCCTAAGGGTACATACTATCTCCGATTCTGGCGTGGCGGTAATTATGGTTCCGGAAAGGTGAAATTCACCGCACGGTTCTATTCCACCAATTCTTCTCTTGGCAATTACAAGAATGCTCCCAGCGGCAAGACCTACACGAGCGACATGAGCGTAGAGGGCGATGAGCGGGTATACAGATTCAACGTTGCAAAATCTGGCACCATGAAGATCAGGCTGGTGGCGGATTATTATTATTATAGCGACGAAATACTGGCAACTCTCTACAGAGACAGCGATGACAATGATGTTGAGATCAGCAATATGAACGTCATCAGCGGAAGCTATTATGAAAACAATGATACTTATGCATCTATCGGTTACAAAACTACTGCCGAATTATCCTATAAGGTAACAAAGGGAACATATTATCTCAGAGTATTCAAGAACTGGAGGAACACTGGCACATTAAGCATGACCGCCACCTATCCCGAGGGCAGCAGCAACGATGGCAAGATCAGCTGTCTTTCCCTGAATCTCAAGAAGGGCGGTACGCTCCAGCTTGGCGCTGTAATGGCTGTCGATGGCAATGTGACATGGACCAGCAGCAAGACTTCTGTTGCAACTGTTTCTTCTACTGGTAAGGTCACAGCAAAGGGAACAGGAACAGCAGTGATCACAGCAAAGTCCGGGAAAAATTCAGTAAAGATACAGATAAGGGTTTCGTGATTTTTCAGTAACATAAGAATTCGCCTCGTTGATTATCAGCGGGGCGAATTTGATATCCACGGATATTCGGCAGTAACCGGCTATGCGAAGTCTTTCCAATATGATTCATCTCCTTTCGGAATAATCGTGTCTATATTGTAACACAAATAATAAATTAATGCAACCCCTGCAAAAAAACAAAAAAGCGGCCTGATGTGAGCCGCTCTTATTTATGCCGGAGCCGTGTTGTCTGAAATCTCTGCCCTGACCTCCTGCTGTGCCTTTTTCATGCGGTTTGTCCTCAGTAGGTACAGCGTAGTGTCAAACAAATCATCGCTGCCGGACTTCATTATGATGAGTTTGTATTTTTTCTGTCGGAGCGGATTTATCTCGCGCTCCAGCTCGTCCGGAATGGGAAGGTCGGCTTCCTGCGCTGTTTTCCAGACCAGGATAAGTTTTTTGTCGTGGTTGATGTCCGCCCGCATATGGTACCTCCTTTCATACATGTGGTTATTATTTCCAAATGGTAAGTTATTATTCACCAGATAGAGTTTTCATAATTGAAACCAAATTAGTTTTTGTATTGTAAGTATACAACAGTTTTGCCGAAAAAGCAAAAATAAAAATGCACAAAATATTACTGGCTTCGTAAATCCGCTCCTGGACGTCTGATAAGTTCATGAAAATTTTTTCAAGCCGGTTTTTGGTCATGTGAGCATTTCTTAAAAATGACGTCATGCTGCGGATCTATGCAGTAAAAATAGGCTCGTCAGGCTGGTTTTCGAAAATTCAGCCTGACGTCACCGTGTCGGATCATTTGTTTGTAGTACTAACTGCCATTGTTATTCTGCACAAAGCCTATAGTCAGCAACGCAGTTCCTGTAAGCGCCCAGAACCGCGGTTTCAAGCGCTTTGCGGGAAGTTTCACCTATCGGGTGGATTATATCGCGATGGGAGCCGTCCGGTTCCGTGCGGCACGGCATTGCAACAAAAAGCCTGTCATCTCCCTGTATCACCTTTAATTCGTGGACTGCAACACAGCCGTCCAACACTACTGATACTAAAGCCCTGAGTCTGCCTGTGGAGTAAGTTCTTCTGATTCTGATTTCTGTGATAGTCATAGTATTATGTCCTTTCCAAATTTAATTTCCGGGTCGTGAATGCCCCTGTAAAACAAACCGTCGCTGCGCAATCAGCGACACACAGCGTATTTCAATATTCGCAGTAAATATTGATTTAAAGATATCTTTAAAAACAAATCGGCAGCGGTCCAGCCGCTGCCAAAATCAATATGTGAAAATCCCAAATTCGGGAAGATAATGCAAGATTCGCGAATAGCCCAATCAACACTCACTGCCAGTCGATTGTTGTTTGTTAATTCCGGAGGAGTTTTATTCAGCAAGAATTTATGTCCCGGCAGAAAAGATTGCAGCGACAGCGGAAACAGGCGGTGTCAGCTATGCTGACCGTCACGGGTAAAACCCGTGACGCCACCGTCTCTTATGCTCTTCCCTGTTTTTAGCTGCACCCCGAACCGTCAGGTGAGGTTTGCAGCGCGACTCCGCATGATAATGCGGTTTAATGGCTGCGCACCAAGTGCGCAATCGGCTTCGATAGGCTGTGCGCAAATTGCGCATTCTGCGCACAAGGTGCCTCGAATGGCTCTGTTATGCGGCACATTGTTTCAGTATTTGCGCATTTTTTATAAGCGCGCGACGTCATGTTGCAATTTGCACAAATTGCGCATTCTGCGCAAAATGCGCAAATTTAGCACGATATTTGCGCACGCCTGCGGCTCTTTGTTCGGGTCAAAGCTGGCGCAGTTTCATCAAGCCTGATGGAATCAGTTGAATGTATCTTCGTCAGTTAGATTCATTGATATCGTATCAACGGAATCGTGATGTTGCACCAGGCTGTTGGAAAATATTGCAATAATATATCAGATTCACATTTGGGTTGCGTAGTTACTCCCATTATATCACAGGTTCGCATTGTGTCACTATTTTTTCATCATTGTGTTGCACTTACGCTTGTAATAAGTGGGATAATTACAACTTGAAACTGGTATTTTTGCTTACGCTGATGAAGGCATATTCATATTGTCTAAGTTTGCTATTTCAGTGCATTTTCCGGCTGTCTCATCTTCCGCGGTGTCAGCAATTATTAGACTTTTGTATATGGTGCGAAAGACCGCGGACTTATTTCAAGTCACCTAACATTCTACTGCTGCAACTGCTCCCTCCGGAAATTCCCCGCATTCAAACAAGTGCATTATAGTGCCGTTCAACTGAAAATGAAATTCTTGTTCCATCGCAGTCGGTGACAGTTATCGAACCATTCGGCAGAGTAAACCCTGTCGTTTTCTTTGCAACAATAGCGTTGTTGAGTTCCCTGAACTCACAGATGTCAGTCACCGAATTATAAACGGCGTTTATTCGCTTATAAAAGAAATTCTCATTCAGTCCCTGCAAACCGAAAACCTGACCATCGCCAATTTCCATAATGCAAAGTGCACTGTCAGCGCTGCGTGCAATATCAGCCGTGAAGAAAAGACTGTGCACTTGTTTTGGCAATGATTCTATCCATGCGGTTTCCTCTTTGTTCAACGTAACATCTTTCTGTCCTGCTTCACACCAGTATGCAGATATACACACAAGCTGTCTCGCCAGGAAAAACGCCATGTATTCTTCTGAGAGCGGCATTCCGCTTTCCGGATGATAACCAAAAGAAACCAGTTTCTCATACCGTCTCAGTACTATTCCGCCATACAGCGATTCACCCTGACGTTCAATAAAGTTGTGTATCACACGCATTGCAGAGAATGTGTCAGAAGCGTCACGGATAAAGCACGCGTCATACCACTCATGCTTTCTGCTCTTAACATAGTCTTTTACGATCAATGAATTGTTACCAAACTGTCCAAGCAATTGTTCTATTGACCTTATCATAGCAATTCCAGATACTACACATATTCATTTCCGAACATATCGTAAAGACATGTATTTTCACAAATGCTGTATCGCTCGGCATCAAAGTGACCGGATAAAACTATTCCCCTGCCCTTTATTTCAAAAACTTCCTCTATAATCATTGCAAACATTTCATTATCTCCAATTGATTATATTATAGCAGCCAGAGTCTCATGTTTCAAGTGGTTTTTCAGAATCTCAGCTCATTTCTAACAAACTGCATCAAAATAAGCGCATATTTAACTTGACAGAATTTGCTGCATGTTGTATACTTAAATTCAGCAAAGGGGTGGATCATATGAATATAAACGGGATCTCAGACGCACTGAAGATAGTCGAAAAATACGAGAACGACCCTATTTTCGAAAAAGACGGAGAATTCTTGTACACCGAAGCGCTGCAGTATCTGTTTGACAAAACAGGCGAGGGAGAATATATTTCAAGGCTTGCAGGTTTTTACTACGAGCAGCACCGGTTTGACCTTGCACTGAAATATTACGAAGCGGCAGCAGACAAAGGAATCCTGCACGCATTTGAAAGTCTGGGTTACATTTGGTATTATGGCAGAACTGGCTGCACAGACTACGAGAAAGCTTTCAAGTATTACTCAAAAGCCGCAGAAATGGGCAGCCTGTCATCGAAAATCAAAATTGCTGATATGTATAAGAACGGGTATTTTGTAGAGAAAAATTCAGACGAGTATAAACGGCGTATTATGGCGCTTTATCCCAAAGTCAAGAATGCAAAGCTTCTGGACGATCCTCTCCCCGAAGTGTATACCCGTCTCGCAAGGATATACATAGATGATGGCAGGAATGAAGAAGCAGCTAAACTTCTGATAGACGCACGGCCATTTCTTGAACAACGAATGATGAAAAACCCATTTTTCGGAACGCTGAATCAGCTGAACTGGCTTATCAATGATTACTATTCCATTGCGGAATTTGACTCCGATAATATAGAATTGTACGACCTGTTTGACTTATTGAAGACGCCCGCAAAAGTCCGCTTCTGGTTTGAAGATGAACAGCATATCGTTGAATCCGCCGAGGGCGAGACTGAACCCGAAATATGCTTTGATGGAAAATGGTTCCGCACCTGCAAGGACTTCTTCCTGAAAGCGGAAATAGACGGAATAAGGATAACTGCGCTGTGCTATGATCTGTACGGATTTGAGGTGATCTAAGTGGATATCGTCAGGATATGCGGTGGAGATTATATGCAATATGAAGCGCTTCTGTTGCGGCGTGACAGCCTGAAAAAAGACGCATTACACTGGCAGGACGAATATATCCGAGTGTTCGGAGAACTTATCATGGAAGTTTACAAAAAGCAGGTCGAGTGTATAAAACTGAAAAAATCAATAGCATTCTGTCAGGCTGAACGCAATCGTGGAAACACTCCGGATAAGGAAAAATTAGATGATTACATCTCAGGGATAATGTCCGGATATTACGAACAGCTCCGAAGTATGGCCGATGAAAACAAGGCTTGCAAAGAAGCAAAATCAGTCCCGGAATATGATGTGCTGAGAATAAAGAAAATATATCGTGATATCGCCAAGAAGCTGCACCCTGATATCAGTCCGCTGACCGGACAATATCCGGAACTGATGGAATTATGGTATCGCATGGTATCGGCATACAACTGTAATTCGCTGAAAGAAACGGAAGAAGTCGCGGCACTGATAAACAGCTTTCTGGAGCAAAACGGAGAGGATCATTTTGAGATGACCATACCAAACGTCACAGAAAGAATAACCGGGCTTGAAGCAGAAATACAGAATATAGTCACAACTGCACCGTATAATTACAGAGAACTGCTTTGCGACCAGAAACTCGTTGAAGAAAAGAAACAGTCGCTGAACGAGGAACTTGAAACATACTCGGATTATGCAGACAAACTTCAAACGATTCTTGATGAATTTCTGACATAACGGAGGAGAATATGGCTGACAATCAACTGACCATAACAAATGGTGAACTGGTAACTCTGACCCAGCAGGGCGGGCTCGATACAGTTCTGAAACCGCTTATCCGCGAAATTTTTCTGTTTGATTCCTATATTGCCGGAACTACTCACCTTAAGGATAAGTCAGTTTTTGATGAGCTGAAAGAAGGCTGTAAGCTTACTATGCAGCGCGAAGATAACAAGTTTGACGATAACGCGATCGTGCTTCTTGCGCCGTCCGGAAAGAAAGCGGGATATGTCCCGGAGGCGGACAACGTGGTGTTTTCCCGGCTTCTTGACGCCGGAAAAATGCTGACAGCCTGCGTTAAAAGCGCAAAAAAGATAAACGAATCATTCATGAAAATTTCAATCGGAATATACCTTGTAGACATCTGAGGAGAAATAAGCATGGACTTCAGTGAAAAACTTGAACATGCGGAAGACCTGTTCTGTGATAAAAAATATGACGAGAGTGAACGTGAATTCGAGCAGCTGCTTAACGAGAACACTGACGAAGCTGGAGCCTGCCAGATAGTTGAATACTGGGTAAATTGTCTGATGAATCGTTATTACGAACTTCAGGACGTCAATAATTATGAAGAAGCTCTTATCCTGTGTAAAAAAACTCTTGATCTGCTCAATATGCATGCAGACAAATTTTATGATAAGCTGCTTTGCGTAAGAAACGACTACGCTTTGATCATCGGCGAACTGGAAATGTATGATGAAGCCGAGGCTGAATACATCAGTCTTATATCGGAATGCCGCTTCTATTATGGCGGCAAAAATCACGATATGTATATTGCAATGGGAAACCTTGCAGGAATATATAGTGATACCGGAAGGATTCCAGCCGCAATAGCCATGCGTTCACATGCTATAAACGGTCTTCGTGAACTGCATGGTAAATCACAGAGCGACTATATTCGCGAGATGATAAATCTTGCTTTCGATTATGAGTATGCAGGAAATTACACCAAAGCGCTTGCCTTGTTGGAACAAGCGTATGAACTGAGAAAACAGAAGTTTGGAATGAATAACGCTTATACTATAGATGTAATTTTTCATATTGCTGTTTACTACAAAAGGATTCAGCAAGGTGAAATAGCTGTACGTTATTTTCGGCTGGCAGCCAGCCACATTGAAAATGATGATTTCATAACTTTAATTCATAAAGTGCAATATGCAATATGCCTTTCGTGGATCGGCGAGAAAAAACAGGCGGAAAGGATCGTCAGCAAGGTCTCAGACCAGTTATCGCAGGCTGAATACGGAGTTGACGAACTGAAAGAATATGTGGAGTATGCGTATTCTGGAATCGCCCTTTATGAGCGGAATTATGCTGAAGCTGTCATTCATGCTGAAAATGCTGTTTCATGCATAATCAACAACAATTCTGTCAGAAAAGTCAATGCTCAGGAATATATCGCTGAGGTTTTATTCTATGCGGGAGAATATAAGAGAGCGTATTCTATATTAGAGCAGATATGCGATCATTATGAAAATACAGAATGCGATGTTTTGGATTTATTGATGTATAATTACGTTCATGCGAATGTAACGGCTGCGCTTGGCATGTTTGACAAAGCTGAAAAATCCGTTTTCAATGCGATGACGATAAGCAGACAGTGCACATTTGCCGCGGCTTCATTTCTTGCATATTCTGCCGACGCATTTTTTGCGCTGAAGCAAGGGAATGATTCAGAATTTGAAAGACTTCGGCTGCTTGCAATGAGTTATGCCGCCATCGGAATGGATGAGCGCGAATTTGAGGTCGTGTGGCTTAAAAATCTATGAGTTCTGGCGCTTAGTACCGATGTTAGTGCAGGTACTTCCAGGGGACTTCGTTATACTTTGTGGTTATTGTAGCACTTTTCATGGTATTTGTTTATCCGCCGGAAGATACCGGTGAAGCAGAAAAGCAGCGAATTAGCTCCGCTGCTTTTCTCCGTATATCTTGCAGCTGCGTCGGATCTCTCCAGCGTTGCCATGTTTTGCTGCATTTTTAGCTTTGGTACGTTTTTCGGGTTTATTCGCGTTTACACAGTTCTTTTTTCAGATCCAAATGTCAGATGATTATTGTGGATATGATCGCTCTTTCCATTAGGACAGAAGCATTTCCGCACTTCGAGTCTTACAGCCTGATTTCCCTTTATCATCTCGAGGTTTTATCACTTGTCATCGTAAAGGCGGAAATTGCCATATGCAATTGCATTATGCTCATGAATGTCAAGTCCATCAATTTCTTCGCTTTCTGAAACGCGAAGACCGATGACTTTTTTAACGATCCCGAACACTAGGAAAGCTGCCGCCATTACATAAATCAGAACTGCAAGGACTCCCACGAGCTGAGTGAAAAAGTCGCATCCATTTCCAAAGATGCCGGCAGCGACAACACCCCATAGGCCGCATACGCCATGAACACTTATCGCACCAACAGGGTCGTCAACCTTGACTTTCTTATCCAGAAATTCAACCGAAAGCGTCATCAGTATGCCCGCTGCAGCGCCTATAAGCACAGCCGCCCACGGGGCGATGACATCAGCGCTTGCAGTGACCGAAACCAGACCGGCAATCACGCCGTTACATACCATTGATGCGTCCGGCTTTTTAAATAAGATCCATGTGAAGATCATTGCACTCACTGCACCTGCGCTGCTTGCCATCACATTATTGATAGCTATCATGCCCGCGTTCCCGGTAAGAGCCATTGCTGAGCCGCAGTTAAACCCGAACCACCCAAGCCACAGAATGAATGTCCCAAGAAAAGACATCGGTATGTTATGGCCAAGTATTGCAACCGATTTTCCGGCTTTGGTATACTTGCCTTTTCTCGGACCTACCAGAAACGCGCCCACAAACGCGCAGATACCGCCAACCATGTGAACGGCTCCTGAACCGGCAAGGTCATGAAATCCCGTTCCGCTGAGCCAGCCGCCCCATATCCAGTGACCGGTCACCGGATATATGATCATGCTCATTACTGCGGAACATATGAGATAAGAAACAAATTTTGTCCGCTCTGCCATTGCGCCAGACACGATAGTTGCCGATGTTGCACACAGCATCATCTGAAACAGCACGAATACGCTTAGCGGAACTCCGGTGAAAGCTGAGGCGCGCCGATCGGATCAAAAAATCCGCTGACTCCTATTATTCTGTCATCAGGCACAACAGTTTCAGCTCGCAGCTTTGTCAGACAATGAGCCTTCGTTTCGGAACCGCGAAACATGGTAGTTCGTCCTTTCTGATTTCCGTACCCGATGACGTGCGAAAAAATAACTCCGCTTACATTGTAGTTTTCGATCGCTTCTTCAAGCCGATCGCGTTTTTCCGGGTTGATAAGTATTTCTATGCGCTTCATATTTCTCCTCCTGTTATAATATATTTACCGGCACCCCCTACAAGCCATGCAGGGATAGACCGGGCTCAAAGTTTAATCTATAATGGAAGCAGTAGTTGGATTGACATAATCCTCCTTGGGCAAAAACGCCCGTTTCAAAGACCGTCATCCACGCTTCCATTACAGCGTTCGGTTCAGCAGGTTGAGCTGCCACAACAAGGATCGCTCGCAAATCACCGGAGCAACACGTTGCACCTACAGATTGAATAAGCGATGGGCAGAAGCAAAGCGTGGCGCCAATTACGCAAATCCAAAACGAGGAGAGATGTTAATTAATGCGGTTGGAATTGATGTTTCCAAAGGCAAAAGTATGGTTGCAGTCATGCAGCCACTTGGTGTTGTAGCAGCTTCACCTTTTGAGGTAGCTCACACCGAAAGCGAACTCAGAGAACTGGCTAAATTCCTGAAAAGACTTCCGGGTGAAACCAAAGTTGTCATGGAGTACACAGGCAGCTATTATGAACCAATTGCCCGGTTCCTCCACAACGAGGGAATCTATGTTTCCATACCGGTTGAGGAAACCCGCAGTACGCTGACGCTGCTCAATCGGCAGTATTCAGCGATTTGTAAGCATAAGACCCAGCTCATCAATAATCTTATTTCACTGATCGATCAGTCCTTTCCCAATGTAAATGAATTTTTCGATTCGCCGCCAAGACAGTCTGATGGGCACATAAAATGGGGCGATTTCATAGGCAAGTTCCCGCACTGCAACTGTGTTTCAAGCATTTCTCGTGCGGCGTTCAAGGATAAATACAGCCGCTGGTGCAAGAAGCAGAATTACAACTACGCTGAGGAAAAATGTATGGCGTGGGCAGAGTTCTCGCTCCGCAGCTTATTGCTGAGATTGGCGATACCAGGCGGTTTCACAGTCGGAAAGCTATAACCGCTTTTGCTGGTCTTGACGCTCCTTCGTACCAGTCGGGCACGGTTGACGTAAAGTCGAGGAGTATTTCCAAACGTGGCTCTCCGCATCTGCGCAGGACTTTGTTTTTGGTGGTCGAAACGTATCTCAAACGAAAACCGACTGACGAACTTGTGTACCAGTTCCTTGACCGGAAACGCTCCGAGGGCAAGCTCTATAAAGTTTACATGACTGCCGCCGCGAACAAGTTCCTGCGCATTTATTACTCCAGAGTTAACGAGGTGCTTAACGCTTGATATCGTATGTTCCATATCCGACCGTCGAAATTTTCTCAACTCGGCGGTCAGCTTTGCTATGCCTGCTTGCTTCCAATGGAAAGTTTTCCGCAGAGCAGCGGGAGGAAATCTTTCCATCGGTTTTTTCTTTTCAAAATTCCGTTTTAGGGCTTGACTTTTCTTAGCAGGTCTTTAAATAAGATTTTACAGCTTGATAATAGAATGACCCGTTCCTTCCGCGTCATTGCGGTGGATCAGGTCGTTTCCTTTGGCTTGAGTATATAATACATCAAAATATGAATTTTGTCAAACACATTATTGCATAATCTTTTATTCCCAAAAGACATAAATTACGCAGGAATGCCCATTTCTCTGGCTTTTAGTTTCTGAGTTCTAAATTTTTAACTGCGGATTTATTCATTTTCGCCATTAATGCTATAAATAGTGAATTTTTTGTAACAACGCGATACATTAAATGCGGCTGCTAATTATTTGCAAAAGGGCATTGCATATTAAAAAACAGTATCATGCCTTGCCGGACTGACGAGATTTTTGTGGAAACTGCATGAACAATTCCATGGAAAAGCCAGAATACCTCCACAGGCAGAGATACTATTATTTTCAAACAATTGATGAGTTTATATATGAAATGTAAATCCACGGCAAACTCGATCAGAAAAGCAGAACTGGAAATCATACGCCATCAGCCGAAAAACGCGCTGCCGCAGGTGAATCGACTTAAAGTCCGCAGCGCACACCGGATTTAATTTAACAATGATTTCACACTAAGGCGCTTTTGGATTTAATAATTCTCCTGTATAATATGACTGTACCGAAAAACGGAACGACAAACGTAAAAAAGGAGAACAACAATGACAAGAGCAAAGAAGATCATAGCCTCCGTCTGTGCGGCGGCAACACTCGTGACCGCAGGAACCTGCACCCTCGCGGTTTCCGCAGCAAACGGCGCCAAGGCGACCGTGACCTCCGGCGCGCAGCAGTACACCGGAAAAATGCCGAAGTACATATTCATGTTCATCGGCGACGGAATGAGTTTCCCCCAGACGCAGATAACCGCCGATTACTACAGTGCGCTTGCGGACACCAACAACAACGATATTCTCGAGGCTAACAGACATCTCAACTTCACGAAATTCCCGGTAGTAGGCTCCGCGAACACCTATGACAGTTCCTCTTTCTGCCCGGATTCCGCGTCTACGGCTACATCGCTTTCCACCGGTCACAAGACCTACAGCGGCACAATCAACATGGACGAGACCATGACCACCGAGTATGAGACCATCGCTGAAAAGCTGAAGTCCCAGATGAACTACAAGATAGGCGTTATCTCCACGGTAAACCTCAACCATGCAACTCCCGCCGCTTACTACGCACATCAGGCAAGCAGAAATAATTACTATGAAATAGGCGTTGAAATGGTCGAGAGCGGCTTTGATTACTTCGCAGGCGGCGCGCTGAAAAAGCCCACAGGCAACAACAAGGATCAGACCAGCGTTTACGACCTCGCGGAGGAAGCCGGCTACAACGTAATAAAGACCTACGCCGAGGCTGAAAAGCTCACTCCCGAGGACGGAAAGTCCATTCTTATCGCCGAGACACTCGCAGACAGCGACGCAATGTCCTACAGCAACGACCGCAGGAACGGCGAGTGGAGCCTTGCAGACTACGTTGACAAGGGCATTGAAATGCTCGACAACGACAACGGCTTCTTCATGATGGTAGAGGGCGGCAAGATAGACTGGGCATGCCACGCTAACGACGCAAAGTCCACCATCGCCGATACGCTGGCTCTTTCCAAGGGCGTTGACAAGGCTCTGGAGTTCTACAAGCAGCACCCGGACGAGACCCTCATCATCGTGACCGGAGATCACGAGACCGGCGGTCTGACCATCGGCTACGCCGGCACCGACTACGACACCTACCTCACCAACCTCAAGAATCAGAAGCTCTCATACGCAAAGTTTGACAGCGACTATGTATCAAAATACAAGGAGAACAAGACCTCTTTCGCGGGCGTTCTGAAAGACGTAAAGCGCCTGTTCGGTCTGATGACCGCAGACGACAAGGACGCTGAAAAGAACCCTAACCTGGTTCTCACCGACTATGAGTACAACAAGCTCAAAGCAGCCTACGACAAGTCCATGAGCGGCGAAGAAGTGGAGACCCAGGAAGAATATCTCCTCTACGGAAGCTATGAGCCGCTGACCGTTACCATCACCCACCTGCTAAACAATAAATCTGGTATCAACTTCGCTTCCTACGCGCACACCGGACTCCCCGTAGCCGTCTACGCAAAGGGCGCAGGAGCAAGCCTTTTCAACGGCTACTACGACAACACAATGATCTACGACAAGCTGGCAGCGCTGACAGGCGTAAAGTAAGCTTCACGAAAAACCTCCCGGCTCCGTTTCTGCCACGCGCGGAAGCGGAGTTTTTCGGGTACAGAAAGGCATTTATGAACATACTGAAATCATTCTTCACACCGGATAGACTGCGTTATTATTCACCGGTTCTGGTGACGTTCATAGCGATAATCGCGCTGATATTCATTCCCACGGGCTTTGAAAACAAGCTGATATATCAGGGCACAGAGCGCGTCCCGGCAAAGGTCGTTTCTGTTGACGACAGCATGATAATCGACACCGGATTAGTCCGTTCCGGCGACCAGAACTGCGATATCGAGTTCCTTAACGGGCAGTTCAAAGGACAGCGGTACACCGCCGTTAATATGCTCACAGGCTCGCTGGAAATAGACAAGGTGTTTCAGCCCGGCGACACCGCTTACGTCCGGATAAGCCACCGCGACGGCGAAATACTGTCCGTATCAATGACCGACCACTACCGCCTGCCGTGGGAAATACTGCTTGTGGCGATTTTCATTGCAGTGCTGATTTTCTTCGCCGGGCAGACCGGGCTTCGTGCGGTGCTGTCGTTTATTCTGACGATATTGATGATATGGAAGATTGTCGTGCCGCTGTATCTGAACAGCGTTTCGCCGATACTTTCCGGAATCGTGATAATTTCGGTGCTGTCCGTGATCATTGTTTCTCTTGTTTACGGATTCGACCGCCGTGCGCTTTCGTCGTCGCTGGGAATAATCATCGGACTGGCTTTCACGGCGGTGCTGGGCGCGGTATTCACCAGGCTGATGAATATTCACGGCGCGGTGATGAGTGGTTCGGAAAGCCTGCTTTACAGCGGTTATCAGGATCTTAATCTTACTCAGATATTCATGGCGGCGATATTCATAGGATCCTCCGGCGCGATGATGGACCTCGCGGTGGATATAACCTCCGCAGTAGATGAAGTCATACACAAAAAGCCTGACATAAAGCCCTGGGAAGCCGTAAAATCCGGGCTGACCGTAGGACGCGCCGCAATGGGCACGATAACCACAACGCTGCTGTTGGCGTATTCCGGAAGCTGCATAGCGCAGCTTATGGTATTCATGGCGCAGGGCACTCCGCTGGACTGCATTCTGAACTATAAGTATATTGCCGCAGAAATAATACATACTGTAGCCGGAAGTTTCGGCATAGTCGCGGTTGCTCCGGTGACGGCGGCAGCGGCAGGACTGCTGCTTGCGGGAAAGTACAGGGAATGATACTGGAGGTATAGTAATGACAGTAGAACAAATACGTCAAAAGTTTCTGAGCAACGAACCGGGACTTTCATGGGTCTGGGAGGTGCTAGAGGGAAAGCAGCTTCCTGTAACGGAAAAAATAGTCTCTCTGCCGCGTAAGCAGCTGTGCGAGATACAGGATACGGTAAAGGCGATAAGAGCGGCTGACAGAACCGATTCCCCCATGGCGCTGCTGGCACTTGAACAGCTGACTGAAAAACTGCTCAACGGCGAGAGCGTAAGACCGGACAAATATTATTGCAGCAATGCGACCCGCGGCAAACGCAACGGAGCTGCAGCGGGGATAACGCTGTTCCTTTTTATAGTATTTCTGATCGCTGCTTTCACAGGAGTAATGCGCTGGAATGCGTATGTCGGATTTGCCTGTTTCATCATCGGAATAGCTGTTCTGATGGTGGGTTCTTCGATAAGTAACAGGCTATATCGGCAGGACGCCCCTCAGCACCTCGCCGAAACAGACTACCATACGGACAGGCTGTATTTCCTCAGAGGCGAATGCTTCCTCCTGAGTGACAAGCTGCTCTTTTCGTACTACAAGAACGACAGGGTACCCGCACGTTACAGGGATCAAGGACAGGAAAGCCCTGATCATCTATGTGTTCCGCTCTCCGATATTTCGTATATTCAGGGGCAAATGCTGATACTGTCGAACGGCGGCGCGATATCGCTATATGATTCTCCCCAGCTTGCCGATATGCTGGAGTACATTTCAGCGCTTGTCAGATGGGCGCCTGCGCCTTATCACCCGTCAAAGGACTCAGAAAACAGCTACATAAAAACCGATAAAAACGCCATGCTGAAATTGATAATTGCTGTTGTTGTCCTGGTAATTGGAGTGTACTCAATGCCATCATTTGTTAACATAATACAGATGTGGTTTGCTTGATAGTATGCCGCGCTGTATTTTCACCAGCTTGCAGTGGGTTATCACGCCTTACTGAATTATGATAAACAAGTACCCTACCATATAAAAAATATGGCTGGTGAGTACAAAAAAGCAGATAAAAATGCTGAAAGTGGCTCTACCACCAAATCTGTGTAAACCACAAACGTGCATTAAGCGAAATCAGTAAGCTCAGGGAATATTTTGATGAGTCCAGAGCTTATTCATAGTAACACAAATCAATTGAGCAGTTCCGGCGCGGCGGTCATTCGGGAATGCGGCCGCTGTAGTACAGTGCGAGCAGAGAGTATATCTGTGCCCAGTCCACTTTTTGGTGATGTCCGGCATGCAAGGTACAGCATCTTGAACAGGCTGTCATCTGTCGGGAAAACAGCCTTGGATTTAGTCACCTTACGCAGCTGCCGATTGAAGCCCTCTATG
>JAGAJA010000014.1 GCA_017829075.1 Oscillospiraceae bacterium | reverse complement strand
GGGAGAGGGCGCAAACAGGACGTTTGCGCAGTTGCCCCAAAGTGCGACACGATGTCGCACAACTATGGGCAACATGGGAGAGGAGTCTGAGGAGAAAACCGTAGGGGAAAGGGGGGAACGTCCGGTTTTTGTCGGATTTTCTTAGTTCCCCCCTTTCCCCGAAGGGTTTCTCCTCAGTCCTGTGCGAAAACAAATTATTCTTAAAAGTTCCAAACAACAACTGTCCACATGATAAATCTATTGTGAAAATTTCAATTTGGCATAAGTTTTTTGAGTTTGTCAATGCCTGCTCCGCAGTCATTGACCGGGGGAAAACTCTTGTTTCAACGACAAACGTTCCGTTTGTCCCCCGACCCGAACCCCTTTAGCGCCTTTTACGCGTATAGCGGCGCTGCCGCGCCGAGTAGCGCGCTACCGCGCGAGTGGTGGGGCTTTGCCCCACACCCTACTTCCTTTTGTGCCAAAAGGAAGCGAAAAGCATTTTCCGCGCGAAGCGCGGAAGTCGCTGGCGGGCGTACCCGCCCGACAAATTCCAATTCATAAATTTCCCCAAAATCCGAAAAAAGTCCCTCCAAAGCCCTTGACAAAGCAGGATAATTCTGATATAATGATGTAGTTAAGGCTAAAAAAGCCATTAACCCCTTTCTCGTGCAATACCGCACGGGATATATATCCATAAGGAGGTGCTATACAAATGGCAAAGTTATCTGAAAAGTATGAGGCGATAATCGTTTTCTCTCTGAAGAAGACCGAGGACGAGATCAAGGCGCTTGTAGCTAAGTTCGCTGACCTCATTCAGGCAAACGGCACACTCACCAACACTGATGAGTGGGGCAAGAAGAAGCTCGCTTACGAGATCAACTACGAGGGCGAGGGCTATTATGTACTCTACAACTTCGAGTCCAAGCCCGATTTCCCCATGGAGCTTGAGCGTATCATCAACATCACTGACGGCGTTCTGCGTTCCATCGTTGTACTTGCACAGGGTCAGGAATAATTTCGCTGTGAAGCTGTGATTATCAAATCGGAGGTGTATTTATGTATAACAAGGTTATAATGATGGGACGAGTTGTAAACGACCCCGAATTAAAAACCACTCCCCAGGGAGTAAACGTATGCTCATTCCGCATTGCGGTTGACCGCCGTTTCACACCTAAGGGCGAAGAGAGAAAATCCGATTTCTTCAATGTTGTCGCATGGCGCCAGCAGGCAGAGTTTGTGAACCGCTATTTTAGCAAGGGACGCATGATTCTGGTCGAGGGCGAAATGACAACAAGAAGCTACACCGACAAGAACGGCAATCCTGCCACATGGTATGAGATAGTCGCAGACCGAATTTCATTCACCGGCGAAAAATCGCAGGGCGGCGCATATAACGATTATGCCGCATCTGCACCGTCCGCAGTGCCTGCGCCCGCTCCGGCTGCACCGCAGTCCCCGGCGAGTGATTTTAGTTCCGCTGCGTCCGACGACGACTACCCGTTCTAAGTAACAAAAATCCGTTTAACCTGAATAATAAAGGAGGTTCAGTATCATGGCTGAAAAGTTTGAAAGACCGGCTCACGCTGTAAAGCGTCCCAGAAAAAAGGTTTGCCAGTTCTGCGTTGACCGTTCTGAATTCATTGATTACAAGGACGTTGCAAAGCTCAGAAAGTATATGACCGAGCGCGCAAAGATCCTTCCCCGCCGCGTAACCGGCTGCTGCGCTTATCACCAGAGAGCGCTCACAACAGCAGTGAAGAGAGCAAGACAGATCGCTCTCATTCCCTACACCGCTGAGTAATTTATCAGTAACACAATTTACCCCCGGATCGTTCTCCGGGGGTTTTGTTTATAGAAAAAACCGCCCTTCCGAAATCCGGGAGGGCGGTAAATGGTTTAAGCGTAAGTACTTAACAGCGCGCCGATATTATAGGTATAACTCGGCGTGACCGTGTTGGAATAGGCGAACAGATTTCCCGTGCTTCCCTGAAGCCGCTCAACCTGCGCCGCTTTCTGGCTCACCTTTGAGGAAAAACCGCCTGTGCCAAATGTGGACTTCAGCTCGTAAGCCTTTATCCCGTTCAGCTTCTCCTTGTCAAAGGTCAGCTTGTTGTCGCTGCCTAAGGTGACTCCTGAGCGTTTCAGCGCACTGCTGTAAACCTTAGCGGTGTTCACCATGATAACGCCCTTCTGGAGCACCGACTGGTTGTCGGACTCTCCCACAGCGCCGATAAAACTGTTGTAGTCGTCCACAAAGCTCTGTATCTTCTTCGCCGCAGCCTCGGTATCAACCTCTCCGCCGAAATCCAGCGAATTTGCGAAGCTCGTCAGGTCGTAGGAGGATTTCTCCGCCTTCATCGCCGCCGACTTCACGGAAACCGTCTGCTCTGCTTTCTCGCTTTCCTCCGCATTCGGGAAGATCGAGTTGTAAAGCTTTGTGTACTGCTCCTTGATGTAGTCGCTCTTGTTCCTCAGGATACTCTCCATTGCGTCGTTCACAGACGTTTTGGAGCTTGTACCAGTCTGGAAGCTGCTCTTGGTGAACAGGTTCGAGGAATTAACGCCATACTTCGTGGAAACCTGAGCCATTTTGATCTGCGTCATTGCCATGCTGCCGATAGTTGCCATAATCACACCACCTTTCATAATATCATACCCTTATCGGGAGTTTTTACGAAACCTTTCGAACTATTGCAATAGGTGTCTGCTGAGAGCACTGGTCGAGAGGATTGTCCTTGAAAGCCTGAATAGGGAACTCGTCCGGCATATCCTTTCTGGGCTTTCCGAGGACATTCGCGCCGATATCGTTCGCGTCGATAATAACAACGTCCACGCCGAGATGCTTTGTCAGCCTCTCCGCCACCTCGTCCGGCTTGTCAGGAGCCATTTTCGCATAGTGATTATACGGCGGCAGAGTGTATTCACACGGGCCGTCTATCGCCCTTGCTTTCATTCCGCATATGTTGTAGAACACACCGCGCTTGCCGAAAAGCTTACCGATAGCCGCGCAGAACGCCGCCCACAGCACCTTCGGCCTGCCGACCTCGCGAATGCAAAGCTCCATTGTTTCCGGCATTCCAAGACCAATGCCGTAATTCGTCTTTACGACAAACCTTGACAATAGCCTTGCCAGCCTTGAAACCTTTATCTCGTCGATCGGGAACGCGCGCCCCTGAGAGATCGCAACGATCTTCTCCGACATGATTATCGTATCGCCGTCCTGAATGTAGTCCTTAACGTACTTGTCAAGCACGTCCTCCAGAACGTCGTCCTTTGTGATAACGTGGGTTTTAACCGGATATCTCGCATATCTGCCGAAATCCGTGTCTATCTCCAGATTTTTGCCCTCATTGGGCTGAAATGGCATTTCCATTGTTATTTTCCCCTTAGTTTTTATTATCTGTAATTATACAGTGAGTTTTAGCCCACGCCGTATACTTTTCTGTATTCCTTCATCTTGTCAACGTACTCTGCACCGGGGATAATGCCCTTTTCCAAAGCGTCGATGATGTCGTTGATGTTGACGATAGAGTATACCTTGACACCGAATTCGTCATAAACCTCCTGAACTGCGGATTTATCAGAGGTCAGACCCTTTTCCATGCGGTCAACGGTGATGATCATGCCCTCGATATCCACCTTTGCTGCACCCATGAGCTTCGGCAGAACTTCTCTCAGAGCCTTTCCTGAGGTCATAACGTCCTCGATGATAACCACCTTTTCGCCGTCCTCAAGGGATTTGCCCACGAACATTCCGCCCTCGCCGTGATCCTTGACCTCCTTGCGGTCAAAGCAGTAATTCACGTCAACGCCGAACTTGTTGTAAAGCGCGGTGCATGCGGAAACCGACAGCGGGATACCCTTGTAAGCCGGACCAAACAGTGTCTGGGGCTTCAGTCCGTTTTCGGTTATGCACTCTGCATAGAATTCACCCAGCTTTGCAAGCTGAGCGCCGGTCTTGTAGTTTCCGGCATTGATGAAGTAGGGAGCAAGTCTGCCGCTTTTCAGCGTAAATTCGCCAAACTTCAGCACTCCGCTGTCCACCATGAATTTAATAAAGCTTTCTTTGTATGTCATTAAAACGTTCCCTCCCGTAGAGCATACTATTTCATTTTTCTTTATTATATCACAGTTGATCGAATAATTCAAGTATAAACTTGATAAATCCTGCTCAATTATTTATAAAAACGAATCGGACAAGAGGCGAAAATAGAATAAAACACCGGGAAAATGGAATACCAACAGCTTGTCGAAAAACTCAGTTTTGCCCGCGAAGCGGGCTTTTGAAATCCGTTTTTTGCCCCGGCTCTGCCGGGGCAAAAAACACTTCTATCCCAGCAAGTGTACTGGCAACGGCTTACGCCTTATGCCTTACGCGCGCAGGGCGGATGTTTCGGGGGTCTGTACCAACATGACATTATACAGTCCGTTCTAAGAGTTGACAGAAGCCCCGATTTGGGATATAATATAGTTATTCCTTTTTTATTGATCAGGGAGTGTGATAAAATGTCAAAATCAAGTTCTGTAAAACAGATAATCAGTCCGGACGAGAAAGAAAACGTCTGCCGGGAAATTCTGACGCTTCTGCCAAGCTCATTTGAAAACAAATTCAGTATAGACGAATATGCGGTAAACTGCCGAATGCTGCCGGTGTGGGCGGCGTACTCAGACGAAGAATTACAGGGATTTATCGCCCTGCGTGAAACCAGCCCCTACGCTGCTGAGATCTATGTCATGGGCGTAAAAAAGGAATACCAGCGCCACAAGGTCGGCAAGAGCCTTTTCACCGCGCTGCTTAATTACGCAAGGCGGCAGGGCTACGAGTATCTTCAGGTAAAGACCGTTAAACAGGGCGTTTATTCTGAATTCGATACCGCCAACACCTTTTACCAGAGTCTGGGCTTCCGGGAGCTTGAGGTGCTTCCGATCTGGGACGAAAATAATCCCTGCCAGATCTATATACGCAATGTAAATTTCTGATGATTTGTATTTCCTATAAGTATAATTGCGAGGACTGTATACATAATGTATACAGTCCTCAGTTACTTTCCGTATAATAATCATAAATATAACAAGTTTCGGTTAAATTTGCCTGTGATTAAACTGATTGTTAAATACTGTGTTGAAAAGGTTGAAAACTGTGCTTTTGCAGCTAACGGCGAAGCAAGTTTTCAACCTTTTGTCAACTTACTGTTGAATACTCTCCGAATATTACCACCTGTCCACCGGAAGTATGAAGTACAACCATAGCTGCGCCGTGAAATAACGGCGAGGTCAGCCGCATTTCCCACAGGATATTATCCGGAGGAAGCACCCGCCGCTTGCGGAAAAGTATTCCGCTGTCTATTACCAGCACGCCGTCTTGAACAGAATATTCCAACCGGTAATAATACACTACCCATAACACAGAAAGTATAACAAGCAGTATCCCCGCCGGAACGAGAACCCACGTCCGGTAGCCGCTCCTCCGGAAAAGCCAGCATAACGCAATGTATATCAGCAGAGCCGCGGCTTCTGCCAGCCAAAACATCTTCCAGCTCTTTCGGAGGGTCAGAGCCTGCTTGTTCATGAAAAAATCACCTATTTTCACCGGACTTTCAGAGTTGATGTAAATTATTTTATCTAATGTGAAACGGATTTATTCATGTTGACGAATTTCTTTATGAATTATTGACAGAGATATTTAACAGTGTTATAATATAACCGCATTCAAATATTGCAGATGTTCTATATTAAAAACAGTCCGGAGGTGATTTGATGTTTGGTCTTGGATTGGTCGGTATGCTGTGGGAGCGCAAGGATTTTATCGGCAACAGCTTCCCGCCGGAGGTCTGCGAAAAAATATTCAAGGGTATGCAGACTATGAACCGGATCAACCCGGCATCGGTAATAAACAGCATGACTGTTTCAGAGTTCTCAGTCATGTGCTGCGCCGCGGATTATCCTCAGCGGAATGGCGAACTGACTGTCACTGTCGCCGAGATCGCGGCGGAAATGGCGGTTTCTGTCCCGGCAGTGTCAAGAACACTGCGTTCTTTGCAGCAAAAGGGGTACATTACCCGGCAGGTGGACGAGAACGACCGCCGCAGCGTGAGAGTAGAGGTAACTCCGGCGGGCAGAGAAATTCTTGACGAAAACCTTGATCGTATCACCGGTGCAGTAAACCGCGTTCTGTCGGTCTTTACCGAGGACGAAATACGGCAGATCGCAGAGCTTTACAGCAAATTCGCCAATGCAATGGGCAAGTGCTAAGGTGCTGAAGTGCTGAAGCAGCGCAGACATAGAGTATGTATAGTTAGGACTTTCATGAAAGGAGCATATAATGCTAGAGATCAGAAACATTGTCAAGGACTATGAAACCGGAAGCGAAACCGTTCACGCCCTCAAGGGAGTGTCTATCGCATTCCGGGAGAGCGAGCTTGTTTCGGTGCTTGGTCAGTCCGGCTGCGGCAAGACTACGCTGCTGAATATCATAGGCGGTCTTGACCAGTACACCAGCGGCGACCTTATCATAAACGGTCAGTCCACAAAGAAGTACAAGTCGGCGGACTGGGACACCTACCGCAACCACTCGATAGGCTTTATCTTCCAGAGCTACAATCTTATCCCGCACCAGACTGTGCTTTCAAACGTGGAGCTTGCCCTCACGCTTTCGGGAGTGTCAAAGACCGAGCGCAGACGCCGC
This sequence comes from Oscillospiraceae bacterium, assembly GCA_017829075.1. The sequence goes on along the minus strand of JAGAJA010000014.1, from coordinate 5,343 downwards.
GCAAAGGAGGCTCTCGAAAAGGTCGGACTGGGAAATCAGCTCAACAAAAGACCCAACCAGATGTCCGGCGGTCAGATGCAGAGGGTCGCTATTGCGAGAGCGCTGGTAAACGACCCGGATATCCTGCTTGCGGACGAGCCGACCGGAGCGCTGGACAGCGAAACCAGCATTCAGATAATGGAGCTTATCAAGGAGATCGCCAAGGATCGCCTTGTAATTATGGTAACCCACAACCCCGACCTTGCGGAGAAGTATTCCACAAGAATTGTGAAGCTGCTTGACGGCGAGATAGTCGGCGACAGCAATCCGTTCAATCCTGACGAGGAACAGAACACGGCTGTGGAGCGCAAATCCGAGGTGAAGAAAGGCAAAAAGACCTCAATGTCTTTCCTGACCGCGCTTTCCCTGTCGAAAAACAATCTTCTGACGAAAAAAGGCAGAACGTTCCTCACCTCCTTTGCAGGAAGTATCGGAATTATCGGAATTGCGCTTATTCTGTCGCTTTCAAACGGCGTTCAGGAGTACATAAACAGCGTGGAGCGTTCTACACTTGCCTCTTTCCCGGTGTCCATTCAGCATGAAACAGTGGACTACACAAGCCTTATGACCTCCATGATGAATGTCGCGGAGGAAAACAAGCAGGAGCGCGACCCGGACAGGATCTACACCAACGACATTTCCACAGAAATGATGAAAACCATGCTGTCGGAAATGCAGACGAACAACCTCAAGCTGTTCAAGGAATATATCGAAAGCAACCCGGACAATATTCTCGACTGCATAAGCGAGATACAGTACAGCTACGACTCCAACCTGTATGTATACGGTCATGATATCAATGATAATATCATACAGGTGAACCCGTCCACTGTCATGAACGCAATGATGGGCGAGGCAATGGCGGACACCATGTCACAGATGACGGAAACCTATTCATCAATGATGGGCGCGTCCGGAAACCAATATGACGCGTGGGAGGAGCTTCTCAGCAGGGATATGCTGGAAACAGAATACGAGGTGCTTGCCGGACGTCTGCCGGAGAGTTGGAACGAGGTAGTGCTCCTTGTAACCGAGCGCAATGAACTGTCAGACGTAACCCTTTACACGCTTGGACTCCGCGATCAGTCGGAGCTTGAAGGAATGATGGCGAGCGTTATGGCTGGCGAGAGCTTCGACCTTGACACCGGCGACCTGTCCTTTACCTATGACGAGCTTATGGGACTGGAATTCAGCCTGCTGACCGCTCCGGACTTCTACCAGAAGAACGAGGATGGCACCTATACCGATATGCGCGGCGATAAAGAGTATATGGAGAGCGTCCTTGAGAGTGCACCTGCGCTCAAGGTTGTGGGCATTCTGAAGCCGGACGCGGATTCCCTCATATCCTCCACCCGCTCCGGAGGTATAGGCTACACCCACGCGCTGACAGAATACATGATAGACAAGGTGAACAACAGCGATATCGTTAAGGAGCAGAAAGATAATCCCGACGTGGACGTATTCACCGGCATTGAGTTCCCAAAGGCTGACGAGGAAGAGAAAGAGGCTATGTCCGAGGCTGCGGCAATGGACATGATAATGGGACTTCTGTCCGAGGAGCAGCTCCAGCAGCTCAATCAGGGCATTATGGACACCTTCACCGATGATCAGAAGCAGGAGATCCAGTCCGCGATGATGGGCATGGTGAGCGACGAGCAGATGAACGAGATCATCATGGGACTTCTGACTCCGGAGCAGTTACAGCAGATCGCTGCAATGCAGGGCGGTTCCGGCGCAGCGGATATGTCTGCGGTTCTGAGCGCGCTTTCTCCGGAGCAGCTCCAGCAGGTGACTGCGGCGATTATCCAGACCCTTACTCCCGAGCAGCAGGCGCAGCTTGCACAGCTTCCCGCAGATCAGCAGTCTGCGGCGGTATTCGGAATGGCTGACCAGACTCAGATCATGGGAATACTGACCGAAGTAGTTGGCGCAGAGCAGTTACAGCAGCTTACCGGCGGCAATACCGCAGAGAGCGCAGATATGTCCGCAGCTATGGAGGAAATGCTCACAGACGAACAGACCGCAATGCTTTCAGCGCAGATCGCGGCTTCCCTCACACCGGAGCAGAACGCAGAGCTTTCCGCAATGATGAACAGCATGATAGAGCCGGCGAAGATGTACAGCGTATTCATGCAGGTGCTTACCTCCGACCAGCTCACTCAGCTTATGGATCTCACAAGAGAGCCGGAAACCACCGAGGCTACCTATGATGGAAATCTGAAACTTCTCGGCGTGGCTGAGCTTTCCGAGCCAAGCTCCATGAAGATCTACGCAACAGACTTTGAAAGCAAGGAAACTATCACAAAGCTGATCGAGGAATACAACAACCAGAAGATAACCGACGACGAACAGGAGAACGTAATCAACTACACTGATTATGTGGGACTGATGATGTCCTCGGTAAGCGATATAATCAACGCGATCTCCTATATTCTGATCGCATTCGTAGCGATATCCCTTGTGGTATCCTCTATCATGATCGGAATTATCACCTATATCTCGGTTCTGGAGAGAACAAAGGAGATCGGTATTCTGCGCGCAATGGGCGCTTCAAAACGGGATATCTCCAATGTGTTCAATGCGGAAACAATGATAGTGGGATTCTCGGCGGGCGTTATCGGCATAGGAGTTACGCTGCTGCTGAATATCCCGATCAACATTATTATCGAGAATATCACAGGCATTCAGAATGTTGCGCTTCTGCCGTGGCAGGGCGGAGTTATTCTGGTTGTCATCTCGGTACTGCTGACGCTTATCGCGGGACTATTCCCGGCAAGCTTCGCAGCAAAACGAGATCCTGTTGTTGCCCTCAGAACAGAGTAATGTCGCAGGAAACCACTCGACTTATAAACTGCCCGTAAAGCGGAATAGCTTTTCGCTTCCTTTTGGCTACCAAAAGGAAGCGGGGTGTGGGGCAGAGCCCCACCACTCTGAGCAAAGCAAAGCTTAACGCCAATAAAGCGCTAAAGTGGTCTGGGTCGGGGGACAAACGAAACGTTTGCCGATGAAACAAGAGTTTTCCCCCAGTTGTTATTCGGGCAACCAGCCCGAATAACAAAAAACTACTTTTTCAACACGCTAAAGTGCCGTGTCTGGGGGACACGGCACTTTTTTCTGCACTATTGACATTTTAGTCTGAAAGGAATATAATAAACTTGCAGGTCTATTTTTGCGCTATGTTAAGGAAACGCTGATTAAAACAAAATCGCCACGCTCAAACCCGCATACTCACGCGGCTGATTTTGTTACGCTTCGCTTTAATCAGCGTATCCATACATGAGGTGGTATAATGAAACGCGAGGAAAAAACACGACTTACAAAGGAAAAAATAATCAACGCCGCAATCAAGGAATTCGGCTCAAAGGGCTACGCCGACGCCTCGATTAACAGCGTCAGTGATACCGGAATTGCAAAAGGGCTTATCTATCATAATTTCAGCAGTAAGGACGAATTATATATTGAGTGCCTGAAAGTCTGCTTCCGAGAGATAACCGAGGGCTTGTCCCAGCATGGAGAAATCTCTGATCCCAAGGATTATTTTGACGCAAGAATGCGGATCTTTAATGAAAAAAGAGAAATGGCGGCAATGGTTCTGGAGGCGCTGATAAATCCTCCGGAAATCCATTTTGAGGAGATAAAGCAGATAAGAGAGCCTTACGACAGAATGAACTCCGGGTGGATCACGGGATTTATAAAATCAAAAAAGCTGAGGGATAATATCGACGCCGACAGCGCAATGAAATACCTTGCGGTAATGCAGGATATGTTCAACTGGTACTGCTGTAACCCCAGATTCAGAGATCAGCCGTTTGACAGTGTGATAAGCCTGCATGAGGAGAAGCTTCCTGAAATATTTGATTATATGCTTTATGGGATTATTAAGGAGGAATGATCATCGTGATGATTATAAAGTGGCTTGCCGCAATTGTGATAGCGTTTATTGTTGGTAAGCTTATATCAAAATTAAGGCTTCCCTCAATTCTGGGCTGGCTCATTACCGGAATTGCTGTCGGGCCTTACGCGTTTTGCTTATGTCAAATGAGCTGCTGGATCTTCCCGCATACCAAACGATCATTCATGTTCTGGAATGCGCGGTGGGATTTATGATAGGCACGGAGCTTGTGTGGAAGAAGATCAGAAGCTACGGGAAAGCGCTGATAATAACCACGCTCACTCAGTCGCTCGGAACATTTGCCGTAGTGACCCTTGTATTCGGAATCGTCTTTTTCTTTATGAATATCCCGATATATCTCGCTTTCATATTCGGAGGAATTGCGCTTGCGACCGCACCAGCGCCTGCGCTTTCTATCGTAAACGAGTTTAAGACGGAGGGTTCGGTGACGAAAGCCCTCATACCAATGGCGGCGCTTGACGATATGGTCGGAGTTGCGGTGTTCTTTACCACTATCTCGATTATAGCGCGGCATATATCCGGCGGAGAGATGAAGATATACATGATACCGGTCATGATATTCCTGCCGCTTGTCATCGGAGCGGCTGTGGGCGTGCCGGTGGGCTTTCTGCTGAGAAAGGTTTCGGGGAAATTCGCTTCAATAGCTGTTATTCTGGCAGGAGTGGTAGTTACAACTGTGATAGGCATTCTCTGCAACAAATATCTAATGCCCTCACCGGTGCTTAATTTCATGCTGATGGGAATGGCATTTTCTGCGGCATTCTCAAATATGCTTCCAGAGGAGCGCCTTACCAAGATAACAAAGGACTTCAACCCTATCCTTGCCGTAGCAATGATAATCGTTATCCTGAATCTTGGCGCGCCGCTTGACTACCACGCGATAGCCGGCGCCGGGGTATTCACTTTTATCTATATTGCGGCGAGAGCCGTCGGGAAATACTTCGGAGCAAGGTTCGGAGCCAAGGCAACGGGATTTGACAAAAACGTGCAGAATTATCTGGGGCTTACCCTGCTTCCGCATTCGGGAGTATCTCTCGTATTTACAGGAATTGCGGTTTCGGTGCTTTCAAACGGGCCTAACGAATACCTAGAGATAATTCAGGGAACGATAGCCGCTGCCGCCGTAATAAACGAGATCATCGCAGTTATTGCAGCCAAAAAAGGCTTTGAGCTTGCAGGAGAGATCAAAAAATAAACAACACAGGGCTGCCTAAAACACGGCAGTCCTCAGCTTGTCGAAAAAATATTAAAATGACAGAGAAATTGTAGGGGAGGGGCTTGCCCCTCCCGCCCATTAAGCGCCGCTTCCTGCGGCGGTCTGGGGCGAGTGGGCAAACGTCCGTGTTTGCCCCTCCCGCCCATTAAGCGCCGCTTCCTGCGGCGGTCTGGGG
>JAGAJA010000107.1 GCA_017829075.1 Oscillospiraceae bacterium | reverse complement strand
TTTTCGTAATGCTCTCTTTTACGAACTTCAGCAAGAACGCCGTCCCTTGCGCATGAACGCTTGAAGCGCTTGAGAGCGGTATCAAGAGATTCATTTTTGCCAAGACGAATTTCTGCCATCTATATTTCCCTCCCTTTGCCAGTGGGCATAGGTTATCTACATGATTGTAGTTATACAAAAAGTATATAAATTATTATATAGCAAACTCGCGGTTTTGTCAAGCAGTAATCTGAAATTTATTCAGATTTTTTCATTTTCGTGAAAACCAACAAATAAATCGGAAATAATTGGTTATTTTGCGATATTGTTGCGTTTACTTAGTCCACTCGGAAATATCTACCGGCGTTCCGTCTGCCCAGAGCCTTTCAAGCTGGTAGAAATCTCTTGTTTCCTCAAGGAAAACGTGAACGATGATATCGTAATAATCCAGCACTATCCAGTTCTGGCTCTGATAGCCCTCAATGCTCTTCGGCTTCACGCCCTTTTCGCCGAGCTGGTATTCCACCTCGTCAGCGAGCGCCTTGACCTGCGTTGTGCTGGACGCAGAAGCGATTACGAAATAGTTTGCGAGAATGGTAAGATCCTCCACCTTCAGGGCGGTTATCTTAGTCGCTTTCTTGGAGTCAAGCGCCTTTACGGCTATTTCAAGTTCTTCTCTGTCAGTCATAAGCTCTCCTTATCTTTGTTATATTTCAGGTAAAAATTGTATGCTTCAACCGTGTAATGCGGCAGTTGTCCGCACTTTTTGCACACGTCGGTGATATTGTAGGCAAGCGCCACCGCCATTGCCTTGTCAAGATCATCATAGCAGATTTTCCGGAATTTGTCAACATCTTTGTAGCTTCGTTCCGCGGAGATCATATCGCCGAGATAGACGATCTTTTCAAGAAGCGTCATCTTAGCGCAGCCTATGGTGTGGAAACGTATTCCGGTGAGTATCTCCTCGTCATCTATTTTCAGTTTCTGCCGGACATAAGCGGCTCCTGCCACGGCGTGCCACAGCGCAGGAGTGTCAATTTCCGCAGGATCCGGGCGCATTCCGCTGTCAATAGTCATTTGCCGCTGCTTCTCCGGAAGTTCCTCCTTCATGATATCGTGTAGCATTCCTGCGAGGTAGCATCGCTTTTCGTCCCCGCCGAACCGCTCCGCGAGGTCATAGCAAGCCTCCGCAACGTTCATGGTGTGGGTAAAGCGCTTCTTTGAAAGCCGCTCCTTCAGCATATCCTCGTAGTCGTCAAATTCCTTGTATCTGCTCAATAAAAAGACCTCCGTATTACATCATAGACCGGGAAATGTCACGGTTCCTTCCAAAAGCCGCCCTTGTGGAAATTCTCGTTGCCAAGCGGCTTGGCGGTCAGCCGAAACATCACGCACCCGTCAGGGCAAACGATAGTTTTGCTGTATTTCCCGTCACCGCCGAGGTTTTCCAGATCGCCGCCGCTTCTGACTGCTTCCATGAGCGGATACAGCATCATCATGGTTTTGCTGCAAATTCCGTATCCGTCGGAGTTCACGGGGCAGCCGTAGGTGCAGCGGTACTTATCTCCGATCTCCTCGCCGTTTCGGCAGTAGCGTTCGGTATGGTCGCCGCGCAGAAATCCAACTACCTCTATCTCAAATTCGTATTCCTCGTCGTACCACTTTTTCATAGCCGCTCTCCTCAAAATCTGTCAGATGTTCCTGTATAGTCCCTTTTCACGGATATATTCCGCAACTCCCTGCGGTACCATGTCTGAGATATCCCCGCCATCTGCAACAGTCTTTCTTACCTCGGTGGAGGACATCTCTATCACCTGCGTGGGCAGGACTTTGACGCGCCCAAGCTCGTTTGCGTATTCCATCATGTCCGCAAGGGAATCGCCCTCTCTCGCCGCCGCGCAGACCTTTGTTTCCTTTAGCAGCGACTCGTACTTATACCACTGGTCGAAGCTGAACAGCATATCCCCGCCGATGAGCAGGAAAAGCTGCTCGTCCGGATAGAGGTCTTTCAGCGCCCGAACGGTGTTTATCGTGTAGCTTGTGCCTCCCAGACGCACCTCAATGTCGCTTACCTCCGCGCCCTTAATATGCCCGAAGGCTCTGCGGCACATCTCCGCCCTGTCCTCATAGGGCAGCAGCTCGGTGTGCTTGTGGGGCGAAACATATGTCGGAATTATCAGCAGTCTGCGGAGCTTAAGCTGCTTCACAGCCTCCTCCGCAAGTCTTACATGACCGTTATGCACGGGATTGAATGCGCCGCCGAAAATTCCAGTCTTTTTAACCTCACTCAAGCTCTATCACCCGCTTTTTGGGGTCTTTGCTGCGCCGCCAAAGCACGAATTTCCTGCCGATGACCTGCACCACCTCGGACTTTGTAAGCTCCGCAAGCTGGTCGGCAGCTTCTCTTGCGGTGAATTCGCAGTTCTCCTGCACTCCCACCTTGATAAGCTCCCGGCAGTTCAGCACGTCGTCAAGCTGCTTCACAAGCTCATCGCCTATGCCCTGCTTTCCGACAAAGAATATGGTGTTGTAGCTCTGCGCTATCGAACGCAGATGCGCCCTCTGTTTACTAGTCAGCATTAACCGAATTTCTCCTTTAATATCTGAGCAAGCTGCTCAAAAGCCCTTGCCCGATGGCTTATCCTGTTCTTTTCTTCCTCGTCAAGCTCCGCCATGCTCGTGTCCTCGTCCACCATGAATATCGGGTCATAGCCGAAGCCCTTTTCGCCGGTCATTTCATCGCCTATGTAGCCCTCTATCGTGCCGTTGACGGAATACTCGTCGTCCTCGGCATAAATGAAGTATATCGAGCAGACGAACCGTGCTTCTCTGAGCGGTCTGGATACTCCGTGCATTTCCTCAAGCACCTTTTCGCAAAGCTCCTTGTCAGAAGCGCCCTCTCCGGCATATCTTGCGGAATAAATTCCCGGCGCGCCGTTGAGGAAGTCTATTTCCAGTCCGCTGTCGTCTGCGATAGTCGGAAGTCCGGTCGCTTCAAAGACCGCCCGCGCCTTGATGTGGGCGTTTTCCTCAAAGGTATCTCCGTCCTCGACAATTTCCTCTGTAAAGCCTGCCTCACGCATTGACACAACGTCAAATCCAAACGGCTCCAGAAGCTTTCTGAACTCCCGGATCTTGCCCTGATTATTTGACGCAATGATTAACCGCTGTCGGACAGGCGACGAGGCGGCAGGTTTTTCTTCGCCTGATTTGTGAAGATGTTTCATAAAAAATCCTTTCCAATTTTATTGCACTGATGTGCATTATTCACTCAAATAAAGCCTGAACATAGTCCGCAGGCACAAACGGCTGGAGATCGTCGATCTTCTCGCCTACTCCCACCAGCTTAACCGGAATTCCAAGTTCGTTCTTTATAGGTATTATTATACCACCTTTTGCCGTTCCGTCAAGCTTTGTGAGAACAATTCCTGTAATTTCGGCACTTTCACTGAAAAGTTTCGCCTGATTGACTGCATTCTGTCCAGTAGTCGCGTCTAAAACCAATAAAGTTTCAACGCAGGCGTCCGGGACTTCACGGTCAATGACCCTTGCGATCTTTTTCAGTTCCTCCATGAGGTTCTTTTTATTGTGAAGACGTCCGGCGGTATCGCACAGGACTACGTCCACCCCCCTTGCCTTTGCCGCAGTCAGCGCGTCGAACACCACCGCCGCCGGGTCGCTGCCCTCGCTGTGCTTGATGATGTCAACTCCTGCCCGGTCAGTCCAGACGTTGAGCTGGTCGATAGCCGCCGCGCGGAATGTGTCCGCCGCCGCAACAAGCACCTTTTTGCCCTGCGCCTTGAGGTTTGCCGCAAGCTTTCCTATGGTGGTGGTCTTTCCTGCGCCGTTCACGCCGATAACCATAACCACGGAGGGCTTGGTGTCAAGCTTCAGCTCGTTTTCTCCGGTGAGCATTTCCGCGATGATGTCCCGCAGAAGCTGCTTCACGTCCGCAGGGTCTGTCGCGCCGGTGCGCTTTACCGCCGCCCGAAGCTGGTCGCAGATATCCATTGAGGTTTCCGCGCCGATATCCGATAAAATCAGCGTTTCCTCCAGCTCGTCAAAGAAGTCCTCGTCTATCTTCGTGAAGCTGTTCATCAGCAGCTCCACCTTGCTCATGAAGCCCTCTTTCGTCTTTTTCAGACCGTTTTTCAGCTTCTCGAACAGTCCCGGCTTCTTGATGTGCTCCTCCGGCTGCTCGTCCGGAAATCCAGAGTCCTCGGCGTATTCGGGAGCGTCCTCCGGCTCGGCGGGCGAGATCAGCTCTTCTTTATCGGCTTCGGCAGGGAGTTCCTCAGCGTTCTCCGGCTGTTCCCCGTCGATCTCGGCATTATCCCCGGAAAGCTCACCGTCAGCCGTGTCAGCCTGTTCAGGTTCAGCTTCTTCGGTTTCTTCTGCCTGCTGGCTGAGAAGCTCATCTTCGCTTTCCTCCTGCTTGTTCTTCTTTCTGAATTTATCAAAAAATCCCATAGATCCTCCATTTCGGCGGTTCAATAATCATTATGTGCGTTTCCGGATAATTAATACTATTTCAGCTCTACGTCCAGCTCGTCCGCAAGGTCGCGGCGCAGCAGTCTTGACACGCCCTTTTCCTGCATGAATACGCCGTAAAGCACCTTGCAGCCCTCGATCGTGCCGCGGCGGTGAGTTATTACCATAAGCTGGGTCTGGCTGCTGAACTGGTTAAGATATGTAATGTACTTGTCCACATTCACATCGTCAAGCGCAGCGTCTACCTCGTCCAGCATACAGAACGGCGTGGGGCGGTGCTTTAGTATCGCAAAGTATATTGTAATTGCCACCATCGTCTGCTCGCCGCCGGACAGGGAAATAAGGTTCTTGATAACCTTTCCCGGCGGTGCAGCAAGTATCTCAATACCGGAATTCAGCACGTCCTCCGGGTCGGTGAGCTTTAATTCTCCATGCGCTCCGTCACCGAAAATGCTGACGAATATCTCCTTGAAGCTCTTGTTTATCTCCTCAAAGCTGTTGAGGAACCGGGTTTTGATGTCCTCGGTGAGGTCGGAGATGAGCTTTTCCAGCTCACGCTTGCTCTTTTCGATATCCGCAAGCTGCGCGGTCTGGAACTCGTACCTCTCCGCCACCGTCCGGTATTCCTCAATGGACTCCATGTTGACATTTCCGAGAGAGGATATCCGCTTGCGCAGCTCCTCCAGCTCGTTTTCCGCCGCAAGGAGGTTTTCCAGCGGCTTCGCCTGCTCAATAGCCATAGATACGGTCAGATTGTAGCTGTCGTTCAGCATTGCGACTATCCGCTCCTGCTCACGAAGCTCGCCGGTGCGCCGTTCCTCAAGCCTTGCGGTTTCCCGCGCGAAATGCTCCTTGTTGGAGTTTGCCTCGTTTATGTCCCGGTGCATCTGACCTATGCTAAGCTCTAGCTGCTCTATCTCCGACATTGAGCGGCTGATGTCAGCTTCCTTGTCGGTAAGCTCGCCGCTGTGCTGCTCTATTTCCTTCTTCACCCGCTCGATATCAAGGCGGATTCTGTCGTCGTCCGCTTCGAGAGCCGCTACTGTTTCCTTGTAGCTGTCGCTGCTCTGGAACAGCGCACGGCGGTTTTCCTCCCTTGTGCGTATCTCCACACGGAATGCGTCTATATCCTTTTCAGCGGCTACCCTGTCAAGATTGAGCTGGGACAGAATATCCGAAAGCTCCTTTATATGACCCGCCGCGCTGTCACGCTCGCTGCCGGACTGCTTCTGCTGTTCCTCGATCTCAGCGATCTGTTTGTCGCATTCCGCTATTTCACTGCGGCTGCGGGCTATCTGCTCGTTATACTGCTTTATCTGCGCATCAAAACGCTCCAGCGCCTGCCGGGAGGTTTCAGTCTGCTGCGAAAGCTGCTCGATGAGCATTGCGTACTTTGAAAGCTCTGCGCGGCTGCTTATTTCCTGAGCGTCAAGGGCTTTCAGCTCGTCCTCCATGCCCTCTATCTCCACAGCGAACTTCGCCGCCTCCGCCTGATACTGCCGGAAAGCCTCGTTCTTTTCGCTCAGCTTTTTGCGAAGCTCAATGACCTCGGTGTAAAGCGCGCTGCGCTCCTGCTTTCGGGAGATTATTCCCGCGCCGTTGCCCCGGCTTCCTCCTGTAAAGGAACCGCCGGCATTTACCACCTGACCGTCAAGAGTTACGATCCTGAACCGCGCGCCGTACTTCTTGCTCAGGAATGCCGCCGTGTCGATATCGTCCACGATCGCAGTAAGTCCCAGCAGATAGCGGATTATGTTCTGATACTCGTCATCGCAGCCCACAAGGTCGCTGGCAATGCCCTCAAACCCCGGCTCGGAGGACAGACGCGGCTCGTTAAGGCTGCGTCCCTTCATCGCCGAGATAGGGAGCATAGTCGCACGTCCCGCATTGGTTTCTTTCAGGAAACGTATGCAGCGCTTCGCGGTTTCCTCGTTGTCAACGATTATATTCTGCATAGCTGCGCCAAGCGCGGTTTCCACCGCGATGACAAAACGCTCGTCCATGCTGACTACATCTGCGACAGTGCCGTGAATTCCGCCTATTCTGCCCTGCTGGGAGGCTTTCATCAGCTCCTTTACGCTGTGGGTGTAGCCCTCCATGCTCTTCTCAACGTCCTCAAGCAGCTTGTAGCGCTTCTGCTTGGTGTCCAGCTCGTCGTTTACCTTGTCCGCTTCGGACTTTGCCTCGTTCATACGGCGGACTTTTCCCTCGTTGAGCCGCTGGTATCCAGAAAGCCTGTTCTGCTTCGCGTCGCGCTGCTCGGCTATTTCAGAAAGCTGCTTTTCCGCCGCCGCTTTGCTGTCGGAATATTCCTTCAGCTTTGCCTCGGCATTCTCTGCATCGCTTAAAAACACACGCTTCTGCTCTGCGGCTTCCTCCGCGGAATGCTCCGCCTGAGCCGAACGTGCGTCCGCTTCGCTGCGCTCACGATACGCCTGCGCCAGCTTCTGCTCCAGCTCGGAATAGGCGCGGCTGCTCTGCTCGCTCTGCTCCGCTATCTCAGACAGCTTCTGCTGAGTTTCAGCGCGCTTCTGCTCCATTTCAGCAAGCTGAGCCTGCTTTTCCTCTATCTTCTGCTTGAATTCCTTTATGCCCTCGTCAAAGCTGCGGCTGCTCTCCTCCGCGTTCGCTATCTGCTCAGCAAGCTCTTTGCGGCGCGCTTCGTTGTGCTTTAGGTCGTTCTCAAACACCTGAATGCTGGAACGCTTTTCCGCGATCTCGGTGTTCACTGCCTCGCGGCTTCTGCGGAAACGCTCAAGTTCCGCCTGAATGCGCTGCTTTTTCTCGGTGCTTTCCTCAATGCTGCTCTGGAGCTTCTCCACGTCCTTTTCGTAATGCTCGCATTCCGCGCGGTTGAGCAGCAGATCGTCGTCCAGCTTCTTTATCGCGGAACGCCGCTCCTCATAGTGCGCAGCGCCGACTGAGATCTCCAGATCCTTTTTCTGGTCGATAAGCTCAGCGGCAAGCACCGCCTTTTCCGACTGCCTTTTCAGCACCGGCAGACGCTCCTCGTCAAGCCGTATAATGTCCTTCTGCCGGAGAATGTTCTCCTCCGCGCTTTCAAGCTCCTTTTCGGCTTCGGCTTTCTTGTGCAGGAACAGGGAAATTCCGGCGGCTTCCTCGAAAATCTCCCGCCGCTGAGTTCCCCTCGCATTTACTATCTCCGCAACTCTGCCCTGTCCGATTATGGAGTAGCCGTCACGTCCAAGACCCGTGCCGAGCAGCATTTCCTGAATGTCCTTCAAGCGGGACTTCGCGCCGTTTATCAGGTATTCGCTCTCACCGCTGCGGTACAGCTTTCTGGAGATAGTCACCTCGTCCGCGTCAACCGGAAGCGCGCGGTCGGTATTGTCTATGCACAGCGCGACCTTCGCAAAGCCCATAGGCTTTCTGTCGGTAGTCCCGTGGAAGATAACGTCCTCCATTTTCTCGCCGCGCAGGGTCTTTGCGCCCTGCTCTCCCATTACCCAGCGCAGGGCGTCACTTATATTGCTCTTTCCGTTGCCGTTGCTGCCGACCACCGCAGTGGTCTGGGCGTCAAAATTCAGCACGGTCTTGTCCGCAAAGGACTTGAAGCCGTGGATCTCTAGTGACTTAAAAAACATTCAATGCCCTCAATATTTTAACATTCAATTATTTTAACGACTTTTCAGCCCGGATATATTCCCCTGCGCAGGGCTTCACCCTGACGGAATATCCCATTTCTGCCAGCGCAGCGATATTTCCGCGCTTCTGCCCGGTCAGTCTGCTGATGTCCTTCGGGTCGGTGTACAGGGTGTACTCTCCCTGAGGCAGCCGGGACAGCAGCTTCTCCGCGTCCCGCAGGAACAGCCGGCTCTCCACAATTTCACGGAATGCCGGGTGATAAACTCCCCCCAGCATATCCCGCTCCACGTCCTTTGAAGCGTGAAGTCCCATGCGGATAACCCTTATCCCCGCGCCAGTGAACTCCCGCAGTAACTCCGCGCACAAGTCCACTGTCTGCTCAAATCCAAAGCTGCGGTATTCACCGCTCTCGTAAAGCTCACCAAGCCGCGTTCCTTTCAGGATTACGGTGGGGTAGATACGCACTGTGTCCGGTTTCATCGCGATAAACTCCCGGCAGGTGAGCCGCACTGCGTCCTCGCTGTCCTTGTAAAGTCCGGTCATCATCTGAAGCCCCAGTGATATCCCGCTCTCCCGGATAAGCTTCGCAGCCCGGCGGACGTCCTCCGGAGAATGCCCACGCTCGTTGGCTTCAAGCACCTCGCCGCTCATGGACTGCGCCCCAAGCTCCACCGCCGTCATACCGTACTTCTTCAGCAGCGAAACGGTTTCCTCGTCAATGCAGTCCGGTCGTGTGGAGCAGCGAATTCCGGAATACACCTGCGGATACTTCTCCACTGCGCTCCCGGCGCACTCCAGCAGGCTCACCATGTAGCTCCGCGGGATCGCCGTAAAGCTGCCGCCGAAAAACGCTATCTCCGCTGTCATTCCGATGTCGGAAAGGTGCTGCGCCTGCCCCTCCAGAAGCTCGGAAACCTCCTGCGGAGTTGGCGCGTGCGCCGCACCGGAAATGCTCCGCTGGTCGCAGAAGCTGCACCTGTGCGGACAGCCGATATGCGGAATGAATACCGATATATTAGTCCGTTTCATAGCCCATAAGCCCGATGGCTTCCTTTGCCGCCGCCTGCTCGGCTTCCTTTTTGCTCTGACCGATACCAGTGCCGATGCTCTGACCGTTCAGCATTACCTCGGCGGTGAACTGCTTGTGGTGAGCCTCGCCCTCTTCCTCAGTGACCTGATAAGAGATGCGCTCCTCCGGATTTTGCTGGATTATCTCCTGCAAAATGGTCTTGTAGTCGCCAAGCTTCACCTTGCCGCTTTTCAGCGCCTCGATGGACGGCACAAATTTGAGTATGAACTTCTGCGCCTCGTCCATTCCTCCGTCAAGGAATATCGCCGCGATAAGCGCCTCGAATGCGTCCGCCAGAATAGAGCGGCGCTCACGTCCTCCGGTCATCTCCTCGCCCTTTCCGAGCAGGATATAATCTCCCAGAGAAATGCGCTTTGCGAAGCTGTACAGCGAATTCTCGCACACAATAGAGGCGCGAAGCTTTGTAAGTCCCCCCTCCGGCACGGAGGTCATATTTGTGAACAGATACAGCGAAACTGTGATCTGCAAAACGCTGTCGCCGAGGAACTCCAGCCGCTCGTTGCTGCCGTTGTTCTTTCCCCCGGAATAGCTGGAATGCGTCATTGCGCCACGGAGATAGGATTTGTCCTTAAAGGTGTAGCCTATTTCCTTTTCAAGCTGACTGAATTCCGACATATCAATCCTCGTCCTTTACGCCAAGAGCCGCGATAGCCCTTGTCATCTCATCTATTGCATTTTTCTCAACGAACATCTTCGCCTGTCTGAAAGCTCCAAGGAACGCGATAGCGTCAGAGCTGCCGTGCGCCTTGAACACCGGCTTTGCGGTACCCAGCAGCGGCGAGCCGCCGATGGTCTTGTAGTCGAGGTGCTTTGAGATAGTGCCAAGCTGCTTCTTTACCATGAGCGCGCCCATTTTAGTTTTCAGATTTGCGAAGAACATATCCTTAAGGGACTTCTTCATCAGTATTCCCATTCCCTCGCAGGCTTTAAGGAACACGTTTCCGGTGAAGCCGTCTGTTACAAGCACGTCAACTCCACCGATAGGAGCGTCACGACCCTCGACATAACCGATAAAGTTTATGGAGGGAGTATTCCTCAGCAGCTTGCAGGCTTCATGCTCAAGCTCCCTGCCCTTTTCCTCCTCGGTGCCGATGTTCAGCAGTCCTACCCTCGGCTTTTCTATTCCCATGGTCTTTTCCATGAAAATGCTGCCCAGAACAGCAAACTGCTGGAGCATTTCGGGACGGCATTCAAGGTTTGCGCCGCCGTCAATGACGCTGTATCTGCCGCCGCCATAGCAAGGCATGAGCGGCACAAGTGCAGTCCTCTTAACGCCCTTGATGCGCTTTTCTATCATTGTACCGCCGACAACTATCGCTGCGGTGCTGCCTGCGCTGATGAACGCGTCTGCCTTTCCCTCGGCGAGATAGTACAGCGCAACGCCCATTGATGTGCCTGAATTTTCCTTTATTACCGACTTCGGGGAGTCCTCTGTCGTGATAACTCCCTGCGCCGGGATCAGCTCTATCCCGTCTGCGGAAATGTTCAGCGCCTTCATGCGATCCTCAAGCGTCGAAACCTCTCCGGTAACAGCCACCTGAATACCAAGCTCCTTAACTGCCAGAGCCGCGCCCTTAAGTACCTCGTCCGGGGCGTTGTCGCCGCCGAAGCCGTCAATTACAATTTTCATAAATATCACCCTGTATGTATCGTGGCAGCTCCGCAGGTCTGCGAAAATGCCTGTTTCTGTATCAGTTACTGTCTGCTAATGCCTTGTCCAGATCGGCAAGCGAACGCTGCGCCAGTGCGCCGTAACGCTCCTGCTTTCCCTTAATTACAACATCAAGCGGCGGGAGTATTCCCATGCTGCTCGCCATTGGCTGGAAATTCTCAACGCTGCTGTCGCTGATGTAGCTGCAAAGCGCGCCAAGCATCGTGGTTCTGGGAAGCTCCAGCGGCTGTCTGCCGGAAAGTCTGTCTGCAAGCGCTCTCCCGGCGATAATTCCGGAAGCCGCGCTCTCAACGTAACCCTCCACCCCGGTTATCTGCCCGCCAAAGAACAGATTATCCGAGCCGCGCAGCATGAACCACTTATCAAGGTGCCGGGGGCTGTCTATAAAGGTGTTGCGGTGCATTACTCCATACCGCACGAACTCCGCATTCTCAAGCCCCGGTATCATAGAGAATACCCGCTTCTGCTCGCCGAATTTCAGGTTCGTCTGAAATCCAACAAGGTTGTACATAGTACCCTCACGGTTCTCCTTGCGGAGCTGCACCACTGCATAGGGTCTGAACCCTGTCCGGGGGTCGATAAGTCCCACCGGCTTCATACAGCCGTAGCGCACGCTTTCAAACCCGCGCTTCGCAAGTACTTCCACCGGCATACAGCCCTCGAACACTTTCAGCCCAGCGGACTCCTCCGGGCGGTCGAACTCTTTCAGCGGAGCGCTTTCCGCCGTGATAAGCTCCTCGTAGAAAGCCTCGTATTCCTCCCGGCTCATGGGGCAGTTGACGTAATCCGCCTCGCCCTTGTCGTACCTCGTCTGGAAGAATGCCTTGCTGAAATCAATGCTGTCCGCAGCGACTATCGGCGCAGCCGCGTCATAGAAGCTGAGTCCCTCTCCGCACACGCCCCGGATTTTCTCCGCAAGAGCGTCGGAGGTAAGCGGCCCGGTGCAGACAACTGCATTTCCTGCGGGAAGCTCCGTTACCTCGCCGCTGATTATGCTTATATTCGGGAAGCTCTTTACTATCCTCGTTATCTCGTCCGAGAACTCAGTTCTGTTCACCGCCAGCGCGCCGCCGGCAGGGACAGCGGTCTTGTCCGCCGCCTCTAGAATGACCGAGCCGAAACGCCGCATTTCCTCCTTGAGCAGTCCGCAGGCGCTCTCCGGACGGGCGGCTTTCAGCGAATTTGAGCAGACAAGCTCCCCGAAGCCGGGGTATTTGTGCGCCGGGGAATACTTCTGGGGCTTCATCTCGTGAAGCTCCACATCAAAGCCCCGCCGTGCAAGCTGAACCGCCGCTTCGCACCCGGCAAGCCCCGCGCCGATAACCTTAACTGTCATTGCTCTTATCCTTTGAATTATCCGCGCTGTCAAGCGGTCTTTCGTAGCCGCAGCCCTCTCTTGCGCAGTATATCTTGCCCATGCGCCCGGTCTTTTTGAACAGGCTCGCGCCGCACTGAGGACATTTTTCCTCTATCGGCATATCCCAGCACATGAAGTTGCAGTTCTGGTAGTCCTCGCAGCCATAGAACGGCTTGCCCTTTTTGGACTTCTTCGCCAGCATTTTCTTGCCGCATTTCGGGCAGGTTCCCTTGGTTTCGGTGACGATCTTCTTTGTGAATTTGCACTCCGGGAATCCGCTGCACCCTAAGAACTTGCCGTAAGGCCCGATTTTAATTACCATCGGCTTGCCGCATTCCTCGCAGAGGATATCTGTCGGCTCGTCGGGGACTTTCACCCGCTTACCCTCCATGTCGGCTTCCGCCTTGTCGAGGGTCTTTGAGAAGTTGTCGTAGAACTTACGCAGGACTTCCACCCAGTTCTTTCCGCCGTGCTCGATATCATCGAGGTCGTTCTCCATTTTCGCGGTGAATTTCACGTCAACGATATTATTGAAATGCTCCTCCAGAAGCTCGGTGATGACCTCGCCGAGAGATGTGGGCTTGAGCTGGTTGCCCTGTTCCCGCTCCACATAATGCCGGTCAAGTATCGTCGAAATTGTCGGTGCATAGGTTGACGGTCTGCCGATGCCGTTTTCCTCAAGCTCCTTGATGAGCGACGCTTCGTTGTAACGCGCCGGGGGCTGAGTGAAATGCTGATTTCCGAGGACTTCCTTTGCGGTGAGCTTTTCGCCCTTTTCCAGCTTAGGAAGCGCTCCGGTCTGCTCGCTGTCTGCGTCCTTTGTTTCCTCATAGAGCCGGGTAAATCCGTCAAACTTGACAGAATAGCCGCTGCTCTTGAACAGGCAGCCCGCCGCGGTGATGTCCGCCGCAACAGTGTCAAGCACTGCATTCTGCATCTGGCTCGCCATAAACCGCTCCCAGATCAGCTTATACAGCTTATACTGGTCGGAGGTAAGGGAAGCCTTGACCTTTTCCGGAGTAAGGCTCACGGTCGTCGGACGTATAGCCTCATGCGCGTCCTGCGCGTTGTTCTTGGATTTATACACCCTCGGCTTTTCCGGGAGGTATTCTGCGCCGTAAAGCTCCTTAATGAGATCTGCGGCGGCAGCCTTTGCCTCGTCTGATATTCTCAGCGAGTCGGTACGCATATAGGTGATAAGACCCACAGCGCCCATTCCCGCAACGTCAATGCCCTCGTAAAGCTCCTGAGCGGCTTTCATGGTGCGCCGTGACTGGAACGAATAACGGCGGCTCGCCTCCTGCTGAAGAGTGGAGGTGGTAAATGGCGGCGCGGGCTGCTTCTTTCTCTGGGACTTTTTCAGTCCGGTCACAACGAACTCCGCTCCCTCAAGCCGCTTTAGAAGCTTGTTTGCTTCCTCCTCGCTGCTTATGGAGATCTTCTCGCCGTCTACCTCGGTCAGCTTTGCCGGGAACGCTCTTTTCGAGGAAGCAGCCTGAAGCTTTGCGTCCACGCTCCAGTATTCCTGCGAAACGAAGCTGCGTATTTCGTTCTCGCGGTCAACGATTATCCTTACCGCGACGGACTGCACACGTCCCGCCGAAAGTCCTCTGCGAACCTTTTTCCAGAGGAACGGCGACAGCTTATAGCCTACTATTCTGTCCAGAATACGGCGCGCCTGCTGCGCGTCCACGACATCATTGTCAATGCACCGGGGGGAACTCATTCCGTTCTGAACACCGGTCTTTGTGATCTCATTGAATGTCACACGAACCGGTGCTTTCTCGTCTATCCCTAGCAGGTGCGACAGATGCCATGCTATCGCTTCACCCTCGCGGTCAGGGTCGGTCGCGAGGTAGATTATATCGCTGTTCTTCGCGTGCTTTTTCAGCTCGCGGATAACGTCCGCCTTGTCCTTCATGTTGACGTACTGCGGCGCAAAATCATGCTCCACGTCAACTCCAAGCTTTGACTTAGGCAGGTCGATTATGTGTCCGGTGGAGGCTATGACGTCATAGCCCTCGCCAAGATATTTCTTAACTGTTTTCGCCTTTGAGGGCGACTCTAATATTACAAGGTGCGGCACAAATGTTCCCCCTATATTGTATTTTGTATCTTAGACAGCGCAAAACCGAAAGGCAGGAACCCGCTGATAGGCGGAAGTTCCTCTGTACTTATGATTTTGCGCTGTCTGCTGCACAAAAGGTACAGCAATTCAGCCCGGAAGCCGCTTTGACAGCTCCCAAAGAATTATTGCGGCAGCGGCAGCCGCGTTTAATGACTCCGCTCCGGAGATCGGGATATACACAGCTTTGCTGCACAGCCGGGCTATCTCCGGTGAGATACCCGCGCCCTCGCTGCCGATTATCACCGCCGCCTTTTCCGGGAATGAGATCTCACCCAGCTTTGCCGCGGTATCGTCCAGCATTGCTCCATAAACCGAAAATCCCTCGGCTACAAGCCTATTTATGATATCCCCAAGCGACCCGGTTATGCAGGGAAGCCGCAGCGCGCTGCCCATTGAAGCCCGCAGCGCCTTCGGCGACCAGATATCCGCGCAGTCCTGCGACATCGCAGCCCCGTCAAATCCCAGCGCCTCGGCTGTTCTGACGATCGTACCGACATTGCCGGGATCCTGAACTCCGTCAAGCAGCACAAGTCTCTTCGCCGATTTCAGATCCGGTGAGATCTCCGGCTTTTTCGCCAGCGCGAACAGTCCCTGCGGAGCCTTTGTATCGGAAATATATTCCGCAAGCTCACCGGATATTACCGCGCAATCTGCCGCTTTGCTCCGGAGAGCCTGCGCCGTTTCGGGATACTTCTCAGAAGCCTTTTCGGTGAGCAGCGCGGCAGAAATTTCGTACCCGCACTTTATAAGCTCCCCGCAAAGGTGATCTCCCTCGGCGGCGAAAATTCCTTCCTCGTCACGAAGGCTCTTGCTGCGAAGAAGCTCGCGAAACCGCTTTACAGCGTCATTTTTTCTCGATGTGATAACCAACGGCGCAATTCCCCCTACATAGCGAAAAATCTCACGTCCCGGAACAGAACGTGAGATATTATCACGATTAAAGCGCTGCCTTAGCCTTTTCTGTCAGTGCAGTGAAGCCTGCTGCGTCATTGATAGCGATTTCGGAAAGCATCTTTCTGTTCAGAGTGATGTTCGCCTTCTTCAGACCGTTCATGAAGGTGGAGTAGTTCATGCCGTTTGCCTTGCATGCAGCGGAAATTCTGGTGATCCAGAGCTTTCTGAAATCTCTTTTCTTGAGTCTTCTGCCGATGTAAGCGTACTGACCGGACTTCCAAACTGCTTCCTTAGCGGTCTTGAACAGTCTGCTCTTGCCGCCCCAGTAGCCCTTTGCCAGCTTTAATGTTCTATTTCTTCTCTTACGAGTTGCGAGTGCGCCCTTTACGCGTGCCATGTTACATTACCTCCTGTTATTTTGTCAGCTTTCGTTGCGGACTTATTCCGCAAATCAATGATTATTTGTACGGAATAAGGCTCTTTACGGCTGCTACGTTGGTAACGTCTGCATATGCGCCAGCTCTTAAGCCTCTTTTACGCTTTGTGGACTTCTTGGTAAGAATGTGACGTCTGTTGGTGTGACCCATCTTTACCTTACCGTTCTTTGTCAGCTTGAAGCGCTTCTTCGCTCCGCTGTGAGTTTTGATCTTAGGCATTTTGTTATCCTCCTTGAGATTTTCATTAAAGTGCGCCGTTGATACTGCCGCTGTACCCTTTCAGATCCAGCGCGATCCGCGCTCATCTTACTTCTTGGGGCTGAGTACGATAGCGTAATTCTTGCCCTCAAGCTTTGACGGCTTTTCAGAACCGCCGTACTCCGAAACGGCATCGAGGAATTTCTTCATCAATTCTTCGCTGAGGTTCATGTGCGACATTTCTCTTGCACGTCTGAAGCGAATGGTGACCTTAACTTTGTCGCCGTTCTGGAGGAACTTTATGCAGTTCTTTACCTTGATATTGAAATCGTTTGTGTCGATGTTGAGCGACATCTTGATTTCCTTTACCTCAGCCTGCTTCTGGTTCTTCCGGGCTTCCTTTTCCCTCTTGGTCTGCTCAAAACGATACTTGCCGAAATCCATAATCCGGCATACCGGAGGATTAGCCGTAGGAGCGATAAGCACCAAGTCAAGGTCTGCCTCGACAGCCTTTTCCAGTGCGTCCGCAGTAGCCATAATGCCGAGCTGTTCGCCGTCCGGTCCGATGACCCTTACTTCCTTTTCACGGATCTCCTCATTGATGAGCTGTTCTTTTGTGCCGATATCCAAGCACCGCCTTTCTGAAAATCATAGCTGTGAAATAAAATAAGCGTGAGTAACACACTGCTCACGCTTAACTGAAATACCTTGCGGCTTGTTCACATTAAACATACCGCGCCTGACAGAATGAACGCCGGCGGGTGAGAGTGTGGTGGCTCTACTTTTAAACTTACTGATATATTATAACACAAGCATTTCCGTTTGTCAATAGTTTTTTGAAAGAAAAAATAATTTTTTCTGAAATAACACAATCCCTGCCTTCATGAGTAAAGCCGCCTTTGACGCATTGCATCATCAGCGGCTTTGTAATCTCAGTTCAGCCTATACGCTCTTGGCAGTATGTTCAGATCACTTGATGACTCTTACTGCGACAACGCCTGCGACAGCCTTGAGAGAAGCCTCAATGCCGGACACATCTCCCTTTACGTCAAGGCAGGTATAAGCGTAGTCCTTCTTGGACTTGCTTACCATATTCTCGATGTTCATTCCCGCTGCGGATACCGGAGCGGTGATGTTGTTCAGCAGACCCTCGGAATTCTTGTGGATAACGCAGATCTTTGCGTTTCCGGTAATGGACATCTCAACATTCGGCAGGTTTACAGAGTTCTTGATGTTGCCGTTTTCGATGTAGTCAACGATCTCCTTGACTGCCATAACTGCGCAGTTGTCCTCGCTCTCCGGTGTGGAAGCGCCGAGGTGCGGCAGAGCGATAACGCCGTCAACTCCGATAAGAGCGTCGGTTGCAAAGTCGGTTACATAGCAAGCCATGCCGCCGTTTGCCAGCGCATTGATGATAGCCTTTTCGTCAACCAGAGAATCTCTGGAGAAGTTCAGCAGGCGAACGGTCTTCTTCATAGAAGCGATAGCTTCCTCGTTGATCATGCCCTTTGTGTCAGGCAGAGCAGGAACGTGCAGGGTGATGTAATCGCACTTCTCGAAGATCTCCTTGTTGCTCTTTACATAGTGAACCTTGCCGGACAGCTTGAGCGCGTTCTCAACGGAAAGGAACGGGTCAGCGCCGTATACGTCCATGCCGAGCTCAGCGGCTGCGTTAGCTACCAGAATACCGATAGCGCCCAGACCGATAACGCCCAGCTTCTTGCCCATGATCTCAGGGCCTACGAACTGGCTCTTGCCCTTTTCTACCAGCTTTCCTACCTCGTCGCCCTTGCCCTTGAGGGTCTTGATCCACTCCATGGAAGCGGGGATCTTTCTGGAGGACAGCAGCAGGCCAGCGATAACCAGCTCTTTAACTGCGTTTGCGTTAGCGCCGGGGGTATTGAATACAACAACGCCCTTTTCGGTGCACTTGTCGATCGGGATATTGTTTACTCCTGCGCCGGCTCTTGCGATAGCCAGAAGGTTTGAGGGAAGCTCCATCTCGTGCATGGAAGCAGAGCGCACCAGAATTGCGTCAGGATTTGCGATCTCTTCGCCGACGGTGTACTT
The DNA here is from genome assembly GCA_017829075.1 of Oscillospiraceae bacterium. The sequence continues at coordinate 66,324 of JAGAJA010000107.1, read as the reverse complement.
GCTCTTGTCCAGCAGGTCAGTGCCGCAGGCAGCGATTTTGTTAAGTGTAAGAACGTTAAACATTTCAGAATTCTCCTTATTACAGCTTTTACACCAGCTTGTTAAAAAAGATAGTTTTCAGGGTGTCGAGAAGCCTCCAGATGCTAGGAACCCGCATAACGGCTAGGCTTTGTGCCTGCCGTTATGTGGGTGACAACGCAGATGGTGGTTTATCGACAGCCTGAACCCTAAATCAGCCGTTTTCAGCCTCGAATTTCTTCATGAACTCAACTAGCTTCTCAACGCCCTCGATAGGCATTGCGTTGTAGATAGAAGCTCTCATACCGCCGACAGTTCTGTGACCCTTGAGGTTCACAAAGCCAGCCGCAGTTGCCTCCTTGACGAACTTAGCGTCAAGCTCCTCGTTGCCGGTTACGAACGGAACGTTCATGAGTGAGCGATCCTTCGGCTCAACAGTGCCCTTGAACAGCTTGCTGCTGTCGAGGAAATCATAAAGGATCTTAGCCTTCTTCTCGTTGTGAGCCTTCATTGCCTCAAGTCCGCCCATCTTCTTGATCCACTTGAATACCTTGCCGCAGATGTAAATTCCGTAGCAGGGAGGTGTATTGTAAAGGGAGTCATTGTCAGCCTGAGTCTTCCACTTGAGCATGGTGGGAGTTCCGGGAAGAACGTCATCGGTGATGAGATCCTCACGGGCAATAACGATAACAACGCCGGCAGGGCCTACGTTCTTCTGAACGCCGCCGTAGATAACGCCGTACTTTGTAACATCAACCGGCTCTGACAGGAAGCAGGAAGATACATCGGCAACCAGAGTGTGACCCTTGGTGTTAGGCAGGGTCTTGAACTTTGTGCCGTAGATTGTGTTGTTCTCGCAGATATAAACGTAGTCAGCGTCCTCAGGAATATCGAGGTCGGAGCAGTCCGGGATATAGGAGAAGGTCTTGTCTGCGGAGGAAGCCACAGCAACTGCATCGCCGTAAATCTTTGCCTCCTGATAAGCTTTCTTTGCCCACTGACCGGTGATTATGTAAGCTGCTTTCTTGTTCTTCATCAGGTTCATGGGAACTGCCGCAAACTGCTGGGAAGCGCCGCCCTGAAGGAACAATACCTTGTAGTTGTCGGGAATGTTCATCAGCTCGCGGATATCCTTTTCAGCATCCTTGATGATAGCATCATAGGCCTTTGAGCGGTGGGACATCTCCATTACGGACATTCCGGTTCCCTTGTAGTCGAGCATTTCGTCTGCTGCTTCCTGAAGAACTTCCTCGGGCAGCACAGCGGGACCTGCGCTGAAGTTATAGACTCTCATTGAATTGCCTCCTGTAAATTATGCGCTCCTTTGGAACACACTATTCTGGCAGACCGCCGGATATTTCCGCAGTTTTGCCATAAACATTAACACTTCTATTATAAGACAAATTTTCCGATATGTCAAGACGGAAATACCAGTTATGCAAAATAATTTTTCATTTTTTGCAATTTATTTTTATCATTTCCTGCGTATCTTCAGAAAATCTCTGCCGGAACGAATTTGCTCCGGCAGAAATTCAGCATTCACATAAACAGCCCCGAAAGCTGCGCCACCGCGAAGCATATCAGCATTCCCACGCAGGTGGGCAGCAGGAACGCCGCAGCAGCCCACTTCCAGCCGCCTGCTTCTTTCCTGACGGTAAGCAGCGAAGTGGAGCAGGGCCAGTGCATGAGAGAGAAAAGGATAGTGCATATTGCCGTTCTCCAGGTCCAGCCGTTGTCCGCAAGGAGCTGCGCCAGCTCCGGCAGATCAAGCTCCACAAGGCTTCCCTGCGCCATGTAGGTCATAATGATTATCGGAATGACAATCTCGTTTGCAGGAAGTCCCAGTATAAACGCCATGAGTATCACTCCGTCCATTCCGAGCAGCCTTGCAAACGGATCTAGTGCGCCGGTGCATATGCTGAGGATAGAAGCCCCGTCTATCGTGACATTCGCCAGTATCCATATCAATGCTCCGGCGGGAGCTGCGACCGCCGCCGCCCTTCCCAGAACAAACAGCGTCCTGTCGATCATGGAGCGGACTATCACCCGTCCGAACTGCGGCTTTCTGTAAGGCGGCAGCTCCAGCGTAAAACTGGACGGCTCGCCCCTGAGTATCGTTGCGGACAGGAACCGTGACGCCGCAAAGGTCATCAGCACTCCAAGAATTATCAGAGCCGTCACAATGACCGCTGACAGCGCAGACCCGGCGAAGCCCCCTACCGCGCCCACAAAGAATATCGAAACCAGCGTCAGCATGAACGGGAATTTTCCGTTGCAGGGCACGAATGCGTTTGTCAGCATTGCGATCAGCCGCTCCCGGCGGGAATCTATGATGCGGCAGCCGACAATTCCCGCCGCATTGCAGCCGAATCCCATTGCCATAGTCAAAGCCTGTTTTCCGCAGGCGTGGCACCGCTGAAACGGCTTGTCGAGATTATAGGCAATTCTCGGCAGATAGCCGGAATCCTCCAGCAGCGTGAACAGCGGAAAGAAAATCGCCATAGGCGGCAGCATTACCGCAACTACCCACGAAAGCGTGCGGTAAGCTCCGTCCACCAGTATACCCCGCAGCCAGTCCGGCGCTCCGCTCATCAGCTCGGAAAGCCTGTCGCCAACCCATGTCAGCCCCACCGAGAGAAGCTGCGACGGATAATTTGCGCCGCTTATCGTCAGCCAGAATATCACCAGCAGAAGCAGTATCATCAGCGGAAATCCCAGCGCCTTTCCGGTGAGCAGTTTGTCAGCTCTCCTGTCCGCAAGGCGGCAGCCGCTGCATTCCTCCACCGCGCCGTCTGCGGCTTCCTCGGAGTTCAGAGTTATGCAGGACACTATTCTGTCCCGGAGAATATCCAGCGTTATTTCCGCCGCCGCAAGCCGCTGCCTGCCGCGCTCCACCGCTGCAACTACCTCTTCCTCTGCGGCGAGGTCAGTTCCGAGATACTCCCCTGCGTCCGCCGCAAGGGATCTGTCCCCCTCGATAAGCCGCAGCGCCAGCCAGCGCGGATTTATCCTATCTCCGAAGCGCTCCCGCAGCAGCGGCTCAGCCTCGTCTATCGCCTCCTCCACAGGACGGATATAGCGCAGCCTGCGGGGAGCTACCTCCGTTTCGCCGCAGCAAAGACGGTCGAGGGCTGCGGTCAGCGCTTTCAGGGTACGCTTGTTGTGGGCGGAAGTCCCAACCACCGGAACTCCGAGGTTTTCTTCAAGCTGTTTTAGGTCAAGGGTGATCCCACGGCGCTTGGCTTCGTCGCACAGGTTTACGCACACCAGCGTTCTGGGGCAAAGCTCCATAACCTGAAGCGCAAGGTTCAGGCTTCTTTGCAGGCAGGTTGCGTCGCAAACCACTACCGCCGCGTCAATCCCGCCAAAACAGAGAAATCCACGCGCAGCCTCTTCCTCCGCGGAATGAGCCAGCAGTGAATATGTACCCGGAATATCCACCAGAACATAGCCGCTTTTGTCCGTCTGGCAATACCCCTGCGCGGTCGCGACGGTTTTTCCGGGCCAGTTTCCGGTGTGCTGGCGCATTCCGGTCAGCGCGTTAAAGATAGTGCTTTTGCCGACATTCGGATTTCCGGCTATCGCCACTACCCGGTCAGAGGGGCTGCGGCGCTTTATTTCCAGACCGCCGTCTACCGCGGCAAATCCGGTCGAATTACAGGTAAGTCCCATGGCGATCCTCCCCTACAAGCACGTTGCGGCTGTCAGCAGCCCTTATCGCAATAACTGCGCCCCGTATAAGATACGCAGCCGGGTCGCCCAGAGGACTTACTCCAACGCACTCCACACGGGTACCCTCTACAAGTCCTATATCCAGAAGCCGCCGGCGCATACTGCCGTGAGCGCAGAGCGACTTAACAACCGCCGTTTCTCCCGGCTTTATTTCACTCAGATTGCGTATCATGTTATTTCCCCTTTCCTGATAGGATTTCTGCTTCTATATTATATGCCCCAACAGGAAAAGGGTTAATTACAAAAAGCGGCGGAGCATTTAGCTCCGCCGCCCAGACTGTTGAAAAACTTAGAGCGAAGCGACTAAACCGTGCGAAGCGCGGAATTGATTTTAGCTTCCTTTTGGTACAAAAGGAAGAATAAAGTGGGTCGCTCCGCTCCCATATGTTCAGCCTTTCCCGGCTGAACGCCGGGAATTTCGCCTACGGCGAAACCGCACGAACCAACGGGTATGGGGCGAAGCCCCATTTCTAATCCGCGCGAAGCGCACTTCTTTCTTCCTCTCTGCACATCTTTCCTTTGAAAAGAGCGAAGCGTTTTTTCAAACGATACACCACTTTTTCTAAAAGCTGAGCGGCGGAGCCATATGCTCCGCCGCCCAGCTTGTCTAAAACTCTGTCTTGCCCGCGAAGCGGGCTTTTGAAATCCGTTTTTTGCCCCAGCTCTGCCGGGGCAAAAAACACTTCTATCCCAGCAAGTGTGCGGATTGGCGGCATAGCCGACAAGACGTGCGCGCAGCTGGGATGTTTCGGCGAAAAAGTCCCAACGGGACTTTTTCGCCGCCCTGATATTACGCTCCGAAAAGCTCCTTGCTCAGCCAGACATACGCTGTATCAAGCGCTTCGTAAAGGCTGTTCATTTCGCCCTTTCTGATCTTTGTGAGGTCAACCGGCTCTGTACCGGTAGGAACCATCTGAACCATAACCTTTGTGGGGATCTCACTGTCCTTGAAAGCTTCACTGTCGCGGATCGTAAGCTTGGTAACAAACTTGTCGCCCATGCTTCCATAGTAAATCTCATTGCCGCTTCTCACCATAGGAAATCCACGGTAGTAGAAAAAGTTACTCTCAGCCATTGTCAATTACCTCCATATATTCATATTAATTTTACCAGTTAAGTTCAATGTCCCCGCCGTTTAGCAGCGCATCTAGATTGTCCAGCAGACGCTCGGTGTAGACCTGACGCACCTTAAAGAGCACATCGCCGTTTACCCTCACAATATTCTTCCTGTCGTCCGACTTATAATATTCAAGAATGTCCTCGCTTCTGCCGTAGGTGCTGTAATACTCCTCGCGATAGTTGAACTGAATCTTGACGTAAGGTTCGTAGTCAGCCTCATCAAAGAACAGCTCCTCTCCCATTGAGGTTATAAGATGCTGATAGAAGCTCTTGAACTTTTTGTCGTCAAGCACCTGTTCGCCGCAATAGAAAGTGTGTTCATCTGCATCTCCGTCAACCTTGAACGTGTATTCTCCGTCCGGAGTGGTCACGATCAGAGTATCTACCGTATAGATATAAGGCGAAATCGGTCTGCGGGACATGATATCCTGAACCCTAAAGGTGTACCACGGCGCGTTGGACTTGCTGATAGAATAGATCAGATTACCGCCCTCGAACATTGCGTAATATCCGGTAACTGATGAAAGTCCGCTGCCATCTTCGTCATCGGAAGAGCGTATCTCGTTACCGAGCAGCAGCACCCGCTCCTTTGAACCGAACTTAAAGCGTATACGGCAGTAAGGATCGTCCAGTCCCGCCGCAGCGATATCCTCCTCTGTGGGGTTGATATGTTCGCAGGAAGCTGCGCTCAGCGCATACAGTCCATAGCAGATAGTCTGCCCCTGTGTGGTATCCACCTCGGCGGTTACCGGAGAGGTGATCCGGTGAGAATTGAACGTGGTAATAACCGAATCCTCGTCCTCTGCTTCCTCGGCGATATCATACATATATTCGATCTGCACCGGCTCGTCCAGATCCTTGCGCTCAATTATCATATAATCAAGCTCCTGAGGATTTTCCGTATTATAGCTCTCGGTCATAACAAGGCTCACGAAGTCCTTGATATCATAGAACACGCTGCCGGTGCTGTAATAGCTCACCTGCATAACGTCATTGCTGCCCTTTTCGCAGAAATAAACATTGTTTTTAGACGCAGGGTTGCGTATTCCGAAGCACATATCGTTTGAGGTGCCGTCGTCAAATGTGATCTTTACCGAAGAAACCGGATCTTTAAGTCCGTATTTCTCCAGATCCTCCGCGTTCTCCTCCACCATTCCCGAAGCGGAAAGACCCGCCATGCTGCGCACAAACGCGCCGATCGTGGAGTCGTTGTGGGTAATTCCGGAAAGCTCCGGGCTTACCCAGTAGTACTCGGTGGAAGTAGACACATTTCCGTCATCGTCAGTCGATGACACCTGACGGGAATTCCTGTCAAAAGAAAAGCTGCCCGTTTCGTTGGAAACCTCCAGCCTGAGCACGTTTTCCTGCTCCTTGCTGTTGATCGCCAGCTTTTCGCTCTCCGCATCGGAGGAGCTGCTTTCCTCAGACTCCGAACCGGAATTTTCAGACTCAGATGACACCTCTGAACCCTCTGATACGGAAACATCGGAAGAGCTGCTCTCGCTGTCGTTCGGATTGGTCAGCATCAGCACCAGAAGCACCACTCCAAGCGCCAGCAGCACCGCCGCCGCAATTATGACCGTACGGGTAGTTTTTGATAGCTTTGCCATTTATCTGTGCCTCCTGCGCACCCAGATAACAACGCCCAGCACGATAACTGCGATCGGGATAACGATGCAGAGGATCACCGCCAGAACATTGGAGTTCTCCTGATTTACCTCAAAGCCGACATTGGAGAAGGATTTCGCCGTAATGGTCGTGCCCTCGGTCTTTCCGGAGATATAGTTGAACATATTGATCATGAAGTCCTGATTGTTTGAGTTAGCATAGTTCATGAACATACTGTTGCATATCATATCAGAACCAAACGCAACCACGCGGGTGACTTCCTGTGTGTTGCTGTGTACCTTGTAGGCGCACAATGCGTCAATGAATGAACCGGATTCAGCAGTGGATTTGTCGAAATCCGAGTCAGAAAGGGCGCTGAGCGGGCGCAGGTACGCTCCGTCATAGCTCTTTATAAGAACCTCCTGCTCAACGCTGCCCTTACCGCCGCTTTCCCAGATCTGGATTATCGGGCGGATATATGCGTCGTAGGTGATAAGGCTGCTGTTATAGGTGGTGCCGGCATAGTCCGTGTCCTGAATCTGCTGGAGATGAACGTACTCCATGCCGCCGTAGGAATAGGACGCATTGCTCTGAAGCACAAGGCTGTCCCCTACGGATATTCCCCATTCAGCAAGGAACGAGGCGAGATTTGCCATTGAGCTGCCTTCGTCAGAGGTATTGTAGTTCGGCTGAATGTAGGACGCGAAATAAATCAAATTCTTGCCGAATGCGCCCCCGTTGTCAAGAAATCTTGAAAGCTTTGTAAGGCTTTCGTTGTCGTAGTCCATTGACGGAGCGCACATAACGATATAGTCAATATCGCTGTCTATCTCAGAAACATTCATCAGATTGATGGTTTCAACGTCATAGCCGTTCTTGTCCAGCAGCGAAGAAAGGGAGCTGCTGTCGCCCTCGCCGAAGCCCTCGGTGAACGCAACGCGTACCGGGTCGGTATTGGTGACGTACATCAGCGCGGAAATAACCGCCTGCTCAACATTGCTGCCCTCAATTATCTGGGAAGCGTAGGAGCTGTTGACATACTGCTCGACATACTGGTCGATATAGGTTTCCGGATAGCCGTACTGCGAGAGATTGTCCCGGAAAGTCGGTGCGGAGAAGTAGTTTCCGGGAGTGATTATGCGGTGTCTTCCGGTGTCTGCGGATTCAACCACAATATAGTTCTCGGAAAGTGTTTCGCCGCTGAATTTCGATGTGAAATCCGGGTTCTGGTCGATCTGAAGATACTGGAGCTTGAAATTATCGTTCTCCATCGCCATTTTCTTCAGCAGCTCGTTTACGCTCTTGTAGTAGGTTCCGCCGCTCTCGAAGCTGGTTTCCGAGTTCATGACGGATATGGTGACTTCCTTTTCAAGTCCGCCGAGGTAATTTGCCGAAGCCTCGTCGAGGGTGTAAATTCCCGTGTCGGTGAGGTCTGCGGTGGTGTCCACCCGGTCGGATATTATGCTTACGATAACATTCAGCACAACTACCGCCGCAATAAACAGCACGGTCAGCACGACAGCCATCGTGCCGTGCTTTAAGCTGCGTATATTTACGCTGCGCTTTCTTTCGGCGGGGTTGCCGTTCTGTATTTCAGCCTGCTTCTTAGCGGGCTTCTGCTTTTCTTTCTTCGTATTCCCGGACTGCTCGGTATTCTCCTCAGCCGCAGGGGAAACATTCTCTTCGCCGGAAGTAAGCTCCTCCGGCTTCTTTTCTTCGTTTAAATCGCTCATTGCTGCTCCCCCTTTCTCAGCTCCAGCGGCGGCGCTCAATGTTCCGCATCGTCAGGAAGTTGAAAATCACTATCAGACTCAGGAAGAACAGAATATTCTTCAGACTGAAAATGCCATAGGTGAATTCCTGATACTTATACAGCACTGAAAGCGCGTTGATAATATCCTTGAGGAAATCCACCGTCACAAAGTTTGAGATCACGTCAAACAGGCACAGCAGGATATTTAAGCCGATACTGCCGATAGCCGCGATCATCTGGTTTTCCGTCAGGCTGGAAATGAAAATTCCTGCGGAAATGAACACGGCGCCCATAAGAACTATGCCCACGAAATTGCCGAAAAAGCTTGCCCAGCCAAAGGAAAGACCAGTGCCTGAACCAGCAACCGCGCTGGAAAGCCCGATCGCATAAATCAGCATGATCGCAGTCCCGATAAGGAAAATAAAGAACGCCGCAAGGAATTTTCCCGCAACAAGTCCGAAAAGGCTGACCGGTGAGGTCAGGGTGAGCTGATCGGTCTTTTGCCGCTTGTCGTCCGCCATTGTCCTCATGGTAAGTATCGGGATAAGGATCATCATAATAAAGAACATCCACAGGAAAACATAGGACATATCCGCAGAACCGCTAGAAAGACAGGTTATCCACAGAAACAACCCTGAAAACCCGTAGAATACCGCCAGATACACATATCCCAGCGGCGAGGTAAAGTAGGAAGCAAATTCACGCTTCATTATCGCTGTCATCTACCCGCACCTCCGTTCTCAATATTGCCGTAGAAATCGCCGGTGGTGAGCTTCAGGAAGATCTCCTCCAGAGTAAGCTCGCTGCTTCTCATCAGAAGTATCGGGTAATTTCTCGCCGCCATGCGCTTGAATACCTCGCGGCGGATATCGCAGCCCTCTTGTGCGTTAAGCTCGTACTCGCCGATGGTCTTTTCGATAGTGCGGTTGAGGTGAACCTCCACCATCTGCGGTATCTGCTCAAGGATCTGCTTTACTTCCTTTGTCGGGCCTTCGATCTGCACCGTCAGCTTGTGGTCGGCGGAGAGATTGTGGGACAGGTTCTCAGTGGTGTCATTCGCGACTAGCTTTCCCTTGTCGATAACCACGATCTTGTCGCACACCGCCTGCACCTCCGACAGAATATGAGAGGACAGGATAACCGTGTGGTTCTTGCCCAGCTTCTTAATAAGGGTGCGTATCTCGATTATCTGCTTCGGGTCAAGTCCCACTGTCGGCTCGTCCAGAATGAGCACCTTCGGATTTCCCACCAGCGCCTGCGCCAGACCGACACGCTGCTTGTAGCCCTTTGAGAGGTTGCGGATAACGCGCTTCTGCACGTCTGTTATCTTCACCAGACGGCAGATCTCATCAAGGTGCGAACGCTTTGGCAGCTTGCACTTTTTCAGGCTGTAAACGAAGTTCAGATACTCCATTACCGTCATATCCAGATAAAGCGGAGGCTGCTCCGGAAGATAACCGATGTCCTTCTTGGCTTTCACCGGGTCTTCCAGAATGTCAACTCCGTTGATCAGCGCCTGACCTCCGGAGGACGACAGATAGCCGGTCAGCATATTCATCGTGGTGGACTTTCCCGCGCCGTTAGGCCCTAAAAATCCGAGGATCTCGCTCTCCCCTGCGGAAAAGCTTATTCCGTCCACCGCGAGCTTGCTGCCGTAGCTTTTGCTCAGGTTTTTTACTTCAATCATACACAATGTCCTTTTCCACATTTACTGCGGAGCATAGTAATCGTCAGCCGGAAAAATCCGGACATAATACAGCTTATCACACTAAAGTGATAAATCTGTGAATTAATTCTGAATAATCAATTAAATACGATCAGACTATCTCTGCGGAAAGCTTGTCTATCGCCTTTCTCATGCGGTTGAGAGTGTCCTCCTTGCCGAGTATCTTCGCAAGCTCCACACCGCCGCCGGGAGTTACCGCCTTGCCGCTGAGAGCAACGCGCAGCGGATAGAGATACAGACCGTTCTTCACGCCGTCCGCTTCAATCTGCTTAAACAGCGCGTCGTGAATGTTCTCCTGTGTGAATTCCTCAACGCCCTCGATTACCGGAACAAGCTTTTTCAGCGCGTCCAGAGAGGTCTGGGGAGTGGTTTTCATCTTCTTGCTGACGTACATATCAATGGAATATTCCGGCATCTCGTCAATGAAGTCCACGCGCTCCGGTATATCGCTGAGAACCTCGGTTCTCGGCTGAATTCCTGCGCAGAGCAGCGGCAGGTCGATGTCGGTGCGCTTGCAGGTCTTTCTTATCCACGGCTCGGCAAGCTCCACGAACTTCTCCAGCGGCAGGGCGCGGATATATTCTGCGTTGATCGCGGTGAGCTTCATCGGGTCAAAGATTGCCGGGGACTTGGAAATTCCGCTGAGGTCAAATGCCTCGATCATCTCCTCAAGGGAGAATATCTCCTGCTCGCCCTTAGGCGCCCAGCCCAGCAGCAGAATGTAGTTCAGTATAGCCTCGGTAAGGTAGCCCTTAGCCCGGAAATCCTCAAAGGACGCGTCGCCGTCACGCTTAGAGAGCTTGTGAGTTGCGTCGCGCATGATGTGCTCCACATGGATATACATGGGAGGAGCCCAGCCGAATGCCTCGTACAGAAGATTGTACTTAGGCGCAGAGGACAGGTACTCGTTTCCTCTTACTACATGGGTAATTCCCATTGTGTGGTCGTCCACAACGTTCGCGAAATTATATGTGGGCATTCCATCGGATTTCAGCAGCACCTGATCGTCAAGGTCGATGTTCTCCACGGTGATATCGCCGTATATCTCATCATGGAACGTGGTTGTTCCCTCGGTGGGTATCTTCTGACGGATTACGCAGGGCTCTCCTGCCGCGCGGCGCTTCTCAGCCTCCTCACGGGGAAGCTCCCGGCAGCCGCAGCGATTAGCGGAAGCAAGTCCGCTGGGCTTGCTGTCGTCGGTTTCCTCGGACTTTCCGCAGAAGCAGTAGTAGGCATGGCCGCTCTCCACCAGCTTCTCAGCGTATTCCTTGAACATACCCATTCTCTCGCTCTGGATATACGGGCCGCAGGGGCCGCCTACGTCCGGGCCTTCGTCCCAGTTCAGTCCGCAGGTCTTGAGGGTTCTGTAAATAACGTCCGTTGCGCCCTCTACATAACGTCCCTGATCGGTGTCCTCAATACGCAGAATGAATTTTCCCTTGTTCTTTCTTGCAATGAGATAGGTATAAAGCGCGGTGCGCAGATTTCCTATGTGCATATACCCAGTGGGGCTGGGCGCAAATCTGGTTCTTACTTCCATTTATGTTATTCCTTTCGTTTTATTTCAGCGCAGCTTCCTTGTCCTGCGCGATTTGCTGCTTCAGTTCAGCCAGTCCCGAGAATTTCTTCTCCGGACGAATGAACCTCACCAGCGCAACAGCAATATTCTGCCCGTACAGGTCGCCGTCAAAGCCGATTATGTGGGTTTCCATGACCGCGCCGGTGCCGTCGCTGCGGTGCTCCACCGTGGGCTTCACCCCGATGTTGGTAACTCCGTGATACTGCTTGCTGCCTATCTCAACGAAGCTCTTATACACACCGTAGCGCGGGATTATGTTGGTGTCCGGAATGATCTGGTTAATGGTCGGAAAGCTTATCGTCCGCCCGATCTCATTGCCCCTTATCACCGGCAGTCTGTACCACAGTTCATATCCGAGCAGCCTGTTCGCCTGCTCTATCTCTCCCCGGCGGATATGCTCACGAATGCGCGTTGAGCTGATGATCTTTCCGTCCAGACAGATGTCCTGCACGATCTGCACACGCATTCCGTACTTTGCGCCGATCTCCTCCAGCCGCTCCGGGGTGCCGCAGCCGCCCTTTCCGAACCGGAAATTCCTGCCGCAGCAGGCAAAGCCTGCATTAAGCCTGTCGATCAGTATTTTCTTCACAAAATCCTCGTCCGAGAGTGTGCAGACCTCCGCGAAATCCGGCGCATAGAGGTATTTCACCCCCATTTTCTCCATAAGCTCACGCTTGTTCTCAAACGAGATTATGTCCTCCGGCCCGCGGAATTTCGGCAATGTGGTGTCGCAGTTAAAGGTGAACACCGCCGATTTAAGTCCGGGCTGCGCCAGAGCCGCGCTGATAACGCCGACATGACCTAAGTGCAGTCCGTCAAAGTAGCCGAGAGCGACTGCGGTTTTCTCCGCCGCGCCCTGACTGCCGTATGTTATATCAATCAAAATAATTCCACCATATCAGAGAAAGCCGCCGGTCAGTCCCCACGGAACTGCTTCACCGGGACAAGCTCCCCCTGTTCGTTAATTTTTCCCACGCCGAGGAATTCTCCCCCGGCGGTGATCCGGCTTAGCTTGTCCGGCTCAGTCCGCTTTGCGAGCCTGTCCGCGTCAAGCCTTACACCGTTCAGATACATTCTCCGCTGAACCTCATCGAGAGGTATCTCCGGCAGCGGCGCGAACAGCTTCTCCACAGGCATCAACCAGCTTTCAAGCTGCTCCCTGTCTGCATTTCGCACCTCGTCCAGCTCATGGCAGCAGTCAAGCGTAAATCCGCAGCTTTTCGTCCTGCAAAGGCTGGTCATGACCGCGCCGGTGCAGAGGGCTTCGCCGATGTCGTTTATCAGCGTGCGGATATAGGTTCCTCCGGAGCAGTCCACTTCGATCACCCCGTCAGTGCCGTCAAAGCTGAGCAGCTCCAGCCGGCTTATCGTTGCCGGGCGCGGCTTGCGCTCCACCTCAATTCCCCTGCGGGCGAGGTCGCACAGCTTCTGCCCGTTGACCTTGAGCGCGGAATACATCGGCGGTATCTGCATTATTTCCCCGCGGAAATCCTCCAAAACGAACTGCATTTCCGCCTCGGAAACTCCGTTTTCGCAGCGAGAGCGCAGCTTTCCCCAGATGTCCTGAGTGTCAGAAACCACTCCCAGCCGAAATCCCGCCCGGTAGCTCTTGCTGTCGTCCGGAACTAAATCCACAGCCTTGGTAGCCCCTCCGACAAACACCGGAAGAACTCCGACAGCCATAGGATCTAACGTCCCGCCGTGTCCTATTTTCTTTGTGCCGAAGCACCTCCGCATTGAAGCCACCACGTCAAACGAGGTGAACTCCTGCGGCTTGTTTATGCAGATTATCCCGGTCATGTCAGCTTCTTCCCAGCGCCTTTGCGCACGCCCAGACAAGCTGCTTCTCTGCTTCTTCGAGAGAGCACTCAAACGCGCAGCCCGCAGCCCTTGCGTGACCGCCGCCGCCGAAATTCTGGGCGATCGCCGCAACGTCCGCGTTTTCACTGGAACGCAGCGAAGCCTTGAACAGTCCCGGCTTCTTCTCCTTGATGCAGATGCCGATATCCACGCCCTCAATCTGTCTGGGCATAGCCGCAAGCGCGCCGATGTCCTCGCTGTCTATTCCCTCGATGGAGTCTATAACCTCCTGAGTTACGTCTATGACCGCAATTCTCCCCGCGTCATAATAACGGATATTGCTCAGAGCAAGCTGTTCAAGCTTTAATCTGCCCTGACTCTTCATGTCGAACATCGCGTAGTTTATCGGCACGATATCCGCGCCGAGCTTCATCAGCTCCGCCGCGTAAACATGGGTCTGGGGAGAGGTGTTGCTGTACTTGAAGCAGCCGCTGTCCGTTGCAATTCCAGTGTACAGGCAGTCCGCTATGCAGGGTGTGATCTTAACGTCCTGCATGGAACTCAACAGCTCAAACAGAAGCTCGCACGCCGCCGCGTATTCCGGAGCAAGCAGCAGCCGCTCGGCATACTCGGTATTGCTGACGTGGTGGTCTATGCAAAGCCCGGCTTTCTCGCCAAGCTCTTTCATGCCATAGAGGAGCTTCGCGTCCGCAACGTCCACGGTAATGATCGTCTGCGGCTCGAATTCCTGCTCCTCAATTTCACGGAACATATAGTTGAACTTCTTCGGGATAGGGTCGGGGCAGACAGCCTTTGCTTTCTTCCCGATCTGCTGCAAGGCTCCGCACAGCGCGTATCCGCAGCCGAGGGTATCTCCGTCCGGACTTCCGTGCATGAGAATGAGGAAAAAGTCGTTTTCCCGCAGGTACTGCGCGGCTTCGCGTAAATCAATTCTCCTCATCTGCGTCCTCCGTTTTCTCCTCGGTTTCTGCGTCCTCCTGCTGAGCAGGCTTCGGCAGCTTTGAAAGTATTTCTTCAATATGCGCGCTGTATTCCAGTGAATTGTCCGGCAGGAAGATAAGCTCCGGCATTTTTCTCATGCGGACTCTCGCCGCAATAGCTTTCTTGAAGTAGCCGGAAGCGGCGGTCATTCCCTCCACTGCTTTCGCAGTCCTGCCCTCGCCGCCAAGACACGCAATGTGAACCCGGCAGTAGGACAGGTCGCTGGTAAGCTCGCAGTGAGTCACCGTTACAAAATTCTTGGAAACTCTCGGATCCTTCACGCCGCTCACCGCAGCGGAAAGCTCTCTTTTTATATCCTCGGAAAGTCTTTTTAAGTTGAAATTAGCCATAAAACCCTCCCTGCGCAGACCAACTCCCGTCAGACCGCGCCGCAAACAGGGATCAATCCCTGTACTCTTCCATCATATAAGCCTCAAAGATATCCCCGACCTTGATATCGGTGAACTTTTCAAGGCTGATACCGCACTCATAGCCTGCGGCAACTTCCTTTACGGAATCCTTGAAGCGCTGAAGTCCAGCGATCTTGTCGTCGCCGACAATGATACCGTCGCGGACGATACGAACCTGACCGTTTCTTGCAACCTTTCCGTCAAGGACGTAGGAACCAGCAACAATGCCGACATTCGTGATCTTGTATACCTGACGAACCTCAACTCTGCCCAGATCAACTTCTCTGAACTTAGGCGCAAGCATACCCTTCATCGCAGCAGTGATGTCCTCGATAGCGTCGTAGATTACGCGGTAAAGACGTATCTCGATACCGTCGCGCTTTGCGTTGTCCTGTGCGGAGGGGTGAGGTCTTACGTTAAATCCGACAATGATAGCGCCGGAAGCCGCCGCCAGCATAACATCGCTCTCGCTTACCGCGCCTACTGCGCCGTGGATAACTCTTACGCGTACTTCCTCGTTGGAGAGCTTTTCAAGCGACTGCTTCACCGCTTCGACAGAACCCTGAACGTCCGCCTTTACGATGATCGGCAGTTCCTTTACGGTACCCTCCTCGATAGAGGAGAACAGGTTGTCGAGTGTAACCTGATGATATGCCTTGAACTGCTCTTCCTTAGCGTCATGTCTGCGCTTCTCTACCAGCTCGCGGGCAAGCTTCTCGTCCTCTACCGCCGCAAAGGTATCTCCGGCGGAGGGAACGTCCGCAAGTCCCATGATCTCAACAGGAACAGACGGGCCTGCTTCCTTGACAGTCCTGCCCTTGTCGTCGCGCATTACGCGCACTCTGCCAACTGCCATTCCGGCGATGAGTACATCTCCGGTGTGCAGCGTACCGTTCTGTACAAGCACGGTAGCGATAGGACCTCTGCCCTTGTCCAGCTTAGCCTCGATAACTGCGCCGGTCGCAAGTCTGTCGGGATTTGCCTTGAGCTCCAGAACGTCCGCGGTAAGGCATACCATTTCCAGCAGGTTTTCAATGCCTGCGCCAGTCTTTGCGGAAACAGGAACGCAGATAACATCGCCGCCCCATTCCTCGCATACGAGATCGTACTTGGTAAGCTCTTCCTTGATCTTGTCGGGATTTGCGCCCTCCTTGTCCATCTTGTTGATGGCAACGATAATGGAAACTCCGGCTGCCTTTGCGTGGTTGATAGCTTCAACAGTCTGCGGCATGATACCGTCGTCTGCGGCTACTACCAGAATTGCTATATCCGTGATGCTCGCGCCGCGGGCTCTCATGGAGGTGAACGCTTCATGTCCGGGGGTATCAAGGAATGTGATATCCCTGCCGTTTATCTGCACTCTGTACGCACCGATGTGCTGGGTAATTCCGCCCGCCTCTGTGGAGGTAACGCTGGAATGTCTGATATAGTCCAGCAGCGAGGTTTTACCGTGGTCAACGTGACCCATTACAACTACAACCGGGCTGCGGGGCTGTAAGCTTTCCGGATCGTCCGGAGTGTCCTCAAACAGACGCTCCTCGATAGTCACAACGACTTCCTTTTCTACCTTTGCGCCCAGATCCTCTGCTACCAGAGAAGCGGTGTCGAAGTCGATAGTTTCGTTAAGGTTAGCCATAACGCCCAGATTGAACAGCTTCTTGATGACCTCCGTCGCAGTAACCTTGAGTCTTGTTGCAAGCTCGGATACCACGATCTCGTCCGGGATCTGCACCTTGAGCTGCTGCTTTCTTGCGCGCTCCAGCTCAAGTCTTTTCAGCTTCTGGGCTTCTGTTTCGCGCTTGGAGTTGAACGGCTTGCCCTTGTTCTGGGACTTCTGCTGGATCTTCTGCTTGCGCTGGAAGCTGTCGTTGCTCATTTTGGTGGCGGGAGCGATGCTCTCATAGCGCTCGTTGTACTTATCCAGCTCAACGTAGCTGCCCCTTGTGTCCACCATCTTTGTTACCTGCTCGCCGCGCTGAACAGCCTCGCCCTTCTGCTTCTGCATGGGCGGTGTGTTCACCTTGATCTTTGAGGAGTCGATAGCCGGCTTCTGCATTGACGGCTTGCTGCTTGCCAGCGGATTTACCTGCTCCCTGCGTACATCGCGATTAGAGCTGTTCCTGTCGCCGTTTCTGTTGTCACGGCTGAACTGAGGTCTGTCACCGGGCTTGCCGCCGTTATTGAACTGAGGACGGTCGCCATTACGGTTGTTGTTGAACTGCGGGCGGTCGCCGTTCCTGTTATTGTCACGATTGAACTGCGGTCTGTCGCCGTTTCTGACGCCGTTCTGCGGACGATCTCCGTTACGATTATTGTCGCGGTTGAACTGAGGTCTGTCGCCGGGCTTGCCGTCGCGATTTGCCTGCGGCTTGTCGGAGTTTTCGGTTCTGGGCTTAGCCGCTGCGGGCTTCTGCTCAGGCTTTACTTCCGGTTTTACTTCCGGCTTTGCCTCTGTCTTTGGCTCAGGCTTTGCCTCTGCCTTTACCTCCGGCTTTACTTCCGGCTTAGGCTCAGGCTTAACCTCAGGCTTGGGCTCAGGTTTAACCTCTGCCTTTACCTCTGTTTTAGGCTCAGCCTTTTCTTCTGCCTTTTCAGCATTTTCAGCCTTTTCAGCAGGAGCTTCTTCCTTCTTTGCGACAGGCTTCTTCTTAGCCGCGGGCTTCTTCTCCTCTGCCTTGGGCTTTTCGGTCTTTTGACCGGCGGTAGCCTTGAAATACTCATCGAAATTCTTTACCTCGTGCTTTTTGGAATAAACCTCCAGCACATAGCTTACCTCCTGATCGGTAAGCGAGGTCTGAGCTTTCTTCGCGCCCTCAAACGCCCCCTCAAGGAGCTGTATAACTTCACTGCGGTCAACGCCGATATCAGCCGCAATATCCTGTACTCGATATTTTTTATTTGGCAATGTAACTTTCCTCCATACTAGTTATCTTCTATATGTTTTGTAATAGAGCCGTATAATCCCGCGTCCAGCACCAGAAAAATGCCGGAACGCTTTCCGACAGCGTCCTTTGCGTCGTCCATTGAGAAATCCCCGCGAACGACTGGCGTGCCGTGTTTTTCCGCCTCAAAGCGGATCTCCTTTTCGGTCTTGGGCGACACGTCCGCCGCCAGAATTATTCCCGCCGCTTTCGATTTCGGCGAGGATATTTCCTGCACGACCGCGTCAAAGCCGAGTATCAGCTTTCCCGCGCGGCGGCAAAGGCAGATCGTCGAAAGTTCCTTATTTATCCGAGGTCAGCTCCTTCTCTAAAGTTTCGTATATCTCATCGGGTATGGCGCATTTCAGCCCGCGTTCCAGCTTTCTTCCCTTTCTGGCAAGCTCCATGCAGGAAACGCTCCTGCAAAGATATGCGCCGCGCCCGGCTTTTTTCCCTGTGAGGTCAACGGAGATCTCTCCGTCCTTGCTGCGGACTATCCTCACAGCGCCCTTTTTTCCTATCATTTCACCGCAGCCTATGCACTTACGCAGCGGAATGTGCTTTTCCTGCATAAATCGCTCCTTAATTCTCCTGCTGAACCTCAGCGGCAGCCTCCACAGGCTCGCCTGCGGCTTCGGTCTGCGCGTTCTGCTCGTCCTCGGAAAGCTCAGGCTCTTCCTCCTCAGGAGGGTATTCAATTACCTCCAGATCCTCAGGAGTTACCTTGCTCTCTGCCTTTATGTCGATCTTAAATCCGGTAAGCTTTGCCGCCAGCAGAGCGTTCTGACCCTTGTTGCCGATCGCAAGCGAAAGCTGATTGTCGGGAACGATAGCCTTGCAAGCTCTTACCTTCGGGTCGTTTATTACTACTCTGAGAACCTCTGCGGGCTTCAGAGCCTGCTTGATGAACTCCTCCGGATCCTCGCTGTAAAGAACAACGTCCACCTTTTCGCCCTTTAGCTCCTTAGTTACCGCATTAATTCTGCTCTTCTGAGTACCGATGCAGGCGCCCACTGCGTCAACGTTCGGGTCGTTGCTGATGACCGCGATCTTGGAGCGGGAACCGGGTGCGCGGCTTACCGACTTGATCTCAACAGTTCCGTCATAGATCTCCGGGCATTCCAGCTCAAACAGGCGCTTGATAAGTCCCTTGTCCGTTCTGGTGATGCGCAGTGACTGCTTCTTTGCGCCCTCCTTGTACTCCTTTGAAACGCCGGTGATGAATACCTTGATGATATCGCCGACATGGAGAGTTTCGCCGGGTATCTGGTCGGCTCTCATGAGGAGGACTTCATTGTGGTTCACTTCAATGGTAGCGTGTCCGGTCTTAGGCTCGATCTTAGTTACCTCGGCGGAAACCGCCTCGTTCTCATAAGCGCCCCACATCTCGCTGAGCTGCTGACGCTCTACATCGCGGAAGCCCTGCTTGATGAGATCCTTTGCGTTCTTCGCGGCAATTCTCTTGAATTCGTGGGTGTCAATCGGAACTCTGATCTTGTCGCCGACTTCAACCGCGGGATTGATCTTGCGCGCTTCCTCAAGAACTATCTCAATCTCCGGCTCGTACAGGGTATCAACTACCTCGATGACCTCTTTAAGTACGCTTACGTCGAATATTTCCTTTTCAAGGTCGATATTTACGAAAACCACCTCGCTGTCCTTATCCTCAAGGTGCATATTGGTTTTCAGGCTCTTTTCGATAGCGTTCTTGATCTTAGAAACAAAAACGTCCTCGCTGATTCCCTTTTCCTTTGCGTAGTCAGCCAGCGCAATGAAAAAATCCTTGATGTCGTCCTTAGGCTGTGCCTTTTTCTTAGCCATTTTCCGTTATTCCTCCGTTAAATAAAATAGTAAGCCGCAATCACTCTCCGCCTTTCAGCAGGTCGTAATCGTCAAAATCGTCATAATTTATTGCAGAAACCTCGGCGACAGGCAGCGAAGCCTCCCCGAAATCTCCTGTAACCGTAATTTTTTCTCCGTCAAATCCCGCAAGGACGCCGCTGAAAGCCTTTGACGGAACTCCCTCGCACAGCTTGTAGGTCTTGACCTTTATTTTCTTTCCTATCGACGGTTCAAGCTGGGCAAGCCGCCTTACGGGACGCTCAAGTCCCGCCGAGCCGACCTCAAGGTAATCTATCCTGTCGATAAAGTACTGCTTGTCGATCTCGGCGTTTATCAGCCCGTCTATCGACTCGCAATCATCAATGGAGATACCCTCCGGCTTGTCGATGAAGATGCGCAGATACCACTTCGCGCCCTCTTTGGCGAACCAGACGTCCCACAGCGTATAGCCGTGGCTCTCAACTATCGGTCTTACCGCAGCCTCAGCCGCCGCTTCGATCGCGCTGAAGCCCTTTGCAAGTGCCATTGATACAGCTCCTTTCTGTTGAGTGGGAAACTCCGGAGCAATTCCGAAAAAATCCCCTATCAAAACTTAAAGACCGGAGCGAAACCCCAGTCTTTAGTCTAATCTATCTTACTCTAGTATTATACCACGTTTTTTTCAGAAAATCAATAGGTTTTTTGAAAAATCTGCGTAAAAATATATGATAAATACAATATAATGCGGCTCTATTTTAATATCGCCCTTGACAATTCCCAGAAATCGTGCTATAATCATTCCAGTGAATACGAAAAGCTGTGACAAGAAACAGTAGACAGTTCCGATTTTTCAGAGAAACGGCGGCAGGTGCGAGCCGTTATTGAAGGACTGCCGAACCCGTCTTTGAGCTGCGCCCGGAACCCGGATTATCCCCGGCAGTAAGCGGCGCCGGTATCTCCCGTTAGCGAGAAAAGCGTTTCTGACGCTGAGAGCGGGCTTTCGCCCGAATTCAGGTGGTAACACGGACTAGGTTAAGTTCGCCCTGAGCCAGACGGCTTGGGGCTTTTTGTATTCTTACGAATTCTAAAAAGGAAAGGAACTACACGAAATGAAACTTGAAAAGCTTGTGGGCGACCGCTTCAAACAGCGCCCCTCCGACTGTCAGATCGACAGCCATGCACTTATGATCCGCGGCGGCTACATGAAGTATGTCGCAAACGGCATCTTCTCCAGCTATATGCCGTTAAAGCGCATTACCCGCAAAATCGAGCAGATAATCCGGGAGGAAATGGACGCCATCGACGGTCAGGAAGTCCAGTTCCCGGTGGTAATGCCCGCGACCCTCTGGCAGGAATCCGGCAGATATGAGAGCATTGGAAGCGAGCTGCTGCGCTTCACCGACAGAAACCGCGCGCAGATGGTTCTCGGAATGACCCACGAGGAAGCAGCGGTGCAGCTTGTCCGGGAGTACGCAAACAGCTACACAAAATATCCGTTCATGATCTACCAGATCCAGACGAAATTCCGCGATGAAGCGCGTCCCCGCGGCGGACTTATCCGTGTGCGCGAATTCACCATGAAGGACGCGTATTCCTTCCACACCTCTCAGGAGGATCTTGAGGAATACTATATGAAGTGCCACAAGGCATACGAGAGGATCTACGCCCGCGCAGGCATTCCGGAGGTCATCTCCGTTGCCTCCGACTCCGGCATGATGGGCGGCAGCATTTCTCATGAGTTCATGCTGCTCACTCCTATCGGTGAGGATTCTATCGCAATATGCAAGGACTGCGGCTTCCGCGCAAATATGGAGGCTGCCGAGAGCATTATCGAAAACACCCGCGACCCGGAGAGCCAGCCTCTGACCGAGGTCTATACCCCGGACGTACACACAATTGAGGATATCTGCAATTTCCTGAAATCTCCGACAGAAAAGAGCTGCAAGGCAGTGGTTTACCAGAGAAATCAGGACGACAGCTATGTTGTGGTATTTATCCGCGGCGACCTCGACATCAACGAAACAAAGCTCACAAACTACCTCGGCTGCGATATCCACCCGGCGGTAATTACTCCGGAATGTGGTCTGAACGCAGGCTACATCGGGCCTGTGGGACTTCCTGAGGGAATGACCGTGCTGTTCGACAAGTCCCTCCAGAACACCAACAACCTCTCCTGCGGCGCAAACAAGGAGGAATACCACTACACCGGACTTGACATCAGCCGTGATGTTCCCGGCGCAGAGTACCACGATTTTGCAAAGATAATTGAGGGCGGTATCTGCCCCAAGTGCGGCAAAAAGCACATCACTATTTCCCGCGGAATCGAGGTAGGAAACATCTTCCAGCTCGGTACAAAGTACACTAAGAGCATGGGCATGACCTATCTTGACAAGGACGGAAACGCGCAGACCCCGATCATGGGCTGCTACGGCATAGGCGTGGGCAGACTTGCGGCTTCCGTATGCGAGGTTCATCACGATGACTACGGTCCTATCTGGCCTATGGCTATCGCGCCGTGGCAGGTTCACATCTGCGCTGTACGCGCCGACGATCCGGAGGTAAAGGAAAAGGCTGACGCGCTCTACGAGGAGCTTCAGAAGCGCGGAGTTGAGGTTATCTACGACGACCGTGCGGTAAGCGCCGGTGTAATGTTCTCCGACGCAGACCTGCTGGGAGTTCCGCTTAGAGTTATCGTAAGCCCGCGCAATCTCAAGGACGGCGTAATCGAGATCTCCGCCCGTGACAAGAGCTTCAGTGAAAAGCTCGCTCCGGCTGAGGTCGCAGATAAAGTTCAGCAGCACATCGCTGAAATGATGAAAATATCCGATTAATTACGCATAGCAAACTCCCCGGAGCTAATGATAAGTTCCGGGGAGTTTTTTTATACTTTATTTCTAATCAACATATATTCAAAGTCTATAAAGTGATTAAGAATCAGCATTACACATTCACAGTCGACAGCTTTCTGTCGAATTCCTCCTGAGTAACGGGCTTTGAGTAATAGAAGCCCTGCGCCGCGTCGCAGCCGCACTTGCTCAGGAACTGCGCCTGTTCGAGAGTTTCTACGCCCTCCGCGATGATGTCCAGACCGATATCCTGCGACATGGAGATCGTGTGGGAAATGATCTTCCTGCCACGGCTGCTCTCCATGAATTCCGACAGGAACGCGCGGTCTATTTTCAGCACGTCAAACTGGGTGGTTTTCAGCATATTCAAAGAGGAATAGCCGGATCCGAAATCGTCCATAAGCATGGTAAATCCCGCGCTCTTCATCTTCTTTACAACGTCACCTACGCCCTCTGCGTCAACCGATTCGGTGATCTCAAGCTCCAGATAATGCACCGGGATATCGTACTTTTTCACCAGCCGCACAAGCTCTCCCACCACGTCAAATGAATGCACATATTCTCTGGAAATATTCACTGAAATCGGCACCGGCTTAACTCCGCTGTCCAGCCAGCTTCGTATTTTCCGGCAGGCGCTCTCCCAGATATACTGATCAAGCTTAAGTATAAAGCCGTTCTGTTCAAACACCGGAACGAACTCCGCCGGGGATATCATTCCCCTCTCCGGGTGTATCCACCTAGCCAGCGCCTCAGCGCCGATTATCTTTCCGGTGGATATGCTGAATTTCGGCTGGAGGTACATCACAAACTGGTTGCCCAGCAGCGCGTCCTTCATGTCCTCCTCAATTGTCTGCTTCTTTTTAAGCTCAGTTCTCATTCTGCCGTTGAAGAAGCCGATGTTGTTCAGCGCATTTCCCTTTACCGACTGACGCGCGATGGTCGCATTGTCACCGTGGCGGCGGGTGTGCAGCGTTCTGTCCTCTGCGATAGCTACGCCGAAGATCAGACGGTAATCCATGCCTTTGTATCCGGTGAGCAGGCTTTCCAGCCGATGAATGAAATCCAGAAGCTCCGCGTCGCTCGTAAATGGTGTGATCAGCATGAAAACGTCCGCAGTAAGCCGGCAGAACGGCTGTTCCTCATTGCATACCATCGCCAGAGAGTCAGTGATGAACGCCAGCAGCTCGTCACCCGCCTCAACGCCGTAATTCTCGTTGATCATCTTGAAGCGCTCAATATCAAACTGAATGAACGCGATCTCTTCGTCCGGGTGGCGCGCTATCATTTCACCGACCTCTGACCCGAAAATAGCGGGATTTCTGTCCGAGGAAAATTCGGTCAGCACCCTGCGGTTGAAGATCTCTTTCTGGGAATATGGTCTGATTGTTCCGTGCACTGCAAGTATCTTTCCGTCGTTATCTCTCAGGAAATGAACGTAGAAACCGCTCATAACATATTCACCGTCCGGTGTGAACTTCATTTTAAGTTCAACGCTCAGGCTGTTTCGGTCTATTCCGGAGATGATCCCCTCCTCAATACGGGAGGTAAAAACATTGAATGCGGAAATATACTGCTGGTCGATAAGACCGCTTTCCCTCAGGAAATCCAGCGGGTCGCCCTTGACGTTTTCAAACAAAGGACTGCCCGCCGTGGCGACAGTACCCTCGGTACAGTCCCACATAAAATGCAGAGTCCGTTTGTCCTTGTCAAGCATCTCAATGAACAGATTTTTATCCTTTTCTGTAATTTTGCTCATTTCAACACCGCCTCTCCTGTTGCTTTTCCTTTTTTATTTTATACAATTATACCACGTTTTTTTTATTTTTGCAATAGTTTTTGTGAAAAAATACTGTATTGCCGATAACCTTGTGACAGATTTTGTCATTTTCAGTTGGTTTTCAAAGGCAGTCTGATCCCTTTGAAATACTCCAGCGCCGTAAATGTCCGCTCAGTTCTTGTGAGGAAATAGTTCTCCGTGATCTTCTCCAGCAGCGCGGCGCCGCTGTCAGAAAGCGAAAACCTGAACGCCCGATTTAGCTGCGCATAAACTATATTCCGCATAGCCGAGAGGATCTCCGGGGTAAGGACATAATATCTTCCGCCGTAGCTCCTGTCAAAGCAGTCCCCGCAGAATATCTCGCCGCTGTCCGGCAGAAAGAACATCTCCTCGTGCTCAAACTCGCCGCAGTTACAGCAGCCCCGCAGATCCGGTCGGTAGCCCAGCATACAGGAATACCTCAGCTCAAACGCCGAGCGCACGCAGGAAAGCCGGGCGGCAGTCCGCGCGGTCTCCGCCTCGTATAACGCTATCGCAAAGAACCTCACAAGGCTGTCCTGCGCCTGCTCCTGCGGAGTGCAGAATTTCACCGCCTGCGCGAAATAAGACCCCAGCGCAAGCTTCTCAATGTCGCTGCCAAGCTCGTGGAAGCTGCGCTTCGGCTTCGCGGAATTCACCGTATAGCGCTCCTTGTTCTTGCTCAGGCAGAATGTCGCATAGGAAAACAGACCCGCCGAGCCGAGCAGCGAGCTGTTCAGCTTTTTTGCGCCGTGGGCGGTGGCTTCGATTATGCCCTGCTCATCGGTGAGGATATCCAGAAAGCAGCTATTTTCGCCTATTTCCCGCCGTCCGACAACTATTCCGTCATAGGTCACCAGCATTACGAAGCCCCCTTTCGCAAATCAGGGCAGCCAGCCGGCTGCCCCCGAAAACTCATTCGTCAAACATACCAAGATCGGTAATTACCCGCTCGCGATTGCGCCAGTCCTCCTTGACCTTGACAAAGCACTGAAGATTGACATGAGCGCCAAGCAGCTCCTCCATGTCAGCCCTCGCCATTGACGCTATCTGCTTGAGCCGCTCGCCGCCCTTGCCGATGATCATTCCCTTGTGGCTTTCCTTTTCGCAGATAATAACAACACTGATGTCGATAAGCTCATTATCGCCTTTCATACGGGACTTGAATTTCTCCACGTCCACCGCCGTCCCATGCGGTATTTCCTCCTGCATTACCCGCAGTATCTTCTCCCGCACTATCTCAGAGCACATGAAACGCTCAGTGCGGTCGGTGGCGATATCGTCCGGGAAGAAATGCTCTCCCTCCACCGCGAACCGCTCCAGCACCGGAAGTATCTGGTCGGTATTTATGCGGTTCTTCACCGATATCGGAATGACCTCCTCGAAATCGTACAGCTCGGAATACTGCTGGATAATCTTCAGGATATCGCTCTTGTCCTTGAGCAGATCCACCTTGTTCAGCAGCAGCACCACCGCAGTTCCGTGAGAAGCAAAGCTGCGTATCAGATCCTGCTCGATAGAGGACATTTTTTTCGTCACGTCCGCCATGAGTATCGCGCAGTCCACATCGTCCACGCTCTGCCGGATAGACTTCACCATATGCTCCGACAGCTTGGTTTTCGGCTTGTGCATTCCCGGAGTGTCGATAAACACGAACTGGGTATCACCCTTTGTGAGTACGCCGTTTATGCGGTTTCTGGTGGTCTGGGGCTTTTCGCTGACGATAGAAACCTTTTCGCCGACAAGCAGATTTGTCAGCGAGGATTTTCCGGCGTTCGCCCGCCCTGTTATTGCAATAAATGCGTTTTTAGTCATCTTTTTCCTCCGCAGCGCCCGGCTTCTCTCTGGAAGTCCTCCGGCGCAGCCTGTCCTCGTTGGTTATGGCTGAGCCTGCTCCTGCGGTCATATCCGGTCGCTTTCTGTGTGTGACCTCCACTGCCTGCTCCCGCTGCCATGCAACGATATTCTTATGATTGCCGGAAAGCAGCACCTCCGGAACTCTGCGCCCGCGCCATTCCTCCGGGCGGGTGTACTGGGGGTATTCCAGCAGACCGTCCTCGTGGCTCTCAACGCTGAACGCGTCCTCGTTGGGGAGCACTCCGTCCTGCAATCTCGCCACGGCATCGCACACTATCATAGCCGGAAGCTCTCCCCCGGTCAGGACGTAATCCCCTACCGAAAGCTCCTCGCATTCCAGCTCGTCCAGCACCCGCTGGTCAACACCCTCGTAATGCCCGCATAGCAGTATCAGCCACGGCTCGGCGGCAAGCTCCCGCACCTTTTTCTGGGTGAGGACTTCCCCCTGCGGGGACATATAAATAATGCGGGGTTTCAGGTTCATCTGGCTCTTTATCGCCATGATGCAGTCGTAGATAGGCTGCGCCTGCATGAGCATTCCCGTTCCGCCGCCGTAGGGCTTGTCGTCAACGCGGTTGTGCTTGTTTTCGGTGTAAAGCCGGATATCATGAGTGTATATTTCAATAAGCCCGTTTTTTATTCCCCTGCCGACAATGCTCTGGTTAAGCACAGGGTCGAACATATCCGGGAACAGCGTTGCAACATCAATCCTCATCGAAAAGCCCCGGCAGCGGACGAATTATCATTTCTCCCGCGTCGATATCGGTGCTTAATACTACCTCGTCAATGCAGGGGAACAGCAGCTCCCGCCCGTCGTCCTTTCTTATCGAATATACGTCGCTGGCGCCGTTCTGATACACGTCGGTTATCTTTCCGTAAACCTCGCCGGTGTCCGCGTCCTTCACCGTCAGCCCGATTATGTCCTGAATGAAGTACAGACCCTCCTCAAGCTCCGCGTCGTCCCGGTTGAGGTACAATATCTTACCGATAAGCGGCTGCGCCTGCTCGATCTTGTCGATTCCCTCAAGCTTCATCACCACGATATTCTTGTGGGGGTAGGCGCGCTCCACCGTGACCTCGGTCTTTCCCTTGTCAAGATACAGCGTGTCGAAATCGCACAGCACCTCCGCGCTGTCGCAATAATACTGCACCCGGAACTCCCCGCGGATACCCTGCGTGGCAACTATCTTGCCTATTTCAAGAAATTGTTTTTTCATATACGCACCTGTTACAGCCCTATCTTGATTATCTCGTCAAAGCCCTGAGCCTTCGCCTTTGAGTAAGCCTTGTCCGCTTTCTTGCGATTTGCTGCGGCGATAAGGGTAACGTCGCTGTCCGCCTGCAATTCATCGGACTTTGCGATAGCTTCAAGTATTGCCTCCGGACTGTGCAGAATTGCTGTTTTCTTTCTGCTGCCCGCAAGCTGGATATTGTTTTCGGTAACTATCGAGAAAATACGCTCAAAGCCGATTGAGAAGCCAACCGCCGGAACTGTATCCCCGGTAAATCTTCCGATAAGATTATCGTATCTTCCGCCGCCTGCGACAGTGCCGCCAAACTGCTTGCTCGCCACCTCGAACACCGTTCCGGTGTAGTAACCCTGACCTCTTACGAGGGACGGGTCAAACTCAACGGTGTAATCCTCTGAAAGCTTGTCCGCAGTTTCGATTATGGTGCGGAGCTGCTCCAGCGTTTCCTTTGCGTCCTCGGAGCAGTACTGCGCCATGTCGTCAAGGGTGAGCTTTCCCTTTGCGAGCAGCGCAGTCAGGCTGTTTATTGCGTTCTCCGGCATTCCCTTTTCGCGAAGCTCCTCCGCAACTCCGTCAGCGCCTATCTTGTCCAGCTTGTCGAAGCTTACCGAAACAGTGTCCAGAGCCTCCTCCGGGAAGCCCATAGTCAGCAGGGAATTTCTCAGCACCCGGCGGTCGTTTACACGAACGGTGAATTCACCGATCCCGATTTTTGACAGCGCCTTTGCGGTGACTGAGATAAGCTCTATCTCGCAGCAGTAGGAGTCCGAGCCGAGGATATCAATATCGCACTGCACGAACTCGCGCAGTCTGCCCCGCTGGGGTCTTTCCGCGCGGTAAACCTTGTCTATCTGGATTACCTTGAAGGGATTAGGCAGGCTGTTGCGGTTGTTCGCGTAATATCTCGACAGCGGCAGGGTGAGGTCATAGCGCAGTCCGAGGTCGCACAGCTCCTTTTCGTCCACCGGGGATTTCGACAGAGCCTCCTCCAGCTTGTCGCCGCGCTTCATTATGCGGAAGATGAGGTTCAGATTGTCGCCGCCGTCGCTCTTGTCGAGGTTCTCCGCGCTCTCGATCGCCGGGGTGTAGATCCTCGTAAATCCGCTTTTCGTGTAGGTGTCAAGGATAATGTTCATCAGCCTGTCGCGCTGCGCCGCAGCCTCCGGCAGAAATTCCTGCATACCCTTCTGAGGTTTTATGTTCATGGTTTTGTTGTTCCTTTCAGATATATTTGTTACAGCCACTGTATAAATCCGGTCTTGTCTGTGTGGTTATAGCCGGCGCGCTCGTAGAAATTCAGCGTGCTTTCCAGCTTTGAGCCGGTCATCAGCACCAGCCGGTAGCAGTTTTCCCGCAATGCTATCTCCTTTGCGAAGTCAAGACACGCCGTTGCAAGCCCTTTCCCGCGATAGTCCGGGTGAGTTACCACGTTTTCCACCCACGCGTAGGGCCGCGGCCCGTGAGTGAGGTTCGGGATTATCACGCAGGTGCAGGTGGAAACCAGCTTTCCGTCCTCCTCGGCAGCGATCAGGTGATAGTCCGGGTCGTTCACCAGCCGCTCCCACAGGTCTTTTGTTAACGCCGCCGGAGGTATCTCCGTTTCGTGCAGGTGGAGATACAATTCCATGAGCTGCTGATATTCGTCGATGCGGACTTCTCTTACCATAGTATTTCCTCCACAAACCGCCACAATTCCATACATATTTTATTATAATATATTCCCCTAAGTTTGTCAAGTAATTACGCGATTTATTCGCTGTTTCCAGTATTTGTAACTAAATTTCCGAGCAGTCCCTATTTGTATCAAAATTGACGCAGTTTCCTATTGACCCGCCGCTGTGAAAATGATAGAATATACTCAACAAAAAACATCACGGAGGTAATTTATCATGAACAAATTTACAAGAAAATTCACAATGGAACTGCTCAAAATGGCGGGATCTGTAACGCTGATAATTCTGTGGTCTGTGGAGCTTACGCATATCCTTAGCTGAAAAATGCTCTCTCCGGGAGAAAAAGCATTGACAAACCGCCGAAAATATATTAAAATAGAGAGTGGACTTATTCCGGAGATCTTTACAAAAAGAAAGGACGAAAACACATGGCAAAGCTTAACGAAAACTTTTTCAAGCTGAAAAAGAACTACCTTTTTATTGATATCGCGAAGAGGATAAAGGCGTACACCGCCGCTAATCCCGACGCAAAGCTCATCAGAATGGGCATAGGCGACGTAACTCAGCCACTTGCACCGGTTGTAGTTGACGCAATGGTCAAGGCTGCAAAGGAAATGGGCGTAAAGGAAACCTTCCACGGCTATGAGGACAGCGGCGCAGGTTATGACTTCCTGCGGAACGCGGTTTCCGGCTATTACAAGAGCTTCGGCGCGGAGGTTGACCCGGCGGTAATTCACATCAGCGACGGCGCAAAGAGCGACTGCGGAAATATCATCGACATTTTCGGTTCCGGAAACACCGTTGTAGTAACCGACCCAGCTTACCCGGTTTACGTTGACAGCAACATCATGAGCGGAAACGAGGTTATTTACGCAAATTCCACCGAGGAAAACGGCTTTGCGGCTATGCCCCCGAAGGACGTAAAGGCTGATCTGATCTACCTCTGCTCCCCGAACAATCCGACAGGCTCTGTCTACACTGCGGCGCAGCTTAAGGAATGGGTTGACTACGCGCTGGCTAACAATGCAGTCATCATCTTCGACGCGGCTTACGAGGCGTTCATCACCGAGCCTGACCTGCCCAGAAGCATTTACCTCATTGAGGGCGCAAAGAAGTGCGCTATCGAGATCTGCTCCCTTTCCAAGACCGCAGGCTTCACCGGAACACGCTGCGGTTATACAGTAGTTCCCGATGAGTTGGTTCAGAAGAACAGCAAGGGCGAGGACGTAAAGATCGCAGACCTGTGGAACAGACGTCAGGGAAGCAAGTTCAACGGCGTTTCCTACCCGGTTCAGAGAGCGGCAGAGGCTGTATTCTCACCGGAGGGACAGGTTCAGACAAAGGCGACTATCGCCTACTATCAGGAGAACGCCCGCATGATCGCAAAGACCTGCGACGAGCTTGGAATAAAGTACACCGGCGGCATCAACTCCCCGTACATCTGGCTGAAGTCCCCGAATGGCATGGATTCATGGGCATTCTTCGATTACCTGCTGAATGAAATTCAGGTTGTCGGAACTCCCGGCGCGGGATTTGGCGCAAACGGCGACGGCTGGTTCAGACTGACCGCGTTCAGCACTCACGAGCTTACTGCCGAGGCTATGGAGAGATTTAAGAAGCTGTTCAAGAAGTAAATTCTAATTTCATAGTTAAGAGGGGCAAATTTCGCATTTGCCCCTTTACTATCTAATACAATAAGGGAGGGGCAAGCCCCTCCCGAACATTTTTTCGTGAATAATTCAGCGTATCGCGTCCTTCATGCTCTTTACATACTCATAGATGTGCTCCGGAGCGTTGCTGCCGTACTTCTCCACAAGCTTCACTATCGCGCTGCCCACGATAACTCCGTCGGAGATCCCAGCCATTTTCTGCGCCTGCTCCGGCTTGCTTATTCCAAAGCCGATTGCCGCCGGAACCTTCGCGTACTTCTTGACTGCTTCCATGATGTGATTGAGGTCGGTCTTGATCTCGCTGCGAACTCCGGTGACGCCCATGGAGGAAACTATGTAGATAAAGCCCTCCGCTTCCTCGGCGATCATCTTAATGCGCTCCTCACTGGTGGGAGCTATCAGCGAAATGACCGAAATATCGTACTTTTTCGCAACATCAGCCGCCTCGTGCTTCTCTTCGAAAGGCATATCCGGGCAGATCAGACCGTCCACTCCGATAGACCTGCACTTCTCGAAAAATCTGTCGTAGCCGTACTTGAACACCGGATTAAGGTAGGTCATGAAGCATATCGGGATATCCGTCTGACTGCGAACTTTTTCCGCAAGCTCAAACGCCCGGTCGGTGGTCATGCCCTTGCTCAGCGCGCGCACATTCGCGTCCTGAATGACTACGCCCTCGGCGATAGGATCAGAGAACGGAATGCCTATCTCAATGAGGTCTGCGCCGCCTCTTACCATAGCCATGATGTTATTGTAGCTGTCCTCAAAGGTGGGATCCCCCGCCGTCAGAAAGCCGATAAATGCCTTTTTGTTCTCGAATGCGTTTCTGGTTTTATTCATGAAGATCTACCCCCCTGTATCTAGCTATTGCCGCAACGTCCTTATCTCCGCGTCCGGACAGGCAGCAGATTATAATATCGTCCTTGCTCATGGTGGGAGCAATCTTCATCATGTGTGCTACGGCGTGGGCGCTCTCAATCGCGCAGATTATGCCCTCGGTGCGGGCTATGTACTCGAATGCGTTCACCGCTTCATCATCTGTTACCGGGACATACTCCGCTCTGCCTATCGAGTGCAGATACGCGTGCTCCGGGCCTATTCCGGGGTAGTCAAGACCCGCAGAAATGGAGTAAACCGGTGCGATCTGACCGTATTCATTCTGACAGAACAGCGACTTCATGCCGTGGAAAATTCCCAGAGTTCCGGTGGCGATAGTCGCGGCGGTCTCGCCGGTATTAACTCCGCGTCCCGCAGCCTCGCAGCCGATCAGCCTTACGTCCTTGTCGCCTATGAAGTTGTAGAACATACCCATAGCGTTGGAGCCGCCGCCTACGCAAGCCATTACTGCGGTGGGGAGCTTGCCCTCTTTCTCCAGTATCTGCTCTCTCGCTTCCTTGGAGATAACGCTCTGGAAGTCCCTTACCATCATCGGGAACGGATGCGGTCCCATTACTGAGCCGAGGACGTACAGCGTGTCGTCAACACGGGTCGTCCAGTCGCGCATTGCTTAGTTCACCGCGTCCTTGAGGGTCATTGTTCCGGTAGTTACCGGGTGTACCTTTGCGCCGAGAAGCTCCATGCGGTAGACGTTCAGCGCCTGACGGATAGTGTCCTCCTTGCCCATGAATATCTCGCATTCCAACCCCAGCAGAGCCGCCGCAGTCGCCGCAGCAACTCCGTGCTGACCCGCGCCGGTTTCTGCGATTATGCGGGTCTTGCCCATCTTTTTCGTAAGCAGCGCCTGACCGAGCACGTTGTTTATCTTGTGCGAACCGGTGTGGTTCAGATCCTCGCGCTTGAAATAGATCTTAGCGCCGCCCAGATCCTTAGTCATCTTCTCCGCATAGTAAAGCAGGGAGGGTCTGCCGGCGTAATCCCGCAGCAGCGTGTTCAGCTCATCGTTGAACTGCTTGTCGTTCTTGTAGAACTCGTAAGCCTCCTCCAGCTTATGGATCTCATTCATCAGCGTTTCGGGGATATACTGCCCGCCGAAATCGCCGTAACGTCCGTTTGACATAGTTTTATTCCTTTCCTGAATAATCATTGAAATTATATTGAACAATTACCTCTTTCCCGATAATTGTTATTGCTTTCTGCGGGCATAACGAAAAGCACCGGTAACACATCGTGCATTTATTCCCCGGAACTGCCCTGCCGCCGGCAATGTGAATATTCCTCATCGGGCAAAGCTTTTCGCAGTTTCCGCAGCCAACGCATTTTTCCGTGTTTATCTTGGGATTCTGGGTGTAATGCTTTGTCTTTCCGCTGAAATACAGCCGCTGTCCGAACAATCCTGCAAGGTGGTAAAAAATATTCAGACCCTCCTGCGGAGGTTTTCCGTCCAGATAATTCTTCGCGGCTCTGTCGATCTTTTCTTCCGCCGAAGCAATAATCCGTCTGTTTTCATCGGGAGATTTTTTCAGAGCCTTTACATCTCCGATGCAGTCGGGCATTTTTATGTGAAGTCCGCCAATAATTTCTGCCCCGTATTTTCGGAAAAGCCTTGCGGAAACTCCCGCGCCGTCACCGCTGAACGCGCCCATTGTGGCAATGATAAAAATGCGCTTGCCACGCCACAAATCCTGATTATTTGAAATAAAATCGCTGACGATCTTCGGCAAACTGCTGTAATAAACCGGATAAGCAAACAGGATATCCCCAGCGCCGGAAATCTCAGATACCGCCGCGCTGTCCTCAATAGAAAGCAGCCTATGCTCACCCTCGATCCCGGACAGAAACCGTGATATGCAGAATTTTGTGTTTCCCGTGCCGCTGAAAAAAATGCCAGTCAAGATCTCAAGCCTCCCTTATGACGTCCGCCGGACAAGCGGATTTCACGCGTCCCGAACAGCCCTCACCGCCGCCAGCATTTTTTCTCTGTCCTTCACCCGGTCGGTTTCAATTCCGCTGGATAAGTCAACGCAGTAGGGTCGGATATCCAGCGCCGCCCGCCGCAGGTTTTCCGGGGTAAGTCCCCCGGCAAGGAAAAACGGCTGCCGGATCAATTCCCTGTCGATAAGCGAATGGTCGAAGCTCTGCCCGGTGCCAGTGCCGTTGTCCAGCAGCAGGAAGTCCGCTCCGAGGGTCTGCGCCTGCGCGATATCGTCAGCGCTGCGGACTTTCACCGCCTTTATTATCGGCGCGTCCGTAAGCTCTCTCAGCCTGCGGATATAGTCCTTATCCTCCCCGCCGTGAAGCTGTATCAGATCTATTATACCACAATTTGCATACTCAGCGCAAGTGGTTTCCGGAGAATTCACAAAAACTCCTACTGTTTTTATTTCCGGGGAAAGCCGTGACCTGAGCCGCTGAGCTGTGGTTTTGTCAATGCTCCTGTGGCTTTTCGGGAACTCCAGCACAAACCCGATGTAGTCCGGCTGAGCCTCGTTAGCGTAATCAATATCGCATTCCCGGAACATTCCGCACAGCTTTATCTTAACGCTCATGCTTCGCCCCTCAGCTCCGCCAGAGCCGCCTTTTTATCCGGGCTTCTCATCAGCGTTTCGCCGATAAGCGCCGCGTTCGTGCCGTTTTTACGCAGCGCGGCGATGTCCTGCGGGGTCTTTATCCCGCTCTCGGACACAAAAAGTATCTCCGGCGGGACTAGCTTCCGCAGCCTTGCGGAGTTGTTTATGTCCACCGTAAAGGTCTTGAGGTCGCGGTTGTTCACTCCGATAATTCCTGCTCCGACTGAAACGGCGGTCTGAACCTCCTGCTCGTCATGGGCTTCCACCAGCGCGGAAAGTCCCAGACTGTGCGCGATTTCAAGGTATTCCGCAAGCTGCTCCCGGCTCAGTATCGAGCAGATAAGCAGCACCGCCGAAGCCCCCAGCGTTTTCGCCTGATAGATCATGTATTCGTCCACAGTGAAGTCCTTGCGGAGCACCGGGATTTTCACCGCCGCCGCGATCTCACTGAGGTATTTGTCGCTGCCCTTGAACCAGAACGGCTCGGTCAGGCAGGATATTGCCGCAGCCCCCGCCGCTTCATAATCCTTTGCAATCTGAAGGTACGGGAAATCCTCTGCGATCAGCCCCTTCGAGGGAGAAGCCCGCTTTACCTCGCAGATAAACGATATATCCGGGGCGGCAAGCGCGTTTCTGAACGGGAAACCGGTGTCCGGGTCAAAGTCCTGCGCCCGCTTCTTCATCTCCGACAGCGGAACTGCGGATTTTTCCTCAGCCACCCTCAGCCGGGTTCTCTCTGCAATTTCCTGTAAGATCATGCCTTTACCTCGTTGGATAACTTAATGTACTTTTCAAGGGTTTTCAGAGCCGCGCCGCTGTCTATGGTTTCGGCGGCAAGCTTTATGCCCTCCTCAATCGGGATTTCCCGCGCGATGTGCAGCGCCGCGCCTGCGTTCAGAAGAACTGCGTCCCTGCCTGCGCCCTGTTCGCCGGAGAGTATGCGCCTTGCGGCGGCTGCGTTGTCGTCGGGAGTGCCGCCGGCAAGCTCGGATTTTTGGTGACGAGTGAAGCCGAACTGCTCCGGTGTGATCTCGTATTCCTTGTATTCATCGCCGCAGAATTCTACGACCTTTGTCGCGTCGCTTACTGATATCTCGTCCAGCCTGTCCTCGCCGTATACCGCCATTCCGCGCTTTACTCCGAGCTTTGAAAGAGACTTTGCCATCGGCATAAGAAGCTCCGGCTTATACACGCCGAGAAGCTGTAAATTCGCGTGGTCAGGATTAGTTAATGGACCGAGTATATTGAACACTGTCGGAATGCCGATCTCCTTACGGACAGGTCCGACATATTTCATCGCGCTGTGGTATTTCTGCGCGAACAGGAAGCACATTCCTACCTCGTCCAGAAGCTTTTCGCTCCCGGCGGGGTCTGTGGAGATGTTTACCCCCAGCGCTTCAAGGCAGTCCGCTGTGCCGCATTTGCTGGAGGCAGCGCGGTTGCCGTGCTTTGCGACCTTTTCCCCGGCAGCGGCGCACACTATCGCCGATATCGTGGAAACGTTGATGGAATTTGAACCGTCGCCGCCGGTGCCGACTATCTCAAGCACATCGCCGCCATAGTTCACTCTCAGCGCGCAGTCACGCATAACAAATGCGCTTGCGGATATCTCGTCAATAGATTCACCCTTGAGGTGCAGCGCGGTGAGATAAGCTGCGGTCTGCGCCGGAGTAGTGTTTCCGGTCATTATCTCTCTCATCACCTCAGCGGCTTCGTCGTAAGAAAGGTCACTGCCGTTCGCTACCTTGATTATTGCTTCTTTTATCATAATGTTACCTCCAGAAAGTTCTCAGCCATTTTTCTTCCGTGCTGTGTAAGTATAGACTCCGGGTGGAACTGTACCCCAAAAATGGGGTAATCCTTATGCTCCACCGCCATTATCTCGCCGTCCTTTGTCCGCGCAGTTACCCGCAGGCAGTCCGGAAAACCGCTTTCCGCCGCCGCAAGGGAGTGATACCTTGCCACCTCGCACAGGGTCGGAATGTCTTTAAACAGCCTGCTGGAGCTGTCCAGCTCCGTCACCGACTTCTTTCCGTGCATAAGCTTCTTTGCGTAGGTTATCTCCGCGCCGAAGGTTTCGCATATTGCCTGATGCCCCAGACAAACGCCAAGCATGGGAATCTTCCCCGCCGCCGCTCTGATTACGTCCTCGCACACGCCCGCGTCGCAGGGTCTGCCGGGACCGGGGCTGATTATTATGTGGGAGGGGTTCAGCGCAAGTATCTCCGGTACGGAAAGCTCATCGTTGCGGATAACCTTTATATCCGGGTCAATGCCGCCGATAAGCTGATACAGATTGTATGAAAAACTGTCGTAATTGTCTATCAGAAGTATCATAAGCTCTCCTCCTGTGCGGCGGCAAGCGCGTTCATTACCGCCTTTGCCTTGTTTATGCACTCGTTGAATTCATTCTCAGGAACGCTATCCGCGACAATTCCCGCGCCGCTTCTCACGAAAACCCTGCCGTTCTTCTTGAACGCAAGTCTAATCGCAATGCAGGTATCGAGATTTCCACGGAAATCAATGTAACCGACTGCGCCGCCGTACACGCCGCGCTTGTTGTTCTCAAGCTCATTGATTATTTCGCAGGCTCTGAGCTTCGGCGCGCCGGAAAGCGTTCCCGCCGGAAGTATCGCGTCCACCGCATCCAGCGCGGATTTGCTGTCCAGTATCTCTCCGCGAACCGTTGAGCCGATGTGCATAACGTGGGAATAACGCTCAATGCTCATGTATTTCTCGACCTCAACGCTGCCGAATTTGCTTATCTTTCCGATGTCGTTTCTGCCGAGGTCAACCAGCATATTGTGCTCCGAAAGCTCCTTTTCGTCCTTGAGAAGCTCCGCTTCAAGCTGCCTGTCCTTTTCGTCCGTTTCGCCACGGGGTCTTGTTCCGGCAAGCGGGAATGTATGCAGCACGCCGTTTTCCAGCTTCACCAGCGTTTCGGGAGAAGCTCCGGCTATCTCCATATCGTCGCTGGAGAAGAAGAACATATACGGCGACGGGTTGGTGGCTCTCAGGACGCGGTAGGCGTCAAACAGGCTGCCGTCAAAGTCCGCGTCAAGTCGGTTGGAAAGCACCACCTGAAAGATATCACCCTCATAGATGTAATGCTTTGCCTTTTCCACCATAGCGCAGTACTGCTCCTTGTTAAAGAGCTGACGGAATTCCGAGGTGAGCCGCGCCGGAGGGATATCAGCCGGCTTTCCGTGCCTTATCAGCTCCTCCATTTCCGCAAGCTCCTTTTCGGCTTTCGCGTATTCCGTTTCGATATCCGCCGAGGAAATGTTGGTTATCAGCATTATTTTCTGGTGGATATTATCAAAGGCGATAACCTTGTCAAACAGCATGAGGTCAACGTCCTTGAAGTGCTCCTCGTCCTTGGCGTCAAGATTGAGGGTAGGCTCGCTGTACTTTATGTAATCGTATGAGAAATACCCCACAAGTCCTCCGGTAAAGGACGGGAAGCCCTCTATTTTCGGGCTGCTGTAACCCGCCAAAAGCTGCTTGATATAGTCAGCCGGGTGGGACTGCTTTGAGGTTTCCGTCCTGCTGGTGAGCACGTCCTTTACGGTAAGCTCCCCGTTTATGCAGGTTATCTCCATTTTCGGATTGTAGCCGAGGAAGGTGTATCTTCCCCATTTCTCCTGATTTTCTACGCTCTCAAGAATATACACATGGCGGCTTACATTCCGGAGTATCCTCAGCACCTCGATAGGAGTGCGTATATCCGAAAGCATCTCCCTGCAAACCGGGATAACGCTGTACCCGGTGTACTGCTTTGCCTGTTCAAGAGTGGGCTTTAACATTGAAATTCTCCCTTCAAAACAAAAACTCCGCCCTTAAACGCAGAATTCACCTGCTTTAAGGACGGAGTATAAACTACACCGTGGTGCCACCTCAATTTGCGGCATGAGCCGCACACTCGCCGGATACTAACATATCCCTGCAATTAACGCTTGCATAACGTCGCAGAATACTCGGCTGGCTTTGGACACCGCCTTTGACTGCGCCCTCAGTGGTCCATTTGATATGCTCTGCGTTCTGCGGTGCTCTCAGCCACCACCGCTCTCTGGGAGTGCACAAGCATTTTTATCTCCACATCATAGGTTTGTAAGGGCGTATTAAATTTTAGCCTCCTGCGGATTGGACTCCGCCGATAGCTTTTCGTTGTTGATATGATACCACAAAATTCCCCCGTTGTCAATAGGTTTTGAGAAATTTTTCTTTGGGTTTTTGAATTTTTTTTGCGCTAAGGTTTCAAATTTTGATATTCCGATATTTCGAAAACACCTTGAAAAACGAGCCTAAATATGCTATACTGAATAAAAACACAATCTAAGGAGAAGCGTTATGCCGATAATCTATGATGATAAAAAACGCGTGTTCAAGCTTGACACGCCGAATACCACCTATGCGTTCCATGTGACGAATTCCGGTCACCTGCTGCACCTCTATTACGGAGCGTCAATCCCTGAAACGGACATCACACATATGCTCCGTATCCCGAACGACGAGCCGTTTGTTCCCGCTACTCACGACGGCATGGGGCCTCATTCCTTCGACTGCGCTCCGCTGGAATTTCCGACCAGCGGCGTTGCAGATTTCCGGGAGCCTTGTATGCAGCTCATGGACAAGTACGGCATGAGCGCCTGCGAATGCTACTACGACAGCTACCACATCTACAAGGGCAAGAAAAAGCTGGAGGGGCTTCCCGCCACCTACGCCAACAGCGATGATGAAGTAACCAGCCTTGAGGTATACTGCAAAGACCCGCACAACGGACTTTTGATAACTCTCCAGTACAGCGTTTTTGAAAAGCTCGACGTCATCACCCGCTCGGTCAAGGTGAAGAACGGCGGCGCAGACCCGATAGAGCTGCGGAGGCTGCTGTCCACCTGCGTGGAGCTTGACAGCAAGGACTATGACATGATTACCCTCTACGGGACATGGGCGAGGGAGCGCCATGTTCAGCGAAATCCCCTGCACTTCGGAAAGCAGCTTGTTGACTCCTGCCGCGGCTCTACAAGCCACGCGCACAACAACTTCATTGCGATAGTCGATCACAAGGCGACCGAGGACTACGGCGACTGCTACGGCTTTGCGCTCTGCTATTCCGGAAGCTTCGTTGCCGGCTGCGAGGTGAACCAGTACGAAAAAACCAGAGTTTTCAGCGGCATAAATCCCTATGATTTCTCATGGCATCTCGACCTCGGCGAGGAGTTTCAAGCGCCGGAGGTCATTATGGTGTTCTCCTCTCAGGGTATCGGCGCTATGAGCCGCAGCTTCCATGATGTGATGCGCAGCAACCTCACCCGCGGCAAGTGGAAGGATATCCGCCGCCCTATCCTCATCAACAACTGGGAGGCGACCTACTTCAATTTCGACACTGAAAAGCTGCTTGATATCGCGAGGGAGTCCGCAAAAGCCGGAATTGAAATGCTGGTCATGGACGACGGCTGGTTCGGACACCGCAACGACGATAAATCCAGCCTCGGCGACTGGTTCGTGAACGAGGACAAGATAAAGGGCGGTCTTAAATACCTCGTGGACGAGGTGAACAAGCTGGGACTGAAATTCGGTATCTGGTTCGAGCCGGAGATGATCTCCCCGGACAGCGAACTGTACAAGGCGCACCCCGACTGGTGCATACATATCCCCGGACGTCCCCGCACCACCTGCCGCTCCCAGCTTGTTATCGACTTCTCCCGCAAGGAAGTCAGGGATTACATCTACGACCAGATGTACAAAATTCTTTCCTCTGCGAATATCGAATACGTCAAGTGGGACATGAACCGCCAGCTTTGCGAGGTCGGAAACGAGGTGCTGCCGCCGGAAAGACAGCGTGAGATATGGCACCGCTATGTCCTCGGAGTTTATGAAATTCAGGAGCGGCTGCTCACCGATTTCCCCGACCTGCTGCTGGAAAACTGCGCCGGCGGCGGTTCGCGGTTTGACGCAGGTATGCTGTATTATTCCCCGCAGATCTGGTGCTCGGACGATACCGACGCAATTGAGCGGCTGAAGATACAGTACGGCACTTCCCTGTGCTATCCCTGCTCCTGCTTCGGAGCGCACGTTTCCGACAGCCCCAATCACTGCGTGGGAAGAATTACCCCGTTCAAGACCCGCGGACATGTTGCAATGGTGGGGACATTCGGCTATGAGCTGGATATCACAAAGATCTCCGACGACGACAAGTGGGAGATAAGAAAGCAGATCGAGGAATTCAACAAGTACAACCCGCTGGTGCGCACCGGCGACCAGTACCGCATAGGAAATCCCTTCGACAACGACCGCTATGACGCATGGGAATTTGTCGCAAAGGACAAGAGCGAGGTTCTGCTTGAGTATGTTCAGGTGCTGAAAGAACCCAGCGTGTTCCTGCACAGGGTACGTCTTGCCGGACTGGAAAAGGGCTGCTGGTATCAGCATGAGGAAACCGGAAAGGTTTACAGTGCGGAGGTTCTGATGAACAGCGGCTTTGACATTCCCTCACTGTGGGGAGATTTCCAAAGCTACATCGCACATTTCATCAAGGTAAGCAAGGGAAGCACTGATTAAATCTGGTGCGCAGATTGCGCCGTCAGATTTTTCGTCAGATTGTACAACTTGCGGTTGTCGACGGAAGCGAAGCGTATTCAAGTCGACAACTCGTGAGCGCAGGCGGGCTGTTCTGTCGGTCAACCCCTCTGGCACTTGCGTGCCACCTCCCCCGCCGGGGGAGACACGCCCGTCAAGCGAAATTTGTGCAATATGCAGGTTTGGCGCAACACGCAACATCTTAGCAAAACAGATATGTGATATTTTGCGCCAAACTAGAAAGATGCAAGCAAGATGCGTGCCAAGCCGTCAGGCGTGATTTATTCAGTGATTCCCAAGAAATTCTGTCACCGCGCACGGCATGACGGCTGTGTGCGGTGAAGCTGTATCAGAAAGAGGGTGGATTTATGCCGGACATAAGCAGCATATTTATTCCGAGGCGCGTCAGCAATACCCTCCGCGGTATCTACCTCCGGAAAATCACGGTTATCAGCGCCCCGGACGGCACCGGAAAATCCACGCTTCTCCGGGAATTCACCCGCCGCACCCGTCCGGACGGTATCTCACTAAGGTTTATCCGATCCGCTCAGACCACCGTGGACTGCTTCGCACAGATAAGCCGGCTTATCACCGGAGAAGCTCTGGAAGAGCCGCTGACTGATATGGAGCTTTCCGCGCTCATAGAGAAATTCTCCTCCGCCGCTCCCGAAAAGCCGCTGGTGATAATCGTGGACTGCGCCGCAGCCGCGCAGACCCTGTTCGGAAATCTGCGCACCGCAATGCTTCTTTCGGAATGCGCCTGCGCACGGTTCGTCTTTGTCTGCTCAGGACTTAAACCCGGATTTCGCACTTTGGCGCAGAAGATGGATTTTCTGCTGATCGAGCGCGACCAGCTTTGCATGGATATCGGTGAAACCGCTGAATATACCGTGCGCTGCGGCTCGGCAGCCGATCCCCTTGAAATATACACCGCAAGCCGGGGAACTTTCCTCGGCGCACGGCTCTGCCTTATTCTGGCGCAGCAGGGAAAAAGCTTTCTGAACTCCACCACTGAGAGCAGACTTATCCGCGCAGCCATTCAGCCGTCACTACAAATTCAGGGAGCGCTTATCGCGGCGGCGACCTATCCAACGCTGTCTGAGCAGTTCTGCCGGGATCTTCAGTCGTTTTCCACGATCACGAATTTCTTCGGTGAAGATTTGTTCACTTCTGAGCGCATACTCAAGGAAATGCAGAAGCTCTGCTCGATCATTCCGCTTGCAGAAATAAATCTTCGTTCCCGCGAGATCCATATTCACCCGGTGCTCAAACACGCAGCGTATACTATCTTCTTCACGTTTCCGGAAAAGGTTCAGCACGACATGAGAATATGCTTCGCAAGAGAATATCAGCGAAACGGACAGTACTATTTCAGCTTCTGCGAATATTTTCTTGCCGGAGAGTACGAGTTGTCAGCCGGTGTCCGCGCCCGTGACCGACTTTCCTATTCAATGCTGATGAAATCCAGCCGTATTCTGCAAAGATTTGTTCTCGAATGTCCGCTGGACTGCAAGCCCGCGATACCGCGGATAATGCGTTTTACCGCGCTGCTCATGCACACCGACGCAAAGCCCGCCATCGCCGGAAAATTTCAGGAGATAATCGCGCATATTTCCTCATCTACGAAATATGACGCTTCAGAAAAGCGCGCCCTTATCTGCTACGCCCATGCGCTGCGCACGAACGAGGATTTTTACGTTCTGGATAAAATGGGTTCCAGCATAAAGAGAGCCTATGACCTGTTCAAGAACAGGCGCAGCTATGATTCTCCTGTATTCCCGTGGACTATGTATTCGCCATCGGTATTCTGCCTGCTCCACCGGAGGGGCTATTCTCTCCACACGGAAAACGAGCAATTCAAGCGATATCAGAAAATGTATACCGAAATGCTGGGTCACGGACAATACACCCAGCTCGTGTTCACAGGAGAAATGAAATATTATCAGGGGGATCTTTCCAGCGGTCTTGAGCTTCTGACAGCAGCCGCTTCATTATGTACCTCCGACAAGAATACCGCGACGCGCATATCCGCGCTGTTTTCCGCGGCGAAGTGCAGCCTTTATCTCGGTGAATACAAGCGTTTCTTTGAAATAGTCGGCGAGATACTTGATATCCAACGCGCAGAGATCGGGAATGAGGAGGGCGACTGCGCAAAGCTGTGTCTGGGTCTGCTCAGGAGCTTGCAGGGCGGAGCAAACTATGATATGTGGTATGCGCTGTCATCAGAAGAAAACGACGTGATCTACAACCGATACACAGCGCCGTATTACATAATGACAAAGGCGGCATGGCTTCTTATGGAGGGAAAAAACGAACAGCTTACCGCGGACTGCGAGGGATTTATAGCCACTGCTGCCGCCGCCGGAAACGAACCCGCCGGGATAACGCTGCGGCTGTACTGCGCTCAGAGCTATCTGTTCCTCGGCGACCACGAAGCGGCGATCCGGCTGTTCAGCGAGGCGCTTAATTCCGCTGTCGAAAACCATACCCTGACGGCGCTTGCGGAATTCTGCGCGCTTTACCCGGATATCTTCAACCAGCTATATATGCTGGTGTCAGATACCCTCCGGAGCGTCATTGACAGCGCGCAGCAGCTAGGAGCGCAGTTCCGGCGGGGTATTGAAACTGTGCGCACCTATGAAATGACATATCTTTTCAACACCCACAGAGGAACCTATTCGGAGCATTACCTAATTCCGCTGGAGCGGCTGATGAACACCACGGACGAGCTTCGCAAGTCCCTCGGACTGTCCAGAGCGGCATATTCCTATGCGATAATGGCGGCTTCCGGAATAACAAACGCGGAGATCAGCATTTTATTCGGCATCAGCGAAAACAGCGTAAAAAGCAGCCTGAAACGCACTTTCGCCGCCCTCGGAATAAAAAACCGCAGAGATCTGACAGAAATAATACCGACATTGAAATAACGAATTGCGGCAGTTCTTTATGAACCGCCGCATTTTGTTATTCTGTATCGTTTTCCGAAGCTTCCTCTGCCCTTTCAGCCTCCGCCTTACGCTTCTCGTCCGCTCTCTTCAGGAGATCCGAAACAACGATCATCGCCGCCAATCCAATAAGTCCGAAACCGGTGAGCATAAGTCCGGTACTCAGACCCGCAGGATAAAAGTCAAGCACGATCGTATGCTTTCCAGCGCTCACC
Organism: Oscillospiraceae bacterium; assembly: GCA_017829075.1. Next base: position 22,538 of record JAGAJA010000107.1, on the reverse strand, counting down.
GGAACGCATATCAGCGACTCGGAAAGGCAGGTTTCCCAGTTGACCGGCTTTCCGTCGATAGTTACCGTCCAGCCCTCCTCCGCAGGAATGGTCGTGAACAGCGCGCAGTCCTCGGCAGCGTCCACGGAAAGCTCCAGCGTACAGCCGCCGGTGCGGGTCAGCTCAGTGGAAGCGTTCATATTCTGCACGGTGTTGTTGAAACGCTCCAAAGCGGCGCTGTCGATATAATAGAACCACGCGTTCGTGAAGTACACTGCGTTGTCAAGCAGCTTCAGCTTCACCCGGAACTCCTCACCCTTTTTATAGGTACCGAGGTACTCTATGTTGTGGTTTTCGTAAAGGAAATAGTTCCCGCGGTAAATATCATTAACGTAAAGCTGTGTCTCCCGTTCATAATTTGTTGGAAGATACATATAAACCGGGCCGTCCGCCGCAGCGGTCACTGTATAGGAGATCCATGCCGCAGCGTCCTCGTTGGATTTGCGGTAGCTGTAATGCGCGTCAGTGGTAGAGCCTATGCGGATATTCTCACTGTCGAACTCCACATCATCTATTGCCTTGAAAATCGTTGTCCCCTTGTTTCCGGAGATCATTGTGGCAAGTTTGTTCTGCGCCTGGAAAGGAGAGTATTCGTTGAGGTCGAAGCCGATTATATCGCTGTCCGCAAGGTAGGCTATCCCAAGCTCGTCCTCGTTCTTGTACACCTTGATTGCCGTTTCGGTTTCTACCGGCACAGTTTCCGTGTAAGGAACAGTTGTCGGATCGGTTGCAAACACATATCTCACTCCGAAAATGTCGTCGGTGAGCATGGTCGCTCCGTCATATCGGGTGTAGTGCTCCCTGCCCGCAAAACCAAGGGATTTCAGCATTTCTATCACTTTCGCATTCAGTGTGCTGGAGCTGTGGCTCATTCCGTACATACGAAGCGCGATAGGATCGTTAACACAGCGGTGGAACGTCTTTTCCATTCGGTAGAAATCCGTATCCATCTCGTGTATCTTCTCTGTAACCTTTCTTGTCAGCGGAATATCCCAGCGATAGCTTTCGCGGGTGGAAAAAACGATATCATCGTGCATCTGATACAGCGACTGCGCCGTATTCAGTCCCGCCTCTGCGCACACGAACACCGCCAGAGCGATACACGCCGGCTTCTTCGCCCCGTATTTCCGGTAGACCCACAGCAGGATCATCACCACCGCCAGAATTACCAGCGGAACTGCGACAGTCAGCACCTGTTCGTATTTCCAGCTTTCGTTGTTCAGGTCAACGTAAAGCAGCATCGCAAGCAGTATCATGAATGCCGTGCCGAAGCTGCGCCCCTGAACTTTTTTCAGCTTATCAAAGGTCTGAGCGCCGAATACGATCAGCAGAAAGCTTATCATGAACGAGTAACGATAGGGCAGCCAGTTCGGCATCTGCCCGCCGTGCCACATCATGTCCACGGGGCGGATATACATGAACAGCACCATCATTCCGATCAATACCGCGCTGGAAATCCGCTCCCGCGCCGTAAATCTGCGGCAGGTGAAATACATCACCGCGCACACCAGCGCCAGCGTTCCACAGTAAAGTATCGGCATTCCCTCCATGCGGACGGTGTCGTATTCCGTCGGGAACAGCTTAATAAATATCTGCGCAATGTCGAAGTTCTCCACCAGCGAATAATCCGGTTCGGTAAACGCAAATTTGCCGTTTGAAAGGGATTTGTACACCGGCAGGATCATGAAGCAGGACATGAGAATTGCGCACACCGACCCGGCTGTGTACATTATCACCGAACCGCAGTATTGCCCGAAGCATTTGTTCACGCTCTTCCCCGAAGCCAGATACCAGAAGAAATACAGCGCCGAGAATATACCCACCATGTAGCCGATGTAGAAATTCGCCACAAAAATATACACCAGCGACAGCACATACAATAAGAATTTCCGCTTGTCGCAGATACGTTCAATTCCCGCGGCAACCAGAGGAAGCGCCACGATACCATCCAGCCACATGGGGTTCATGGTCTGCACGATGAAAAATCCGCACAGCGCCCACATTACCGAAAAGCAGACAGTCGTCATTCTGCCGCAGCCCCGGTGCTTCCGGAGGAAATACGAGCAGCTAAGTCCGGCGGCTCCCGCTTTCGCAAGTATCATGGTGAGAAGTCCCTCGGTTATCCACTCCCGCGGGAACAGCCACACCAGAAGATTGAACGGGCTTGCGAGATAATACCCGATTATACCCATAAATTCGCCGGAGAGATTTCTGCTCCAGCTATAAAAAATGCTCTCATCTCCCGCAAATACGTCGTACATATAGTCGAAATAATACACATACTGCGCATTCAGGTCGAGGGAAAGCACCGAGCGTTCGCCAAAAGGCCACACCTGAAAAATGATGTAGCATATGAAAAGTATAGCCGGCGGCAGCAGAAACGACAGCAGATAAACGAGGCTGCCATTTAAGCGGCTCTTCCATCTGCCATTCCGGGGCAGCTCTTCAAAGTCACTATCCGATCTCTTTGTGCCGATACGGCGAAGTATGTCCATTACCCTGCTGCGCATCGCCGCAAGGCTGCCGTTATTTTCCATTAATGCTGTCCTTTCCGCCGCTCTTTCCCGTAGTCCGGGAGATTATATACCTCGGACGCTGCTTTATTTCCTCATATATCTTGGATAAATAGTAGCCGATAACACCGATACCCACCATAACGCAGGCTCCGGTTATGAGTATCAGCAGAATTACCGTTGAAAAGCCCTCGGCGGAGTTTCCGCAGAAATACTTCACCAGCGTCTGTATCCCAAGTATCAGCGCCATTATTCCGAAAAGCACTCCCACCCATGTTATCAAGTGAATTGGCAGGTTCGTGAACGAGGTGATAGAGTTCATTGCAAACCTGAACAGACTTTTCATGCTGAACTTGCTTTTTCCGGCGGCGCGGGGCTGCACGTCGAACTCCACCCGCTCGGTAGTAAATCCGACCCAGCTTGAAAGCGCCCGGAAAAACGTAATGCGCTCTGGCATTTCGTTCAGCGCATTTATCACCTTTCTGTCCATAAGCTTGAAGTCGCTCGCGCCGTCAAGATTTATTCCGGACGAGGATTTCATCAGCTTATAGAAGCTCTTTGCGAACAGCTTGTGGAATACTCCCTCTCTGCCGCGGGAGCGTTTCACCGCCTCAACGACCTCTGCGCCGCCCTCCCACAGCCGGTACATCTGGGGTATCAGCTCCGGCGGATGCTGGAGATCACAGTCAATTACCACCGCGCAGTCGCCCTCGGCGGCTTTCAGTCCTGCGAAAATCGCGCCCTCCTTACCGAAGTTGCGGGAAAAACCAACTCCACGGACGCCGGGATCCCCCTCAGCGGCGGCGGTGATCTCTTTCCAGGTTCCGTCCGATGAGCCGTCGTCCACAAATATCAACTCATAGTCTATGCCGTCATTTCTCAGGATATCCGCGATAACCGACGCAGTTCTCCTGATATTATCGCACTCGTTAAATGACGGAATTATCACAGACAGCATTTCAACTCTTCACTCTCCTGATATTATTTCACTCGCCGATTATCTTGACAATGACCGTTTTTTCACGGCAGCCGTCAAAATCGCCGTACATAATGTACTGTCTGGGACCAAGCTCCAGACGTCCGTCTGTGATCGGCACAGTGACGCTTGCTCCGAGAAGCATCTGCTTCATGTGAGCGGCTCCGGCGGAGGAATAGTCCACCTTGTACTGGCTTTCATTCGGCAGGATCTTCTTCATAAGATCCACCCAGTCCTTGAAAAGCTCCTCATGGTCGTTATCTAAGAAAACCGCCGAAGTCGTGTGCTGAGAGCATACAACGCATATCCCGTCCATGATAAGACTTCTTCTCACACATTCCTCGATCTCATAAGAGAGGTTAAGAAACTGCTCTGTCTGGTCAGAGGTGATAGTTAATTCCTGTCTGTATGTTTTCATGGCAATGTTCTCCTTATGTCGTAAGGGACTTACGCCCCGGTTTATCATTAGACTTTGTACTCATTTTTCGCTCACCGTCAGCACGCCGGTTTCCAGCGCCGCATGAATAAGCTTTCCTCCGCCGTTGAAGCTGTACATATAGCTTCCGGAGTAGCTTCCGTTGATAAGGTCGGTTTTCATCTCGCCGGTATCCGTTTCAAAATCCAGAGCAACGCTGCTTCCCCGCGGGAACACTATCTCCGCATTTCCCGTGCGGGACTGTATGCTGCTTCCGGCAATCACGCTGTAAAAATCAAGGCGGATATCTCCGCTGCCGGTGGCAAGGCTGCACATTGACCGGGTGTTTTCGGAATTGATCCCCCCGCTGTTGGTGACAACAGTAATTTTCTCGCTGTCCACGTCGCCGAGAATTACGTTTCCGGAAACCGTGTAGATCAGGATATCCCGGTAAAACTCCCGCGGAAGATAGAGGTACATTCCATAGTCGCTGGCGTCCTCCGCAAAAAGCGAGATCACAAACTCGCTGCTCTCGGTGATCGTCAGTGAATTATCGCCGATCTCGGCGGTAAGAGGAACATCGTTGCGATAGACGAACCGTATTTTTTCCTCATCATATGGGATTATAGTGACATCTGTTTTCAGAAGATCAATGCTGATATATTCGCACAGCGGGAAATACTCGTCGCCCTCCTTTGCCGAGCCAAGACTCTGCCCGCGGAATATAAACGCCGCAGCCGCAAAGACCGCCGCCAGTATTCCGGTAATTATAAGCCATCGGTTTACAGCGCGCTCCGTAGTTATCCCCCCAAAATCAATAAGGCTTCCAGCCGCGAAGCAGGTCGCACCTGCGCTTGACCCGCAGAAACAGTCTTGATATGCAGAAGCCGGCTTTCACGGCAAAAAGTCCGCAGAAAGCCGCGCCGAACGAAGAGGCAAGCCCTCCGAAAAGCATAAGCTCAGGAGAAAGCGAGGTCACGATGAACTGCGCGTCGAACAGCTTCACGGCAAGTCCGAAAAAGCTGATCATCAGCCCCGCCGGAATTCCGAACGCCGCCGCCGAAAGCAGCAGTATCATTATGGCGAAAACCACAAGGAAAAGCGCCGCAAATCCGATCTTATATGCCCATACCTTGACCGCAGTCACCATGATCACCGCCGTTTCAGTTACGTTTAATCATTCCGCCATTTCCTTGTCAGCAGCGGGATCAGCATTCCGCCAAGCGCATTGCCGAGGATCACCACCGCAACGAAAAAGACATTCCGCCCGGAAAAGGTCTGCTCGCCAAGCGCAGCGCCGTTGTAGAAGGAATTAGCGATCGAGTGATCGAACCCGCAGAAAATAAAGGTCGGCACACACAGGAATACCCCGATCTTCTGACCGCGCTTCCACAGATCCACCGCGAGATACATCAGCAGTCCGCACAGCACCGAGGACAGCGCCCATTTCTGCGGCTCTGCCGAAAGCTTCGCCGCGTAGGAGCTTCTGGCTGCCTCAGCAATGTCGGGAATGCACACGCTCACAAGGCAGCCCATGATGAACGTGACCGCAAGATTTACCGCCAGAATAAGCAGGACGTGCAGTATGTATTTCCAGTTGCGGAAATGATACGCAATGTAGCCTACCTTTCCTGTGTATAGATTGAAGCCGTATTCGCATATTGCGAAAAGCCCCAGCGAGAACAGTATCGCCCCCGCCCACATATATCCGGCTTTTGTGCTCGCAAGAAGCACACAGCCGCCAATAGATATCAGTATGCCTGATAATGCTGATTTCTTGATGTCCTCCAGCATAGAGCCTCCAGTTTTGGTTCTATTATCTCTTGACCTGTTCCCCGCCCATATTTCCGGTTTTTGTAAGAAGCGCCACGCACTCCACATGGCTTGTCCGGGGAAACAGATCGAACGGGCGCACTCTGTTTACGCTGTAACCCAGCTCCGAAAGCCGTTTGCAGTCCCTTGCGGCAGTCGCCGGATTGCAGGAGATCATCACAATTCGCTCCGGTGACATCGCTGCGCAGGCGGTCAGAGTTCCCTCATCGCAGCCCTTTCGCGGCGGGTCGAGAATTATCACATCTGGACGCTCCCCGGAATGCTCCAGCTTTTTGGCGCACTCTCCAGCGTCTGCGCAGATGAATTCCGCGTTGGATATGGAATTGCGGAGCGCGTTAGACTTTGCGTTCTCCACTGCCTCCGGCACTATCTCAGCGCCGATAAGACGCTTTGCGGACTTCGCCATAGAAAGCCCGATAGTACCCGCGCCGCAGTAAAGGTCGAGCAGCGTTTTTCCCTCCGGCTCGGCAAATTCCGCCGCCTGACGATAGAGCGCCTCCGCCGCAGGAGTATTCACCTGATAAAAGGACTTCGGGGAGATCTCCACCGACACTCCGCACATCGTATCGGAGATAGTCGGCTTTCCGAAGAGAACAATCTCCTCCTCGCCGAGAATTACATTTGTCTTATCACGATTGATATTCAGAACCACCCCGGTTACCTGAGGAAACCGCTCTGTAACGCTGTTCGCGAGCTTGGTGAACTCCGGGACTTTTCTCCGGGCGACAAGGCAAAGGCAGACCTCTCCGCTGTAATGACCCCGGCGAAGATAGATGTGCCGCAGAACTCCCTCGTGCTTTTCCTCGTTGTATACAGAAATGCGAAGCTTGTCCGCCTGTTCGGTGACGAACTTTGTTATCTCCGCGAATAATTCCGGCTGCAACGCGCACTTTTCCGTGGGAATTACCCGGTGGCTGCGCTCAGAAAAAAAGCCGCAGACCGTCCTGCCGTCCTGCTTTGCGACAGGCATTTGCAGCTTGTTCCGGTAGCCGTCGCTGCTCTCGCTTCCGCGGATAGGAAGAAGCTCCGGGGACAGCCCTCCGATACGGCTGAACGCGTCCCGCACAAAGCCCGCCTTTGCCCGCAGCTCCGCTTCATAGGATATATGCCGGAAGCAGCAGCCGCCACACCTGCCATAAACCGGGCAGTCATTTTCGATACGGTCGGCGGAGGGTGTGATGATATTCTCGATCCTGCCGTAGGCATAGCTTTTCAGCGCCTTTACAATGCGGCAGGAAATAACGTCCCCGACAGCGGTGAACGGTACAAATACCGCCATTCCCCGCTCCCCGGAATTATCGCTGAAATGCCCCACGCCGCTGCCTTCGTTGGTGAGGGCAGTGATCTCAAGGGTGATTATTTCATTTTTGGAAAGCGGCATTATATCTCACCGAGGCTCTTTGCCTTGAGATAAGCGTTGATGAAGCCGTCAATATCGCCGTCCATTACCGCCTGAATGTTTCCGCTCTCAAAGCCGGTTCTGGTGTCCTTTGCAAGGGTGTAGGGCATGAAAACATAGGAGCGGATCTGGCTTCCCCACTCGATCTTGAGCTGTTCGCCCTTGATATCGCTGATCTTTTCGAGGTGCTCGCGCTCCTTTATCTCCACCAGCTTTGACATAAGCATTTTCATACAGAATTCGCGGTTCTGCACCTGAGAACGCTGGGTCTGGCAGGCAACAACTATTCCGGTAGGCTTGTGGATAAGGCGGACTGCCGAGGAAGTCTTGTTGATGTGCTGACCACCTGCGCCGCTCGCTCTGTACACTTCCATTTCAATATCCTCGTCGCGGATCTCAACTGAAACGTCCTTTTCGATCTCCGGCATTACCTCAACGCTTGCGAAGCTGGTATGTCTGCGGCCTGCCGCGTCAAACGGAGATACACGCACCAGCCTGTGTACGCCGTTTTCTGACTTCAGAAATCCATAGGCATTGTAGCCCTGAATGTGGATAGACGCGCTCTTTATTCCTGCTTCTTCACCGTCCAGCATATCAAGCACTTCCGTCTTGAAGCCGTGGCGGTCAGACCACTTCATATACATTCTGACAAGCATAGAAACCCAGTCCTGAGCCTCGGTTCCGCCTGCTCCGGCATGGAATGTGAGGATCGCGTTGGAGCTGTCGTATTCTCCGGTAAGCAGGGTCGCAAGCTTCTGCTCCTCGTACTCGGTCTTTACTGTTTCAGCAAGCTCCTTTACCTCGTCCACTGCGCTCTCGTCGTTTTCCTCCTCCGCAAGCTCGATCATGGCGAGAACGTCCTCGTGGTTGGTTTTCAGCTTGTTGAAGCTCTCGATGGTGTTCTTGTACTGACCCATCTGCTGCTGGATTGCCTGCGCTTTTTCCGGGTCGTTCCAGAAAGACGGCTCGGTGGATTTCATCTCCAGCTCGTCCAGCTTGATCTTTATTCCCTCAAGATTCAGTGCGCCCTTTAATTCTTCAATCTGCGGTGTGAGCGCCTCCATCGCAAGTCTGGTTTCATCGTACTGTATCATAGCTTCTCCTGTAACAATTTTATTTAGAAAGTATTTCCAGAAACAAAATACCCATTATCTTATATAGTATATCACAAATCGAATGATTTTGCAATACCTTTTTTATGCACAGGAGCTGTTTCTATCTCTCAGGAAAAAGAACCACGTTACCGCTGTAATGGCGCACGAGATTTTCCGGTTTTTTTCGGTTATCTTTCGGCGTCAAAATAAATCTAGTTTTATACAGCAAAAATTCCCCTGCCACTCCGGCAGGGGAAAGGATATCAGCGGTTTGGCGCGGCAGGGGCGAAGCCCCGCATTCAAGCGCCAAACACGAATCGGATAGTTTGCCGCGCTTGTTCGCGCGGCAAACCGCTGTCTATGGTATAAAAATAGTTCCTTGAAAAAGAACCACGTTACCGCTGTAATGGCGCACGAGATTTTCCGGTTTTGCGGTCAATTTTATACAACCATGAAAATTCATTTCACACAGCAAAACAGCCGTCCCACTCCGGGACGGCTGAGGAAAATCGGATGTTTTGCCGCGGATGTTCCCGCGGCAAAACTTTGGTGCCGGTAGTGGGGGTCGAACCCACATGGTATTGCTACCAACGGATTTTGAGTCCCACTTTATAAATCCATTCTTACCGCTTAAATAAACGCTCTAGCCCACTTTTTAAATCTAAAAATCGTGTAAAATCGTGTAAAATCGTGTAAAAATATTTTGAATCATAACAGACACAATAGAATTGCCCCATATTTAATTATACCTCATTTTATTAATAATTGCAATAAAATTCGTAAAAAAAACAGGGGTAATCAGCATATAGCCAATTACCCCTTGAGTCAAATTAATTCTTATCTCTTATTAATAATCTTTACCAGTAATTTCCTTATACTGTTCCTTAGTGATAACGCCTTTACGAACAGCCATTCTAACCATAGCCACGTTCCACAAACCTTTGTCGAAATTCTTCTTAATGGTTTCGTAATTCATTATACTGTTACCTCACTTTCTATAGCCGTTGTATCAGATGTCTCCTCGTCAGGAAGGCTAGCCATGACCTGATACTCAAGAGCCGCAGCGATACGTTCCTCCGCAGTTACCTCGGTGTTTTCAGGTTCAGGTGTATTTATAATCTCTTGAATTGCCGCTATTGCCTCTTCCTCTGTTAAAGATGAATCAATACCAAACTGAGTACGAAGTGCTGATAAGTTTTCAAGCGCCCACATTACTTCCTCAGCTTCATCTGTTTCTACAACATGTGTGAACATTAATGCTGCCGGGAACTGAATTAAGACTTCTTCCTTTGTAGCTATAGCTCCACTTGGAAACATAAATGTTTTTTCACCAGTGTACTTAATTATTTTCTTCATAAAATCCTCCTAAAAAATTATATAGTATATGCGTCTACCACCGATGAGTATGAACCTCCGCCTGCAAACAAAGCATATTTTCCAACACTAGCTCCTGCAAGACCGGCTCTTTTTTTGGATAATGATATTGCAGTGCTTCTAACAAGCAAATTGTTATATACATCAACTACTGCCGATTCTCCACCACTAACCGTGCCTCCGGCAAAAATTGCAAAGTTACCTATTGAAGCCCCGGACAAATTACTCCTAGCGGTGGATAAGACAGTAGGAGTACTTCTAACGAGAGATGAATTATATGCGTTTACAGTAGCTGCATATCCGCTGTCATTATATCCACCAGCAAAAAGTGCATATTCTCCAGCCGTCGCACCAGCTAAACTTTCTCTAGCAGTTGTTAAATAAGTTGGACTGCTCCTTACAAGAGATGAATTGTAAGCATCTACATGTGTGCAACGAATAAGAGTTGACCCATATACGCCACCTGCAAAAATAGCATAATTGCCATTACCAACTCCGGATAGTTTCGACCTCGCCCTTCCTAAACTTGAAGGAGTACTCTTTACAAGAGATGAACTGAAAGCATATACTGACGAGTAGTATTCAGTTTCAGAACTAGTGCTTCCACCAGCAAATATAGCATATTTTCCAACACTAGCTCCTGCTGAATTTAAACCGCCAGCGTTATCTGGATTGCTCCTTACAAGAGATGAATTGTAAGCACAAACTGACCCTTGAGCAAAAAGAGCATAATCGCCAACAGAAGCACCTGCTAATCTATACTTTACAGATTTTAGTGCAGTTGGACTGCTCCTTACAAGAGATGAATTATACGCATTTACTACCGATGAACCCTTACCTGCGCTATAATATCCACCTGCAAAAAGAGCATAATCGCCAACAGAAGCACCTGCTAAATAGGAACGACCTGTTGAGAGAGCAGTGATAGTTCCGTAGTATTCAACTTCTTCACCAGACATGAACGGTCTAGCTACTCCTCCTACACCAATATACCCCTTTTTAATTTTTCTGGCTTTACTGTCAACGCCGACATACCATTTTTTGATATTCCGGGCTACACCATCTACACCGATATATGATTTTTTAGCCATACCGCACCACCTTACTCATACACAAGGTAAATAGCCCCTGTTTCAAGAGCAGTAGTACCAGCGGTCATATCAGCCGTTCCGGCATATATTTTACGAGCTTGCGCCACGGATACATCACTTGCTCCAGCAGGAAGTATCTGTCCATTAAATGTTTTATTACCCGCGAAAGTCTGCGCTCCGGTGGATACAAGACCAGTTGTGGAAGCAGTAGCTGCACCATAAGTAGTATCTGTAAATTTTGCATTTGCAGGAACTGCCGTTTGAACTGTAAGTCCATTTACTGTTGCGGCATTTCCGCCATCATTACAGCGAACCCAACCAGTCCAAGTGCCATTTACACGCGAATTTATGAACTCAACATTTCCTCTGATATCGAATGCTTTTACAGTAGCCCACGAATTGTCCAGCTTGAAGATATGATAGAAGAAATCGTTGTCGCTGGCGGAATACCCATAATTTGTCGGACATGTCGGAGAGTGCATTATTCTAACTATCGTGTTAAATGGTGCGGGGCAAATATCTGATGTTACATACGATAATACGTCAGTGCCAGATTCAAGGAAATGTTCGACCTGATGATATGCTACGTTTGCAACATCGGATCTTCCTCCATTCGCCGGAAGTGTTGTCGGAATTTCAGTTTTTAAGGCAAAATCCGAAGCGGGGTAGGATTCGAGAGTAGTTGCGTTGCCGCCGTCTGCAATATTAACCCACGGTGTCCAGAAATTGCCCGTATAATGCCTTATATATGTCTTCATTTTCTCTGATTCCGACTCAACAGCACACATATAAAGTTGAACAATAGAACCAGTGCCACCGGCGAACACCAACACTGTACCCCAAGCTTCTGTATTCGGGCGATTGGTTGCACCTACTGAAATATAGCTACCCGGTTCGTTAAGGTTATTCATATCACCATCGAACCAGCCTTTTACAGCCAATATCTGAGAGATAGGCTTGTCGCCAACAGTATCCGCATTACCACCATTAGCCGGAAGTGAGGACGGGATATCCGAAAGTTCTGCTTTATTATTTAGCGCATTGGTAATCACCTTATTCTGTACAGGATGTTCTGAAGTATCAGAAAGTGCATCGTCTACTGCCGAACTAGGTATCTTATCAATCTCCCCCTGTATATACTCTTTCATTTTATCGTTATTATGAGAAAGAGTACCAAGCGAAATTATCTTTTCGTTATTAGTTGTGTCTGCCATTATGTTCCCTCCTTTCCAAATAAATTGTCAATATCTGTATTATCAGCAAGATTACTCTTGCTTATTTTCTCATCGAGTGCCTTTGCAACTGCGCTGTTTGCAACCGCATTATCAGAAGTTACATCAATAGCTCCGTCCACTGTTACACCAGAAGCAACAAGAGATTCCCAAGTGCCGTCTGCCTTTTTCACATTTAATGTTTTTGCACCTATCTTTATCATACTGTCGCCCCCTCAAACATTGCATCAATGTCACTCTCTGTTACGAGATTATCATTGATAGCCGTAGTTATACTTTCTTCAATAGTGTTGTTTATTTTCTCACTGCTCCAAGTATCACTGGAACTTGTTGCTGTGTCATTTATCTCAGGTATACTGATTTCATTGCTTTCAGAAGTATTTATCCATAACTTTGCACCTTCATTAGTAGGAGCTGTATCGGAAACAGATACTTCCGCGGCTTCTGTAATAATTCTATTTATCTCTGCAAGTGATTGTCCATGATACCGTTTAAGCAATTCAAGATCAATCAATTTCTTTTCAGCCAAAGTATTCTCTCCTTTCGATAATGATAGTGGGCGAAATATAAAATCCCGCCCACATTATTATCAGTTATTTATAATCATACTGTTGCAAAAAGAGCGTCAATATCGTCAGTCGTAGCGAAAGAACCAACAGCAGCTTCTACTTTGTCAAGACGAGTATCAGTTGCAGTCTTATAAGCATCTACACTGTCAGAAAGTGTCTTGATAGCACCGCCAGCCTGAGAAAGAGCAGCAATAGAGGAATCGGTATATGCCTCAGCAGTTGCAATTGCACCTGTGCTGGGGTCATTGATAGCTGCAATAGCATTGGTGTTAGTCGTAACCTTAGCGTCTACCTTTGCTACCTCAGTGTCGGTATAAGCCTTTGCAGTAGCCAGAATACCAGTGCTTGCGTTATTGATAGACTCAATAGCTGCCTTGTTTACAGTGTTGTCTGCTTCAAGAACGTCAACACGAGCGTCCATAGCAGTGTCAAGATTATCAGCATAGGTCTTAGCAGCGGCAACAGCTTCCTGAATGTAACCAACTACGTCAGTAGCAGAGATGCCGGAGGGAAGTGTGCCGATAAGTGTTTGGAGAGCAGTGATCGCAGAACTGTTAGTCTGGATAGCACTGTTCATTGCAGCGGCATCATTAGAGTGAGAAGAAATCCAGTCAGAAATTTCCTTCAGAGTATCAAGAGATTCGGGTGCATCAGCAACAATTTTCGCAATGCCGTCAGCAACAGCCTTCTTTACAGAACCGGCAGTGGTTTCATCGCCATTAAGTACACCGATAGCAGTCTCATTTGCAGAAGCCTTACCCTCAACAGCAGCTACTCTGTCAGCAAGAGCAGAAGCATCTGTAGTTACCTTACCGATTTCAGTATCGGTGTAGGACTTAGCACTTGCAAGAGTTGCCGCGTCCTTAGTGTCCTCGCGGAGTGAGGTCTTGTCATTAAAACGTGACAGCAGTTCAAGGTCAACAAGTTTCTTAATTTCAGCCATAATAAATTCTCCTTTTCTGCGTTAAACGCAAACATATTTTTCTTACTAACTTGGAATTAAGTTAGTAGCAAGTTATATATTTCAACCCTTAATGGGTAGAAATCAAATAGTACCCTTAAAGAGATTGTCAATATCTCCCTCAGTAGCGAAGTCATAATCTTCTCCACCACCGCCTCCACCACCGGAAGAAACAATCTTAACCCATTTATTCTGTTCTCCGTTCAGTATGTATCTTTCAGAAGTACTTGTAACAACAGCAGTACTTCCGACAGAACAACACGGAATAGTATTTAGAACACCTTGTCCTCTTGTATTGATTTTAGGCAGTAAATCAAGTTCTGCTACGGTATCAACAGCAAAATGACAAGTGTTGGATTCATATTCAATTCTAGTTATATTAAGCAATCATATCACCTCACTTGACTAAAAGCGGGAATAATACACTTAAGATGTAACTTACTACAGCACCGCCCAAAGCCGTACCTATATAAGTTACTGCCTTCTTCCACTTGTCTGCGTCCGCAACAACTGGAGCATTTTTCAACTCGCTTATATCTCCCCGCATAGTCGCCTGTTCGCTTTTTATTTCTTTTACTTCTGTCTTTATATCTTTGGTTTGCTCGGCAATAGTTCTTACAGAGAAAGCAATCTCGTGAATAGATTTCTGCTCGTCCTTTATATCTTTTATCTCATCTTTTATTTCAGAAATGTCACCCTCGTGCTTATGACATATTGCTGAAACTTCTGCAAGCTCTACTCTAACATCAGTATTTTCACCCATAATTACCCCTTCCCGACAAGCGTTTTAATCTTGCCAAAACAATCTTTGCCATAAGAGGTAACAGTTACACTCAGAATAATTAAGCACACTGCAACAGAACTTATCTCGTTAAGTGCTGTTAATACTGCTTCATCAGCAACGATACCATATACTTCAATCAGAGGAACAATCATACTAATGCTTGTTACAAACAAACCCGTTCCAAGTAAAAAGCATAAGGTATAAAACAATCCCCATAAGAACTTCTTCCAATCCCACCGAACTTTGTTTTTCTTTGCGATCGCAGTTCCAAGAGCAATGTCAGCAGCTCTCATTAATGCCAAAGGCACAAGAAAAACGCCAACCATAGTAAGGTTGGCAATTACTATATTCATTATTTCATTCATATTGTCACCTCATATTTTAGTGGTTGAAACTTCAAAACCCATAGTTTTGAGATTTTTCTTTGTTGTTTCAAGGTCACTTTCGTCAATTACTTTATGAGCTACAACATCATACTTTTGAACCGTTTTACCATTACCTTCAACAAGCTTTCTGAACCAATTCATATCCTTGCCAAATTTTGCAAGCCAGTGGTCGCAGTCACCGTGGTTAGAAGCATATCCTCTTGCACAAGCCTCTTTATGACTAATTATATTATCTAATTTGATAGTAGGGTAAACCCTCATAAGATAATTACAAACCTTAGCCATAAGAGTAAAAGCATCATCAAAGTATTTTTTATCAGTTAATCCATCTTCACATATTTCAATCTGAATATAAGCTGGACTGTAATTGTAGCTTCCTTTCTTGCCGCTGTCACAACCCCAGCAGCAAATATTCCACGGGAGAATTTTTGCAGCCTTTACATTTCCGTTTTTATCCTTGCCAATAACGCCATGAGGACATACGCTTAAACTAGCGGAATCAAAATAGTTTTTGTAAATATTCTCACCACAAATTGATGGACAGTTTACATAGCGTTTCAAATTAGGATTGTTTGCACCGGTGCTATGTACAATAATACCCGCAGGAGAACCAGCGGGCATTTTTTTATTTGCTTTATATGCGCCATTTTTAGTGGCATATGCTGTAAAATATAATGCCATATTGTTCACTCCTTAAATTAACTTTCGGTATTAGACAATAGATTTTCAAGAGTTTTAACTCTATCACTAAGTAATTGAATTTGTGTTTGTAATGCCGTTAAATCTGTTTCAGAAACATATAATCCACCGTCTGTTCCAACGGTCAGAGCGTTTCCGTTATCACTTGATAAATTCGCAATTGCAGATATTGTGTTAGTATTTTCGTCAATGGAAATTGTTACAGTACTAACATTTGTTGAAGCCTGATAAACATTCATCAAAGATTTCATATTGATGAAACTGTAAGAAATGGAATCGTCAGCTCCTTTAACAGCAAGTACGAAAACCGGAAGCCCATCTAAATTAGGATTTATTGATTCTGGATATGCGGTATCACTCCATGTAAACTCTGAGATAAAAGATGTCTGTGTTTGGTCTAAGAAATACTCTACTGGCAAATCAATTTTAAACTCTGGAGTATCTGTTTCAACAGCATTTGGATTTTTATAAAACATCAAAGAATTATCTTTATTTAAAACTTTCTTCAATGCTATATTTTTGTCTGTGTCAATCCATACCTTTAATTTCCTAAGAATTTCTTTAATATATTCCTCATCAACATAATTTTGTACTATATCAAGCACCTCCTTACAACATTATCTCGTCAAACGCAGCGTCAGCATCAGCAGTAGTATAAGGTACAAATAACGAACTGGAAGAACCACCGCTTTCTTTTATTCCAGCACAATAAATATATCCTTCTTTATCAACTGCAAACGCATTTTGTCTGTTATTTTCTGATGTTCCGTTTCCTATCATAAATATTAGGTCAGTATTAGAATAATCATTAAATGACCCTAATGCGGATTTTGGCATTTTATATTTCCATCCATCTACTTCAACATATGTTTCGTCTTGAACTATAATATAATTACCATGAACAAAACCCATATCCACGTTTGCTTTGGAATAAGAGCCTCCAGCATGACTATTTGCATTATTTGCCTCGCAGTAAGTACCTTCAGCGTGAGAATTATTACCACCAGCAACTGTATAAGACCCTTCAGCATGAGCAGAGTAAGCATTTGCTTTTGTATAGTTTCCCTCTGCATGAGCACCGGTTGTTTTACTATCATTAACAGGATTATACTCCGGAACTTCTGTACCCCGACCTTCGGTATGCGAATCTTCACCTAAAGCTTTTGTATAATTTCCCTCAGCATGAGAGGCATAACCATGTGCAACCGAATTTACTCCTTCCGCATGAGAACCATAATCTTCTGCTTTAGTATAACTTCCTTCGGCGTGAGAGTTCGCACCACTAGCTTTCGTATAAAGACCCTCGGCGTGAGAACCATTAGTTCCACTAGCAGTCGAACCACAACCCTCTGCATGAGAGCTAGATCCAGACGCTGTTGTGCTTCGTCCTTCCGCGTGAGAACACTCAAATGTTGCTTTCGCATAATAACCCTCTGCATGAGCAGCCATTGCTGTTGCTTGCGTGTAATTACCCTCAGCATGAGCCTCTGCTCCACTTGCAGTCGTGTGATATCCTTCGGCGTGAGACCAACTGTTAGAGGCTATTGTTTCTTCTCCTTCAGAGGTGGAACAGCTTCCAGTTGCTTTAGTTTTATATCCTCTAGCGGTAGCATACATAGCCCACGTTTTATCTTTATCTCCAGCAATATTTCTTCCACTGCCTTCATAGCAGTTGAAATATTCAGATGTATCGTCCCACTCTGATTTTCTTCCTACGCCTTCGCCACCCCATATCCTTATATCAGGTTCACCACATCTAGCCCCGATCCAACCTTTAGCCGGGTTTGTAGTATAGTAAATTCTTACATTGTCACCCTCAGAAAGAACTTCTCCACTTTTATTATAAAAAGTGTACATCTGTTGATTAACGTCATCAATAAAATATACAAACACTTTATATGTATCTTCATCAATGCCAATTACTTTTGCTGGCTTAACATTTATTGAGTTTTCAACTTTTTCTTTATCTGTTTTCTTATGTATACCTATAATTGCTTGTTTGAGCAATTCTACATTATTATCTGCCATGTTTCACCGCCTTAATTAAATTCCTTACAATACGGAATACTGTCAATATTAGTCAATGAAAGCGTCATTTCATGTCCATTTATTGTAATTTCACTTATTAAAAATCTCTTATCGTCTAACCCTAATTTCTCATTTCTTACAATAACAACGTCTTCAACATCTAAATGAGGTAACATAGTACAATTTACCTTGACACCCAATCCGACAATAGATTTCATTTGGAGATATTTTTCGGCATAAGCATCTACGTTTTCTTGTTCATACCCAAACATATCTTCAACTGTATTTGCAACTCTATATCCTACCAAACTAATTCTTACCGGAGATTTTGGATTATCATTTTCGGCAACAGCAAGAAAACTTACTCCATCAAAATTTTCTCCCCACACAGTAACTCTGTTTTTTACATTAGAAAAATCATAATCGACACTCGCAGATAAAAACTCTGCCGTCATGTTATCATCAAATACCCACATTGCTGCCTTACTTGAAAATTCAAAATCACTTGTTCCTCTTGTTAAAACCAAGTGTCCAAAATTATCATATTTCAATCTACATCTTAGACTATATGCTAAGTCAGTAAATACATCTCCGAAATACGCTCCTGTACTCAATTCCAAGTCTTCACCTAGTTCAATATGACGTGTATCAAAATCTATTATAGGAGGAATTGGGTCAGTAGGTTTCTGGTTGCCCTTATCTTGTGATAGCATATCTATAAACATCTGACCTACTTCGTCACCAAGACTAATTTTTGTAGCATTTTCAAGACAAGCCCCGCCTGTTTCGGAAGTAAGCAAGCCAAATTTATCAACAGCATTTACAGATATAATATCGTCTTCTTGTGAAACATTGATGGTCGTAAATATACCTTTACTAAACCAATATATATCCCCCGTATAATCATCTTTTAATCCTTTGTAGAATTTAAATTTAGTATCAAACCAGAAAGGGCTATTTTCATTTATGGTGTATTTATTATCTCTATTATAAATATCAAAGCTTAATTTGCTTTGTGTCCCCTGCTCATATGTTTTTGAATAATTATCACTATCTACGATTATATCATCGGTAATATCACAAATTACATATTCAGAATGATCTAACACTTCAACTTTACACAATACAATTTTGTTTTCGTTTTTTGCCAAACGTATATAATTTTGATCATAGACATCATAATATTCCACGTCCATCACCTCAATCTGTTAATATGCGAGTGTTACACATATCTCTCGTTTGAACGAAATCAATATCAATAGTATAAAATTGATAATTGCCACCGCCATAATCAGGAGTATGACTATGTTCTGTGATTACCCCAAACCAGACAGCTCCGTGAGTATCTTTTATCAAAACATTATGTGTACTTCCAACATCGTTTTTCCATTTTTGGAATGTTTGATAATCTGTATTTATAAGCTCATTGTCCCAACATGAAAGATTACCCAATATGAAACTCAATGTAAAAGAATCATAATTCATATTTCCATATGTAACAGCCGGTTTCCCTTTATATACATCCTTTTTATCTCGTTTTAAGTTTTGAACAATATTATCAACTTTTGGCGCAATCTCAATTTTCCATCTATCCGTTACTTTAAACTGCTTATCCCCATACATATAGTCATAATATATTTTAACATCTGTAATAGATTCACTCGGTCTTGAATAAGGAACTTCTGCAAGAAAATATATTGCCCAACTATCAAATTTCGTTGTGATTGAAACAGTAGCTTGTTGATAAACCATATCTGACATTTTAGGAACAACTATATATTGATAAGTAGTATTACTTCCACAAGAATAATCTACATATTTTGTAAGAGATTTTTGTTGAACAGTTTCAAGATATTGAATATTATTATCTGAATCTTTTCTCAAAATCATGTAACCAGTGGGAACAACTCCTGTCGCATTTTTCCAAGTAAGCGTTACTGCGTTTTTAGAATTATCTAATGATGCTGTTAAATCTGTAATACCCACTACCCCAGCCCAGATAGTACAATTAGCAAAATCACTTGTAACTTCGATATTATCTTGTGTTACAACTGTAATTTTTCCGGTATAAGTTGCATTACTTTCAAGCTCTCTAAATATATACTCTAATCTACCAGACCATATTTTTTCACTCTGATTTACTAAAATATCATCTTTATAAATTGACCAATAAAAATATTTTACAGGAAAATTACCTGTTGCACTAATGCTGGCTTCACATTTAATAACCTCGTTTACAAAAGTCATTTTAGGAGTTATAGTAGGAGTTGGTTTGGTTGTAAAATAATAATATGGAGAAATAACAAACGATTGATATATCTGATAAGGAGTTCCCTCTTCAATTTCAGGAGTATCATCACCCGTTGACAACAAACCAGTCTGATAATCATAATAATCAATTTCATAATATGTATCATTAATTACAATAAAAGTATTATGAATATATTTTTCTTCGCCCGTACCATCATAATCGCCACGCCAATGACTTCCTGTATCAATATTTAAACCTTTTTTTATAGGAAGTGTTGCAGTCTTTGAAATCAAGGTTTTTAAACGCGAAGATGTAAATTTAATAGTACTTAGATACATCTCTGTACCTTCTGAAGGTTTTGTGTCGTATGCAGAATCTAATTTTAGTACACCTTTGGTTTTATGATAATTGGTTACTAATCTACGTTCAAATTCATCTTCATCATTTTGTACATAAATATAACACGGAACAGTTATATCCAAATTTGGCTCAACTGTAATAAAAACGTCATTTGATGTAGTAGTATATTCAGATTTTACTACGGTTATTTTAGTAATAGGATTTTTTTCAACCGTTCCTTCCGATGAATAGACATCAGGATAATATCCATTATCAATATCTACTTTTTCAAAAAATTTCGCTCTCCACACATATTCTTTATTTTGAGCCAAATTACTGATATTAGTAGATTTTATTTCTTCTCCATTACAATAACCTTTAGTAGATACACCATAATCTGACCAAGATTTTACTACATTTTCATTAATATAATCGTAAATGAAGAAATGTACTCCTACTATATAATCGCCATTGAACGTAATTCTCATATTAAAATTATTTCCATCAACGCAATTATTATTTGGATAAGCGTTTGTTGGTGAACAAACCATTATGACAACTCCTTTCTTTTTTTATATTTATATAGAAAAAGACGTGCTATTTTTATAACACGTCTTGTATTTATTTAATTATCGCTTTTTGTCGATGTTTTCGCAAAGATTCACATTCATCTATTATGTTTTGGAGATGTGTTTCAGCATCGTTTAAGTCAACAGACAATATATCGTTAAGTGATTGATATCGAGATGTATAACTTAATTCTAATAAGCTTGTATAATCGCACAATACTTCTGGAAAATTTTTTCTGATGATTAGTTGAGTATCTTTATGACTAAGTAAATTATCGTCCAAAATATGTTTTTCAGAATGTAAACACGATTGTACTATATGTAGAGCGGCATAAAAGCAAGCCGTAATTTGCCAGTCTTGATATTCTGTATTCCGAAGATATGAAACTAGATTTCTATTATGTTGGAATTTCTTTTCATGTTCTTCAACCGTTGGCATTAATGTCCCACCTTTAGTTCAATTGCCCCTCCGGGCATTGTAGTTTTATCAAATCTCGAAACAGATGTTACAATTGGTATTATTTCTCCACCAAACGATTCCCATGTATCAAGTGCTTTTTTAGTAAAATTACGGCGGATTTCATAATTTATATCATTCAAAACAAACCAAATTTGCTTTGATTTTAAATAATAATATGCTTTTACTACATATCCACCATCAAAAGTAAAACCTTTTTCTAAAACTATTTCATATTCGTATTGATAATCGCGGAAAGGGACTAACGATATTGCTTTTAAATGAGCTATATCTGCTTTATAATCAATTCGCTGATTTTTACCTACATACAAGAAAGATTGGTTTTTATATCTACCAAATATTTTTTTTATTATTTGACAAATTTTTTGTGATGTAGAAACATAATTTCCTATATTATAATTCATATTATATTCATCAAAAAAAATCTTTGAATTAATTTCCATAATCATCACCCTTATCATCTATATGCAGATTTAATTGTAAATCTTTTTCAATTTGCTTTCCTGCCTTAATCAACAATCTAATAACAGCATTATAGTTTTCAACAGGAACAACAAAGGAACTACACTCATCACTCTTATCATCTAATAAACCTTTTGTTGATGAAAAAAATTCTACTTTTATAATACTCTTATCTTTATTTACCCCCACCGAAATAGATTGCAACCAATTTAATTGTTCCATATTCAGCACCTCAATAAATATCATTCGTCTACATACATTATATACCAACCAATTTAAATTGTCAACCCATTATTTTTAGAAAATTGGGATAATATTAAAAGAACTAAAATTTCTTTTAATATTATCCTTATTTCTACAATAGCCTGCTTACCACTTAGTACTATTTATCGTTTCTGTCAGTAATTGTTTCATATATCCTCTAACCTCATTTACAACCTTTTGAGGGTCAGAAGCATCATAAATATTAAACTGGAACGTTGAATTAATCGTCTTGTTATTATTAACTGTTTGAGCATTATTAATCGTACTGTTATTACTTAAAGGAGTTATTGTTGAAGTAGTTGACATAAGATTATTTGCCATGTTCTGGAACTCAGCCCAAGAAACAGTCGCACCCAACTGTTTCAAGTATGTATCCATATCAACGGTTACATACTTTTTATTATCCTTATTATCCTCAACGTTCTTCTTATAAACAGCCTCTGCCAGACCATCACGAATACCATTGACTGTCTTTTCATCCAGAGAAAGCAAGCCCTTTTCATCAGTATTGAGAGCTTTCTTAGCCTGTTCAACGGTCAAAGTGTCTTTGACATCATTCTCCATATTAGAGAATTGATCTTTATACTCGTTCCAACCCTCAATTTGTTTATCTAGTGATTCATTCTGTTTTTCGAGAGCGTCTATTTGTTTATCAATCTCTGCTTTCTTTATCTCATTCTGAACATCATCATACTCTTTCTGAGCGTCCGCAATAGCCTTTTTATCTTGAACCTGAACTAAACCTTGTCCTTTTTCATAAACAAATACTTTTTGCTTTTTGG
>JAGAJA010000013.1 GCA_017829075.1 Oscillospiraceae bacterium | reverse complement strand
GAATGATAAACAGCGCCTTGCCATGTTTGAAAAGGTAAACAACGCCGAAATAAAAATCATTATCGGCTTGACCGGAAAGCTCGGAACCGGCGTGAATATTCAAAGAAAGCTCTCTGCCCTGCACCACCTTGACGCCCCATATCGTCCCTCAGATATCGAACAGAGGAACGGCCGCGGAATACGCCAGGGCAACGAAAATTCCGAGGTTTACATCGGGTATTACTCCACAAAAGGCACATTTGACAATTATCGCTGGCAGATTCTTGAGAAGAAACAGCAGATAATCTCGCAGATAATGTCCGGCAAGCCAGCCGCGCGAACCTGCGAGGATATTGACGACACCGCGCTGACGTTCGCTGAAATGAAAGCCGCAACGACCGGCAATCCCCTGATAGCCGAGAAAATGACGGTGGACAACGAGGTGAACCGTCTGAAATTGCTGCAGGCGAATTATTATCAGCAGCAGCGCTCTTTTGAATACGATATCAGCAAGCGATATCCGGATTTGATTTCCCGAAAAGAAAAAATGATCGAGTGGACGAAAAAGGATATCGAGCTGATTTCTGCAGCGCCGCCGATAACGGAGGACAACTTCCGCATGACGCTTGGCGGCAGGACTTATGTTGAGCGCTCCAAAGCCGGCGACGAGCTGGCGGCGCTGGTTACAAAATACATGATGTCCGATGATTATCAGGAGTACAAATCGAGGGCAGTCGGCGAGCTGAACGATTTCAAAATCGTGCTGATGCACCAGGGCGCTCTGGTGTCGCTGTCGCTAAAAGCGAACGGGCATTACACCTGCGATTACTCGATGAGCGGGCTTGGCGGCGTGACAAGGCTGTGTAATCTGTACGAGCGCATTCCGGAGCAGATCCACGGACTTAATGCTGAGCTGGAGCAGGCAAAAAAGCAGCTTTCAAACGCAAAGGAGCAGTACGGCAAGCCGTTCCAGTATGAGGAACAGCTCCGCGCCGGTCTGGAACGCCAGGCTCAGATAAACGCCGAACTGGAGGTTGCCGACAAACCGCATGATGAAGCGGTTATGAGCGATTATTCCGACGACGAAAACGAAGAAATGGAGATGTGATTATGAGCATTGAATTCCGCATAAAACAGAATGGTGAGAAACACTGCTATTCCAACTGGACTATGAACTTGAAGTCATTCCTTACAGCACTGTATTCCAATGAAAACCCTTACGACGCACTCATGAGCCTTGATAGAAATAATCAGCTCAGCGATGATAATTATACTCGCGATAAGCGGAATGGCTTAATTACATACGATATCGACTTTGACAGGGACACAATAACACGTCACGAAAAAGGCAGGCAGTTCAAGCTGAACGAGATGAGCAAAATCCCGCTTGGCGCGGCGTATTCGCTTATGAGATTTCATGGTGCTGGCGTTCCGGCAGCTGTTTCTGACTGCGAATATGATGAGTATAATGATATGTCCGGACTATTTGGAAACCGCGATTCTGAAATCAAGGACCGCGGTTTTGTTATATATAGCAACGATGAGTATTTCGAGGCGTATTTAAATTACCTGAAGAATACAGGAGGCTATCAGTTTATTCGTTTTGTAAACGTCAGCGGGTCACAGTACATTTCTTTCAGCCAGCGCGGTTTTGACAATATCAAGTCTTTTCTGATGCAGAAGCTACAGACAAAGCGTGAGGAAGCTGACCGCCTGGAAGCAGAAATCAACGAAGCATTCAGCGCTGCGGAGCCGACCGAAATTCCTAAAGATGAAAAATCCGAACTTTCAGAGCTTATAGAAAAGCTCGGTTTGCAAAGTCACTCATACACTTTCAGCGTTGTTTCTCTGGACTCGGAGATTTACGTTACCGGAGCGTATGTAGAGAGCGCTGACGAGCTTGATGAGCTTGGAATCCTCGGTCAGTTTGACAGGGATTTCGGACATGGCGATACCGTTCATGCTGAGATAAGTTATTATATCATCGGGCAGTCCGGCGTGGAATCCGAAAGGCTCCCGGATGAATTTGGGTGCGACATCGTGTCGCACCTGGACGCGGCGGTTCAGTACGCCGACCTGCTGGAAGAACGGCCGCTAACGATTGATTTCGGTGATTATGAGATGGCGTTTGAGTGATAGGTGCGACACGGTGTCGCACCTTTTTTTTGAAAGCGAGGATAAAATGGCACTATACGCAAGGCAGATAAGCCCATCTGAGCAGACCTCTCCATTCTGGGACAGCGCCGAAACATGGGACGGCATTTTTCTTTATGAGCCGGTAAGAAAATACGCAGTAGATCCGCACTACAAAAGCATTCTTGAGGTTTTGCAGAACTATTTCGATGTTTCGCATGACATTGCGGACAGCAGGTGCGGCGAGTACGATTCCATCGCAGAATACATAAATGACGTTTCACCGCGGCAGGACAATAACCAGTACACGGAAGAACAGCTCACCGGCTGGGAGGACGCCGCAAGGTCGTACAATTTTCCGAAAGCAGACGGATACAATCCCTACTCGCGAATATACGATGAAATGTGGGGAATCTGCCAGGCACTCAGTCTGGTTTTAGGCGAAGAATTTGACTGGAAGGAGATCCACGGCTGTTGTCAGGGAGAATACAACCGCGTAATTTACCCGGAGGACAGATTTTCAGAGCAGGATATCAGGAATTTTGAGTGCGAGTTTTTTAATCTCGGTACAGAATGGTGCGTAACGGACGAAAAGCCGGATTCTCCAAACGAGATATGCGGCGGCTGTATTTACTGCCACGATACCGATATGGACAGCATTCGCAGGGAAATCGCCGAGTGTTTCGAATGTGAGCCGGGTGACATTCACCTTTATTCATACCACGAAAAGACCGTCTGCTACTTTGAATCAGAGCAGGACGAGGAAGAATTCGGCATGGAGATGTAAGGTCAGGTGCGACACCGTGTCGCACCTCCGGAAAGGAAAATAAAATGGATATCTACAAAAACAGTCTTAAATACGCAAAAGAAAACGGCGAGCTTGAACGGTACCGCGAAAGTATGAATCTGTGTGATGAATGCGGGACGTTTATAAGCCATTCCATCGCCGAAAATTTCAACAATAATTACCTTGATGTTAAAAAAGTCACTGCGGAAGCCGCCGGGAAATACGGCTTTGAGCCTGCAATGCTCATGCTTGCGCTACGCGTTGACAGTCTGAAATATGACGGGCGTTTCACCGCCGATAACAAGGAATGGGCGCAGAAGTTACTTGCTGACTATCCCAATGCCGAGGAAATCCGGAAAACAGCAGACAGGACGCTCGGAACGGCTCACCCGGTTCTTCTTAACGCCGTGACGGAAGAATTAAGGTCCGCTTTCCGTGAGAGGAATAAGCAGGAAATCGAGGGCTACCGCATTGTTCAGAGGCTCCAGACTCCCAATTCTGAATTTGTCCTCGGGCAGAACAATAAAATGCCGGGCTGTTATGTGACTTGGTACAACGCCGACCACAACGGCGGAATCTCCACGGTATGGGGACATTATTTCACCTCAAACGATTCGCAGAATAATCTTGTTTCAGCATACCGCGACCTGTTCTCCAGAGCGCTTTCTGACGTAAACCAGCACACTCATTTCGAAGAACTCACACCGAAAACAGGCTCTATTATCCGAACCGTAAACGGCGAGGATATACAGTTTGAGCTGACTGACGAGGAATGTAACGGAATCTGGGATATGGTCGAACAGCAGAATGTAGAGAGCCATTTCACGGACCTGCTCAGCGAAAACGGATTTGATGTAGATTCCGCAGATGTAAAGAAAGTGATTACTGAAATGGCGGCGCAGTACCGCGAGGATTTCGGCTTCGGCGATGACGAGGAGTTTCAGGGATACATAAGCGAACGCGATGACGACCTCAAGGAGCATCTTAATTCCGATACGTTCGGCGATGTGTACGTTGACAATGGCGTTGCAGACTACACGGGAAGAATTATGATAATCCGTCCGGAATATTTCAGTTCACGGAGCTTCACTCCCGAGGAACAGCTATTCCTTGCGCAGTCCGGACCGGGCTGTGACCCCAAAGAATACGGCGGCGCGGTAAACGGCGTATTCCTGTACGACCGCGAGGAACACATTCCGATGTGGGCAAGAGAAGCCCGCGATGATATTTCCGAGGAATATGACGAACAGCCGGAGATGTGACATATTTTATAGAAACACTTGACAATAAGCCGAATTTAGATTATCATTTATTTGAAAGCTGCCCATACATATTTTTATAAAAACCGTGTGACCTTTGATCAAAAAACGCTGTCTTTTATATCAGAAAAATAAAATATACCGAAAGGAGATACCTATGGAAGACGCACAGATACTTGATCTGTACTTTGCCCGCTCCGAGCAGGCAATAAAAGAAACCGACCTTAAATTCGGGCGGTACTGCCTGACGATAGCCTACAACATACTGCACAACAACGAGGACAGCGAGGAATGCAAGAATGATACATACATCAAGGCGTGGAACGCGATTCCCCCGAAAAGACCTGAGAATTTCCGGGCATATATCGGAAAGATAGCGAGGAACATCGCACTGAATATGTACGAATATATGCACAGGAAAAAACGAGATGTAAACAGCACTGAAGCCATTCTTGACGAGCTTTCGGAGTGCATTCCCGCCCCCGGCTCAGACGTGGAAAAGGCGGCGGAAAGCATGATAATACGCGACAGCATAAACGATTTCCTAGGCACACTCTCAGCAGACAACCGCAAGATATTCGTAAGGCGTTACTGGTATGCCAGCCCTATTGAGGAGATAGCACAGGAATACGGATTCAGTGTGAGCAAGGTCAAGACCTGCCTTATGCGCACGCGCAGCAAACTGAAAAAACATCTTGAAAGCGAGGGGATAATTGTATGAAAGAAATGCGCTTAATGCAGATAATCGGCGATATCGACGAAAAATACATTGACGAAGCTGCCCCCGCCGAGCAGAAAAAGAAAGCAATGCGCTTCACACCGTGGGTCAGATATGCTAGCATAGCCGCCTGCGCAATGCTGGTCATCGGCGTCGGAATATTCGCCATTACCCAGCATAGTGGTAATATCATTGATACTCCTGCTCAGTCGGAAGAAGCTGACAGTTCCGATTTTGTACAGTCCGGAAATCCCTACGCAGAATACGATACACTTGAAGAAGCAGAAAATACGGTCGGGTTTGCAATCAGCGTACCCGACAGCTACGGAAGATACACCGAGCCTTATTATGCGGTTATCGAGGGGAAAATCCTCGAGGTGCAGTATTACAATGGCGACGACCGCGGAATGATCATAAGTAAATCCCGCGGAAGCGAAGATATCAGCGGCGATTTCAACGAGTATAACACCGTCACCGAAACAGAAGTCAATGGAAATACAGTAACGATAAAGGGCAACGGCGATGAGTTCAGCCTTGCGCTCTGGGTTTCCGGGGATTATTCCTATTCGGTTTCGGTAAGCTCCGGTATTTCTGAAAATGCACTGAAAGAAATTATCGAAAAAATCAAATAAATTTTTTCAAAAAGGTGTGACCTGATGATTATAATGCTGTCCTTTAGGGTGAAAGGCAGTAAAACAGCTGCCAGTACAAAAGAAATTTCAAAGGAGTATAACATCATGAAAAAGTCTATCAGATTCTCCTCTGCCGCTATGGCAGCACTCATTGCAATGTCCTGCGCGACATTCTCCGCATTTGCGGACGACTCCATAGAGCTGGCTGACGATTCCGGCTACACAGAGATCCTCGCAGGAGGCTGGGAAGTAAACACAGGCAGCACATCTATCAGCAAGAACGCCGCTGCAAAGGCAGCTTTCAAAAAGGCTACCGCTGAGCTTCTGGGCGTAAGCTATCAGCCGATAGCAGTCCTCGGAACTCAGGTCGTTGCAGGCACAAAGTACGCGATACTCTGCAGGGCAACTCCGGTATATCCTGATGCAGTGCCTGAGATCACGATAATGTACATCTACGAGAACGTTGACGGTACCGTTGATATCGACGGCTTCCAGACTATAATCAGCGGCGGTGACAAGGGTGGATTCAAAGCCAACACCGGAAAATTCGCGATAAAGAACAAAAAGAACAAGGCGGTATATTCCGCGTACAAGAAGGCAATGAAGGAGCTTGTTGGCGTTGATTACAAGCCTGTTCTTTACCTCGGAAAACAGACTAAATCCGGCAGCAGTTACATGATACTCTGCCGCAGCCAGGCGGTCTATCCGAACGCTCCATACGAGTGGTCGCTGGTAACAGTCAGCAAGTCCGCAAAGGGTAAGGTAAAGCTTGGCGACGTACAGACTCTGGAGCTTGGGAATACCGACGAGGAAATCACAGGCGACAACACCCAGATCCCGAACCCGTGGCAGGAATACAAGACCGTTTCCGAAGCTGCAAAGGCTGCCGGAATCAGCTTCAGTGCCCCTGAAAAGCTCGAGGGCTACAAGGTTTCCCATGTGCAGACGATGGACGGAATCGTTGAATTGAGATACTCCAACGGCAGCAATGAGATACGCGTCCGCAAGGGCAAGGGAACCAATGACATCAGCGGCGACTACAACGTATACAAGAACGTTTCCGAAAAGAAGATCGGCGGGAATACCGTTACGTTAAAGGGAAACGGCGACGGCGTAAGTTCCGCGACATGGACCAACGGAACATATTCATGCTCCATCTTCTCTGAAAACGAGCTGACAAATAAGCTCGTGGAGAGCATTGTCGCTGCGATGAGATAAGTCCAGAAAGCGCTTCCATATAATAAATAGAAAACCTCTCATGGCAGAACATAGCCGTGGGAGGTTTTCCTATATAATTGATACTTTAAAACGGAGATGTAAATGCGCGTCACCGTGCTGCACCACCAGAAAGGAAACTATGCCGCAGTATAAATACTCCCGTGACGACTACTACCGCCTGACTAACGCTCCCTGCCTGGACGTTGCCAAGGCTCTCGGAATGGAGATAAACGAAAGGGAAAGCGACCGCAAAAGCTGGAAGATAAAAGGCGAACAGGGACTGTGCATTTATCGCGAGGGAAACGGCTGGTACCGCTTTTCGGACGGGCGGCATGGATTTCCTATCGACCTCGTTAAAGACAAGCTCTGCTGTTCCACGGAGCAGGCGCTTGATTTCATCGCCCGTTATGTTGTGAACGGAGTTTCCGGGCAGGTGAATATTCCTCGCCGGACTGCTCCGCCGGAGTCGGAGAAACCGCGCGAATTCTCGCCGCCGGCACACGATATTTCACCCAAACGCGTCATGGCATACCTCATAAAGACAAGAGGTATCGACCCGGAAATCGTGAAAGCAATGATTCAGCAAAAGATGATTGCCGAGGACTCCGTTCATCACAACTGCCTGTTTTTCGGGCGTGATGAAAACGGAGTGATACGCTCCTGCGCGCTCCGGGGTTCGACTGACGTGAAATTCCGCGGTGAAGCTCCCGGCGGCGACAAGTCCTGCACATTCGCAATGGTGGGTCATAACGACGTACTCCGGCTGTTTGAAAGCCCCATTGACGCAATGTCGCACGCCACTTTTACAAAGCTCCTCGGAAAAGACTGGACAGCCGACCACCGGCTCAGCGTGAACGGCAGCGGAAACTACGAGAGCATAAAAAGATACCTCGCGAACCACACGGAAATAAAATCCGTGTGGTTTTGCTATGACAGCGACCAAGCTGGATGCGACGGTGCGGAAGCCTCCAGCGTTCGGATTTTCGAGGATTTCCCGGACAGAGAATTATCGGTGATGTCCTGCTCCCCCGTCAAAAATAAGGACTGGAACGAAGCGCTCCAGCTTTTCCGAGTTTTGGAGAGCCACGGAGTTACGGTCCTTGAATTTCTTGCTCCCACGGAATTCCGGAGCATTCCGCCCCCGGACTGCGATGAGAACGAATTTGAGTGCGGGCTGTAGGCACAAGTGCGACAAGGTGTCGCACCTGCGGACATTCTTTTTTCGGGAATTTACCGCCGCAGGCGGCACCGTACTTTGTACGGCAGGAATAGCGGGGTTCCCCCGCTACTGTACATCGCACCGCCAAAGGCGTTGCATGGGGTTCCTGCCCATTATTCCGAGGTTCTATAATTCATCTCCTACTAAATGGCAATTTTTTAAATAGTGAGGTCAAAAT